>CAOKNO010000096.1 GCA_948470065.1 uncultured Eubacterium sp. | reverse complement strand
GGAACATACCGGACGCTTCGCCTACGCCAAGCACCTGCTGCCCGGTCAGCTTCCAATGCACATATCCTGCAAGCGTTGTGAAATATGCAATGTCACTTACATGCTCTTCTTTATTTAAAATCGCCTGGTACAGATGGGCAATGCTCCAACGCTGCGGAATATTGTACTGGAATACTTCCGTCAGCTTCTTGGACGCTTCTTCAGTAATGGTATTCCTCCAGGTACGGAATGGCACCAGAAGCTCATTCTCTTTATTAAACGCCATGTAACCGTGCATCATCGCGCTGAACCCAAGCGCGCCGACCTTAGTCAAGGTAACGCCATACTGTGCGTTTACGTCTTCCGCCATCTTCTGGTAGCAATCCTGGAGCCCCTTCCAGATTGCATCCAGGCTATACGTCCAGATATGGTTTACCAACTGGTTCTCCCAATCATGCGCGCCTGACGCAATCGGGGTGTTGTCGCTCCCAACCAATACCGCTTTAATCCTGGTAGAGCCAAACTCAATACCAAGCGCCGTCTTTCCATTTTGAATATCTTCAATAATCTGATTTCTCTCCATGATAAAAATCCTCCAAACTGAATCAGGCAACAAGATTGTTGCCTGCTGATAATTACCGTGTACAACGGCAAATGATCCGCAGCAATCCCGGAAGATACTGCACATCCCAAATAGCTGCCGCCCTATATTTACCTTCTCTAAATGGCTAACCTTGCTCATTTTCGGGCGCTCACCCCATCACGCCCTTTATACGCTCTTTCATGCTTGCATGACTCGCTCTCTTCTGGGGGGGATGTTCCTCGCTCTCGTCCGTTCAGCCGCGCCATTCGCAAGGGCGCCTTCGGCTCTTTCACGCTGCTTTGCAGCTAACCTTGCTCATTTTCGGGCGCTCACCCCATCACGCCCTTTATACGCTCTTTCATGCTTGCATGACTCGCTCCTTCAGGGCGTGATGGCTGAACTGTTATATTATATAAACTTCTTGACTTTTTCGTAGATGCCTTGTGCGTCAAGACCGTACTTTTCTAACAGCTTGACTGCTGGGCCGGATTCTCCATATACGTCGTTTACGCCAATCTTGCATACCGGGGTAGGCAGCTTCTCGCTTAAGCAGTCACAGACTGCGCTTCCAAGCCCGCCGATTACGGAATGCTCTTCTGCTGTTACGACTTTACCTGTTTTCTTTGCAGATTCCAGGATCATCTCTTCATCCAGAGGTTTAATTGTGTGGATGTTGATCACTTCTGCGCTGATCCCGTCTGCTGCAAGCTTTTCTGCTGCTTCTAAGGACGCGCCTACGCAAAGGCCAGTCGCTACAATCGTTACGTCTGTCCCTTCCCGCAACAGGACGCCCTTGCCTACTTCAAATTTATAATCTTCCCTGTCGTTGATAACCGGGACCGCAAGCCTGCCGAACCTTAAATATACAGGCCCTTCCATCTCATATGCGGCCTTAACGGCTGCCTTTGCTTCCACGTCGTCCGATGGGTTTATTACGGTCATGCCTGGAATCGTCCGCATCAGCGCGATATCCTCGTTACACTGATGGGTCGCGCCGTCTTCCCCTACGGAAATGCCAGCGTGGGTGGCGCCGATTTTTACATTTAAGTGCGGGTATCCTACGGAGTTTCTTACCTGCTCAAACGCCCTTCCTGCTGCAAACATTGCAAAAGAACTTACAAACGGCACTTTACCTGTCGTTGCTATCCCTGCTGCAATGCCCATCATGTTGCATTCTGCGATCCCGCAGTCAATATGTCGTTCTGGGAATGCCTTTTTGAACACGCCTGTCTTTGTCGCTGCCGCAAGGTCTGCATCCAGCACTACCAGATTCTCATGTTCTTTTCCCAGTTCTACCAATGCGTTCCCATAGCTGTCCCTGGTTGCAATTTTCTTTACTTCTGGCATAATGCTTCACCTGCTTTCTCTAATTCTTCCATTGCGGCCGCGTATTCCTCGTCATTCGGCGCTTTTCCGTGCCATCCTGCCTGTCCTTCCATATAAGATACGCCTTTTCCTTTTACCGTCTTCATCACAATTGCGCTTGGCATACCCTTTGTTGCCTTTGCTTCCTGGAAAGCAGCCCGGAGCTGGTCAAAATCATTGCCGTCTTCCACTTCAATTACGTGGAAATTAAAAGCCTTGAATTTATCGCCGATTGGATACGGGGAGCAAACGTCGTCGATCTTACCGTCAATCTGCAGCCCATTGTTGTCCACGATCACCACCAGGTTATCTAAATTCCGATGCCCTGCAAACATAGCGGCCTCCCATACCTGGCCTTCCTGGATTTCCCCATCCCCCAGAAGGGTGTATACACGGTAGCTGTCGTTGCTTAATTTGGCTGATAACGCCATGCCTACCGCAGTAGAAATCCCCTGCCCCAGCGATCCGCTTGACATATCAATGCCAGGGGTATGCTGGATACATGGATGCCCCTGCAGATGGGAGCCAATCTGACGAAGCCCCTTTAAATCTTCTACTGGGAAATACCCACGGTTCGCAAGCGTAGAATACAGGCCAGGAGCCGTATGCCCTTTTGACAGTACGAACCTGTCACGGTCTGCCTTCTTCGGATCCTTGGGATCGATGTCCATTTCCTCAAAATACAGGTATGTAAATGCCTCTGTTGCCGAAAGCGATCCGCCTGGATGCCCTGCCTTTGCAGCATGGACAGCCGTAACAATGCCCTTACGGATCTCATTGGCTGCTTTCTGAAGTTCTAAGTTTTCCATGAATAATCTCCTTTATTTTATTAACTGCAGGCGCGGCAAAACGCCCTGCCTGCGCCTGCACTTCTTAAGAATTACAGCCTGCCGCAGCAGCCGTAATACAAATGGAATATTGCCTATTCCCCAAATACCGCAATATAATCTTTCCTAAATTTCTCTATCCCAAGGTCTGTCATCGGATGCTTTGTCATCTGTTCTATCACGTTATAAGGCACGGTTGCGATATCTGCGCCTGCAAGGGCGCACTGTGTCACATGGACAGGGTTACGCAAGCTTGCCGCGATAATCTGTGTGTCCAAATCATAATTTGCAAAGATATCTGAAATATCTTCAATCAGCCTCGTGCCTATCTCGTTGATATCATCCAAGCGGCCCAGGAATGGAGATACGTAAGTAGCCCCTGCCCTTGCAGCCAAAAGCGCCTGGTTCGCAGTAAAGATTAAGGTTACATTTGTCTTAATGCCCTCTGCTGACAATACCTTCACAGCTTTTAAGCCTTCTACCGTCATCGGGATCTTTACAACCATATTCGGATGGATTGCAGCAATGGCACGCCCTTCCTTTACCATGCCTGCCACATCTGTCGTAGTGGCTTTTACTTCGCCACTGATTGGCCCATCCACAATCGTCGTAATCTCCCAAATGACCTCGTTAAAATCCCTGCCCTCCTTTGCAATCAGGGAGGGATTCGTCGTTACGCCGCAGATAACGCCCATATCATTTGCCTTGCGGATGTTATCTACATTCGCTGTATCGATAAAAAACCTCATCTTTTCCCCCTTTCTACGCGATAACTGACGCCCGCCAACGGCAGGGCGCAGCATATACGCTACGGCTCTGCCGAACCATCCTTCTGTAGGATCAGGCTATTTCCCAAAGACAACGTTCCCTAACATTAAATCTTTCTTAAAGTCACGGATATTCGTCTTTTCATCAATAAATACGGCTTCAATGCCCATAGCTGCCGCCCAGTCGCCCATCTGCTCTGCGGTAATATCGTAGGAGAATGCCGTATGGTGCGCGCCGCCTGCTAAAATCCAAGCTTCTGCGCCTGTTGCGAAGTCTGGCTTCGGCGTCCAGAACGCTGTCGCTACCGGAAGCTTCGGCATTGGCTTTTCCACCTTCTTGCAATCTACGGAATTGATAATCAAGCGGAACCTATTGCCAAGGTCAATCAAGGAAGCCGCAATCCCAGGACCTTCCTTAGAAGTAAATACCAGACGCGCCGGATCTTCCCTGTCGCCCATGGAAAGCGGCTGGCACTTAATGCTGATCGGGCCTTCTGCGATCGTCGGGCAGATCTCTAGCATATGCGCCTGAAGGATGCCTTCTTTGCCAGGCACTAAATTATATGTATAATCTTCTAACATGGACGTCCCCTTCGCATCCTTCATGCCTGCGGACATCAGCTTCATAATACGTACCATAGCCGCAACCTTCCAGTCGCCTTCTGCGCCGAAGCCATAGCCTTTTTCCATCAGACGCTGGATTGCAAGGCCCGGAAGCTGCTTCAATGCGCCCAAATCCCCAAAGTGGGTAACGATTGCCTGGTAATTCTTCTCTTCTAAGAAACGCTCGAACCCAATTTCAATCTGCGCCTGTACTGCTACATGCTTCTTAAATTCGTCTGCGTCCCTGCCTTCTAAGAGAATTTCATATTTGTCATAATATTCATCCACCAGTGCATTCGTATCGGATTCAGATACGGCTGCGACAGATTCTGCAATCTCATTTACCGGATAAGCATCCACTTCCCAGCCAAATTTCAACTGTGCTTCTACCTTATCGCCCTCGGTAACAGCAACGTTCCTCATATTGTCCGCCACACGCATAACACGTACATGGCTGCTCTCTACAATCCCGATTGCCGTACGCATCCAGGAAGCAATCTTATCCTGTACTGCAGCGCTTGTCCAGTGTCCTACAACGACCTTACGTTCGATCCCCATACGCGTAACCATATGGCCCCACTCACGATCGCCGTGCGCGGACTGGTTCTCGTTCATGAAGTCCATATCAATGGTATCATACGGAATCTCTTCGTTGAACTGGGTATGTAAATGGAGCAGCGGCTTACGGTACTCCTGAAGGCCTAAAATCCAGGATTTAGCCGGTGAGAAGGTGTGGCACCAAACGATAACGCCAGCGCAGTCTTCATCAATATTCGCTTCATTAAAGGTCTTGCGGATCAGCTCGTTCGTGATCAGCGTAGGCTTCAATACTACTTCAAACGGAAGCGCGCCGGAAGCATTCAGCTTATCCACAATAATCCTGGAGTGCTCAGCCACATTCCTCAGACATTCATCTCCATATAAATCCTGGGAACCAGTACAGAACCAAAACTTATAATTTCTCTGTAATTTCATTGTAAAACCTCCTACATTTAGTAAATTTTTAGTAAAAACATTGAAAACACGGCGATTTGCTCTACCGAACCGCAAAATACCGTATCTATTCCTATTCTAAACTTGAATTGATGTAAATACAAGCTATTTTTTTATATTTTTTTAAACAAAAGTTGTGAACCATCTGGAGAGTTATTACAATGTATCAGTGAAGGGCAAAAGCACAGCCTTTCAAAAGACGTCTGAGAGGTTGTATCACATGAATGGCATACCATTAGAACAATGCATCGAACAATATGGAACTGAACTATATGCGTTTTGCAGCCAGCTTACCCGGAATACGCAGGAAGCAGAGGATCTCTACCAGGATACGTTTTTAAAAGCCATCGAGCTTGGAAAACCCCTGATCCGTGAGGATAACCCCAAAAGCTATCTGGTATCCATCGCGCTACGCATCTGGAAGAACCGGAAACGGAAATACGCCTGGAGAAACCGGATTGCCGGAACCGGGCAATATATAGAAGGGAACGCACAGGATGCAGGCTGCTGCATTTGGCATTCCCCAGAAGAGGCCTTGCTAGAACAGGAACTGTATGCCCAGGTGCAGGACGCGGTCGCAAGCCTAGACGACAAGTACCGCATCCCCATTTACTTATATTATACGCTCCAGCTTCCGTGCGCACAGATCGGGAAAATCCTCAAGCTTCCCCAGGGTACTGTAAAAAGCCGGCTGCACAAGGCAAGGAAACAATTGAAACAGGAATTAGAAACCATTTGGGGCAAAAGCTGACTCCACAAAACATCCTTGTTTCCACCGAAAAAAGTAAAATTGGAGGTTGTTCGAAATGAAAGACAAAACTGATCTGGATCAATTGCTGCAACAAGCCCTTTCTCCAAACAAAACACCCAGCCACAGCCTTAACCAGGGCATTTTACAAAAAGCAGAGGAGATGAAGGAAATGAAACAGAAATTCTACCAACGCATCCCGGCGGCCGCATTGATTGCCGTAGCCATCCTTTCCGTCGGCTCGTTAACCGTCGCCGCGTCTTTGAAATACCTGACGCCGGACAAGGCGGCTGAAGCCATAGAAGACGTAGGCCTTGCAGAAGCATTCCAAAGCAAGGACGCCATTTTTATCAACGAATCCCAGACATCGGGGGATTATAAGGTTACGCTTTTAGGGATCGTGTCAGGAGAGCGCTTAAGCCGCTATGTATCCTCCGATACCGCAAAGGAACTGGATGGCAGCCACACATACACTGTGACAGCCATTGAAAATGCAGACGGCACGCCAAGGCCATCCACCAGCGACGAAGCTTATGGCCAGGAACCGCTGTTTGTCTCCCCCCTAATCCAGAGCCTGAACCCAGTCTGGTACAATATTGTTACAATGGGCGGCGGCTACAGCGAATTTGTAGAACATGGCGTCCAATACCGGATTACCGAATCTGACAATGTAGAAATCTTTGCTGACCGCGGCTTATACCTGGCTGTCAGCGACGGGACATTTTATAATCCAGAAGCGTACCATTTTGATGAAACGTCTGGCGCCATTACGCCAAATGAATCCTACGAAGGGTTAAACGTATTGTTCCACCTGCCTCTTGACACATCAAATGCCGATCCAGACGCCGCAGCGCAATATATCCAGAAAATAGAAGAAGAACTATTTGGAGAGGAAGGCACAGACACTGACAGCACAGACGCTGACAGCGCAGACCTTGACAGCGCAGGCAGCGCAGACCTTGACAGCACAGGCAGTACAGATAATACAAAAACCCCAGAAGATGACGAAGGAACGCTCCGGCTCCTGCCAGGTAAGGATCCAGGAGAGGTAGAAATCCACACAGAGGACGCCGGGCAAGGCGCCGCTTGGTCAGAATAGCGTTCCCCAGCAGGTAATCAGCCTAAACCAGTAATCAATATATTTCAGCAAATCCAGCCCCAAACGCCATCTGCGGCAAGGGCTGGATTTATATTGCTCCGGCAAAGGAACCATTTCCTATCGTTTCGCACTATCCATGGATTTCGATCGGAAGCCCGTCGGGGTCATGGAAAAACGTCATTTCCTTCCCGGTAATCTCATCTATCCTTATGGGTTCCGTTTTGATCCCCTTTTCCTCTAACTGCCGCGCAGCTTCTGCAACGTCTTCTACATAAAAGGCAATATGCCGCAATCCCAACGCTTCTGGGTAACTAAGCCTGGCCGGGCAGCCTTTCTGGATAAAAAGTTCAATTTCCTGCTCCCCGCACCGCAAATCAATCTTATAGTCGTCCCTCTCTTCTCTATAATTCTCCCGTATCACTTCAAACCCTAACAGATCTACATAGAAATGTTTCGATTCCTTATAATCGCTCCCAATAATTGCAATATGGTGTATTTTATTAAAATTCATCTTCCGTCCTCCCACAAGTGATCGTATTAAAACTCCCTGACCAGGATATCGCTTTTTTCCAAAAACTCCTCGATTGTATGGAACCCCAGACGTTCTAGCAGTTCTAAGACAAACGGGTTTTCGAGCGGCGTCTGGTACTCCGCCGCTTCCCCATAACGGTCTACGTTTTGTTTCCCCTGATCCTTATTAATGATAATCTTAGGTCCTCCGACACAACCGCCGTTGCAGCCCATCCCTTCGTAAAAATTCGCTTTTATCTCCCCTTGCTTCAGCCGTTCAATCATAGCGCGGCAAGCCGGGATCCCATCCGCCTGCTCCGCCCGCACTTCAATCTTACGATCTGGGTTAAGCTGCTTTACCGTAGCCTTCACGGCTTCGCTGACCCCGCCGGTCCTTGCATAAATCCGCCCTGCCCGGGATGAATGCTCTTTGTCGTCTTCCCCTAGAAGCTCTGGATGGATCTCCGCCGCCTCAAACATATCTTGCACTTCCTGGAACGTCAGCACATAATCCACAGCGTCTGCAATGTCAGGCTCCTTCGCCTCTTGCTTCTTCGCCATGCAAGGCCCCACAAACACCGTAACCGCTTCGGGATGCAGCCGCTTCACGACCCTCCCTGCTGCAATCATCGGCGATACCGCCCCCGGCACGTGTGGCATAAGTTCTTGGTAAACCTTCCGTATCATGGCAATCCAGACCGGGCAGCAGCAGCTTGTAAGCTGGTAGTCCTGTTCCTCCTTGATATTGGCGTCAAATTCCAGCGCTTCCTTCAAGGTAAGGATATCTGCAAATACAGCGACCTCGATCATCCCCTGGAAGCCCATCGCCTTAAATGCCGCCCGCAGCTTCCCTGTGGTGACCTCTTCCCCAAACTGCCCCAAAAACGCTGGAGCCGCCAACGCGTAAACCTCCCGTTTGCCATCGCGCACGGCACGAAGCACCGGTACGACGTCCTTATTTGCCGCCAGCTTTTCCAGCCTGCAGGCATCCACACACGCCCCGCAGCCAGTGCATTTTTCCTTGTTGATACGTATTTTCCCATCTTCGCCTTGTTCAAACGCATCAAAGATACAGCTATTCTGGCAAGCCTGTTCATATGCGCATTGCTCGCATTCCTCTGCAAATACCACGGGCGCATGGCGCTCTGGATGCAGCAGGCAATCCATATGGTAGGGATCATATTCCCCCTCCATCACACGCCCCCGCCCTGTTTCCTGTTTCAAAATATCAAGATACAACTGATGAAATGTTTTCATGGCTGTCCCTCATTCCTGTTTTTGCCATAAGTATCTGCAATACCTGGAAAAAAATACATGCGTCACGCATAATGATACCGCTTGCGGTTACGTAACAGGAAACCTACCGTACAGCATAACGCCAAAAACTCCGCCGCCACAATCGCCAGCCAAATTCCGTCGATTCCCCAAAAGTATGGCAGCAAAAAGACCATAACCACCTGGAACACCAATGTCCTGAGAAACGAGATTACGGCAGATACCGCCCCATTTCCCAATGCCGTGAAAAATGCGGAGCCCCAGACATTCAGCCCCATCACGCAAAAGGCAAGGGCATAGGAACGGAACCCGCGGCAAGTCATGGCAAGCAGTTCTTCATCGTAGCTTGCAAACACCGACACCAATGGGAGATTCAAAGCTTCCGCCAGCAACGTAAGGCCAATCCCACAGGCCGCCATCAGCGTAATGCTTTTCTGTAACAAATTCTTAAGCTCCTTGTGGTTGCCCGCCCCATAATGGAAGCTTACCACAGGACTGCTGCCGATGGCATAACCAAAATTTATGGCCATAAACACGAAATTCACATACATCACAATCCCATAAGCCGCAACGCCGTTTTCCCCGGCAAACCGCATAAGCTGGAAATTATATAGGATATTGACAATGGAAACTGAAAGCTGCGTCACCATTTCAGACGAACCGTTCCCAAACGCCCTACCCAAGGTCCTAACACGGAATTTCGTTTTCCCCAATTGCAGCAGGCTGTCGTTTTTGCGGATAAAATACGCCAGCGGGACAATGCCGCCTATCAATTCCCCAGTTACCGTCGCAACCGCAGCGCCTGCAAGCCCCCAGCGGAACACCACGATAAACAAATAATCCAGGATCATATTCGTGATCCCTGCCACAATAGACACACGCAGGCTCAAAGACGGCTTTTCAGCCGCTACGCAAAAACTCTGGAACATATTCTGCAGCACAAAGGAGGGCAAAGAAATAGACAGGATCCGGATGTACAGCACACAGTTTACCAGCAATTCCCCTTTTGCCCCTAGCGCCTTCGAAATCGGTTCCGCAAAAATCACCGCCACCAAAGACAGCACAAGGCTTAAGCCTACTGCAAAATAAACCAGCAGGGAAAAACATTCCTTCGCTTCCTTATGCTTCCCTTCGCCCAGCATTTTGGAAACCAAAGCGCTTCCCCCGGTTCCCATCATAATGCCAATCGCACCAAACCCCATACAGACAGGCATCACCAGGTTGACTGCCGCAAACGGCGTCTTCCCCACGTAATTCGAAACAAAAAAACCATCCACAATACTGTACAAAGAGGTACAGATCATCATAAGGATTGGCGGCAGCACAAAGCGTATCAGCCGCTGATAAGTAAAATGGTCAGATAATTGTACCCTCATCTTCTCTTCCTCCTGTCTTCCAATTCTTTTCCTTAGACGCTTGCGAAATATCCCATGTAAGCGATGCGGCGGCTAGACGCCCTTATTTTGGATTCGGCTGCCAATCCGATGTTCCTAAAAAAGGCGTTTCGCATTTGCCCAAGATGCTTTACCATCCTGCTTTTCCCCGGAACAGACGGATGTATTTTTCCATCAGTTCTAGCAGCTTCTGGCTCTCTCCTGGCTCCATTCCCAGAAAAGCCTCCTTTTCCATCTCCATCACCGGAAATATCTCCGTTTCCACAAGCCGCTCCCCCAGTTCTGTCAAATGGATGTGCTTATCCCTGCCTTTCCCTTTCGAAAGATACAAAACACCCTTTGCCGCCAGGTTCTGTACGGACGAATGGATCGTCTGCTTCTGGATAGAGCAGCGTTTGGAAATTTCCTTCTGCGAGCATCCATCCCCCAACTCTGCAATCGCATATAAAATATAAAACGCACTATCCGACATCCCCGCCCGCTTCGCAAGCACATGGTAAATCCCATCCATCTCACGGTACATCCGGTTAAACTCCTCTAATTCCCATCCCTGCTGGAATTTCATCTTCTCCTCCTCTCCCGGCGCACAATCCGAATCCGCCCATCTCTTTCAAGTCCGAAATCAGACTTTCATCCAGTATAGTCCGATTTCGGTTTTATGTCAAGAATTTTTACCACTTGATTCTTTTTCCCATCCATGGTATATTTAGTTTAAATTTAAACTATGAGGTGGCGCAAGTGGATTGGATGATTGAAAGCCTTCTGCAAGGGACGCAGCTCCAAAAATTATACAACCAGCAGATCGACGCGTTGCGCAACGAATACCATCTGTGCAAAATTGATATTGACATTCTATATTTTCTTTATAAATCAGGAAATCAGAATACGCCAAAAGATATCAGCAAACTCAACTTATTCAACAAGGGGCATATTTCCCAATCCATCGACCGGATGGCGAAACAACGCTTGATTACCGTTGTGCAAGATCAGCACGATCGCCGCTGTATTCATTTATTCCTGACCGGGCAGGCCGAAGCCATCGTAGGGCAGATCATCGAGCTGCGCAAACATATGTATAACCTGATCCTGCGGGGGGTAACGGAAGAAGAACGCGCGTTTTTGCTACAGATATCGAAAAAGGTGCACGAGAATATCCGCGACGCCTTAGATCTCCCCGCAAAGTAGTTTAAGCCCGAGCAGACAACCGGGAACTTGCTGTGCATACTTCCTTTGAACCGCCATACTGCGGCTGCCAGGGAGCAACATATCAGAACACGAACCCTTATGTTATTAGGTAATTGCGAAACCCTCTCTGGGACAGACGCGTCTGTCCAATCCATAC
>CAOKNO010000095.1 GCA_948470065.1 uncultured Eubacterium sp. | reverse complement strand
TTGTATGGATTGGACAGACGCGTCTGTCCCAGAGAGGGTTTCGCAATTACCTACCTATTGTTGTTCAATGGTTCGCCTGGTTGCCGCATTTGGGGCATACATTCCCGCTACGGTAGTTGTAGCCGCATCGGTAGCAGCATTTTACCTCATGCTTTTCTTTTGCAAGGTAGGCGATACTTCTGGATTCTGGCTTTTCCTGCAAATACGAAACAAAGCGGTTTAGGATCTCTGCAAATGCCCGGAGTTCTTTGGCAGGTACGCCGCCTGGGATTTTTGCTTTGCTGCCGCTCTTGCGGCTGATGGACAGGCCGCGGCCAATCAGCCCGCTATTCCCTTCGATCCGGGCAATTGAACGGATGGGGATCGCTTCGCTGCTAAAGGTGCTGTTGTAAAAGAGGTGATCCGGGGTTAGGATGAAGCCTTCCTTGCCATTTTTCTTGTTGGAGGTATCGCAGATAAGGATGGGGTATTCGTAGCGGTTCCGGTCGCTGGCGTATGTATCAAGCGCCATGGCTGCAAGGGCGGCTTCCTCTGGCTTCCAGTCTCCACGCATAATGCTCCGGACTTCATAGTAATGGAGCCGTTCGGTATCTTTGAGTTTGCCTTTCACGTCATCCTTCAGCTTCTCCACCAGGAGGGAGCATTCATCCATTTTAAGTTTCGTCAGGCGTTTGTCGATCATCTCAAGCGTATCTGTCTTTAATTCTGGAAGGAAGGGTCCCTTTTCAATTTTTTCGTATGCTTCTGCAGCTTCGTCAAATGACATACCCATAATATCTGGGCAGATCTCGTCGATGGCTTTTTCATCCAGAGCACGGATCCGTTGTTCCACCTCTTCTTTGGCAGGGGCGGCTTCCTCTGGTGGGTAATCCCCATCCTTGATTTGCTGTAGCATACTCATTAAAGAACTCCGGCTGCTTCTTGCCGCACGTTTCAGCATCCCAGCCAGTTCCAGGCTGCGGCTTTGGCTGCGCCGATCGTCGAGCTGCGCCTGGTAAGCTGAGAGATCCACATCCTCGTACTGAGCCAGCTTGCTGCAAAACGCCTGGTATTGCTTCCCGCTGATCTGAGGCGGGAGTTTGGCAATTAATTGCGAAGCTTCTTGCTGCCCGCGCCGCTGCCTTACGTCCCTTAGGAACTCCAGAATGGATTGTTTGGGGGCTTCCGGGCAATTGGAACGGCTGATTTCCTCTATGGTACGCGATATGATATGGTAAGGCTTATCCTGGCAGGAACGTGATTTTTGGTATGCCGCTTCTTCTTCCTTCTGGTTGGCGGCCTGCTGGATCCTGGCAAGGTAGTCTTTCTTTGTCAAAGGATCTAGCTGGGCGTCCTCCTGTATCTGCCGTTTTAATTCTTCAAGCTGCCTAAGGGACATGCGGTTTAATTTCTCCATGCGTGAAGCGTAGTGGGAGGAATGCTCCCTATCCCTAGCGCTAGATTCGTGCCGATTGCCTGGGGATGGTGTTTGGGAATCCTTAGCGGCGCTTTGGGAATCAGATCGTAGTCCGTCTGGATGGTTGCCAAGATCGGTAGGACGGTTGGTTGTTTTCGAACTATGGCCGTTAGAATCCTTGCCAGGATCCTGAGTTTTATACGTAACCTCCCTGCCGTTTTTGCCATTGTCTTTATGTTCCTGTAAAATGGAGTTGCCATCCTTACCAGGCGTTTGAAGGCCAGACTGCAGGTTCCCAGGATCTACCGTGGGCGTTTTGGATTGAAACGGCAGCTTTCTAGGATCTACCATAGGCGTTTTTGATCGAGACGGTACGTTTTTGGGATCCTTTACGGAATCAGCCGTATGGTATGGGAAATCCTGGGGATGCTTCGGCATGTTTTTTGTGTCAGACGAAAGCTTCCCAGGGTTCTTTTCAGGAGTTGGACGCTTTTGGGCGGCGTCGTTGCTGGCTTTTTTTGATTTCTGCTTGTTCTGCCTGTGCATGCGCTGCAGGAGAGCGGAGATTCTCTTATGGTAGGGCTCGGCCTTCTCCCAAGGATAAAACCCAGTTTCTAGCTTTTCCGCTAAGTCCTGAAGCTGTTCTTCTGGCATTTGTTCTAAGTGAGAGCAGGCGTCCTCCAAAGAAGGCGGATTCTTGCGCTTTCCATAATCTGATGCGTATTCATTGAAATTACAGTTGGATACCCTTGCGCCGTTATGGCCGAGCAGCTTCAGGTAGTCTTCATAGGCATTGCGATCCTTAGCGAATTTCAGCAGGTAGACGTCTCCTTCCCGCAGCAGCTTTTGGGGCCGTGGGGTATAGAATTGGCTGCATGAATCGCAGGCGTAACTTCTAGCCAGATAGACGCGCCCTTCTTCCGTTTCTATGGCAAATTCTTTCCCTTGGGGATAGACGGACATATAGAGCTTGTTATGGCAGGAAGGGCAGAGATAGCCTGTGATATAGAAATTGTTGCCAAGGCGGGCAGCTTTTTTCTCATAGGCATCCGTTTCTTCCTTATGGAAGGTACTGTGGGCGACGCTCCAGCGCATATTATGCCATAAGCCGGTTTTCTTGCTGTCGTCTTGTTCTTCCTCTTCCAGGGAATCCTGTTCTTTCTGTTTTCCAGCTTCTAAGGCCGCCTGTACGACTTCCTCGTATGTGATCTGGACGTTGTCCTTATAAAAACGGAAGTTGTCGTTCCGGTAGCTGGGGGTAATCTTTAAGCCTTGTAGAATCGAGGTAAATAAGCTATTAAGCTGGGTATAGTCCTGATCTACTTTCAGCCCCTTGATTACCCCCCATTTCCCGAACGCGTACAATGCCATATTCAGTACATTTGCAAGAAGCGCGTTATCTGAGATGGGTTCCATATCTTCTTCTTTGTCCGGCAGTTCTATAATGTTGGTGCCAGCTTTTTTATTGTCAAAATTCATAACAAGCGATCGGACGTTCCCGGGCAGGATGAGGAAATGATTCAGGATGACAAAATTTCCTGTCCAGGCGACGTTTGCGCCCATTGTGTTTATCATTCGGCCAAATACGTGATACAGTTCCTTGTTTGATTTTAAGAGAATCAATGGAACACACCTCCTTGTGCTCTTAGTTCTTTAAGATAGCGACTCCTTTAGCTGGAAGCGTTAAGGTATCCCCTTTCTGGTAATCCTTTTCTGCCAGCAGGTCTTTTCCAGCTTCTGTAATAGTAATATCGGCTGATGTATCGCCATGGTTCAGCAAGAACAGGTATTCTTGTGCGCCGCGTACCCGTTTTACGGCTTCTACGCCGTCTGGGACATGGGCTGCCGGTTCAATCTGCTGTTGTTTACAGATATCCGCCATGAAGTTTTCATAAAATGATGCTTCAGAATGCGTGCCGACATAGTAAGCCTTGCCTTCCCCGAACGAATGGCGGGTGATGACCGGCGTGTCTGCATAGAAGTCTTCCTGGTAGCTTGCCAGGCATTCTGCTCCTTCAAGGACCATAAGATCACACAAGATGCCTGCTTCGTAGTCCTGCCCCTGGTAACAGAAGCGGTTCTTCTTGTAGTCCGGCAGAGAATCGCTTTCTTCTACCCAGACGCCCAGGATATCGCGTAGCTTCCCAGGATATCCGCCTAAGATAACAAGATCGCTTTCATCAACGTAGCCGCTGAAATAGGTCGTGACGAATGTGCCGCCTTGTTGGACAAAGGTGCGGATCCGCTCGTCAACGCCTGGCCTGGTCATATACAGCACTGGAGCAATGACAAGCTCATACTGTGACAAATCAGCGTCTTCACTTATGATATCCACAGGGATATTGTGCTTGTGGAGGGCAGAATAGTAAGCCATGATTTCCTTCTGGTATTTGAGGCTGACATTAGGCCCTGAGGAATAGTCGACTGCCCACCAGTTTTCCCAGTCCATAATCAGTGCGGTCTTAGCAGTTCCTGTAGAGCCTAAGATTTCGTCGCCAAGCGCCTTTAATTCTTCGCCTAATGCTGCGACCTCACGGAATACCCTGGTGTTTTCGTGCCCTGCATGGGCGATGACTGCCCCATGGTATTTTTCACAGGAACCAATGCTGCGCTTCATCTGGAAAAATAGCACCCCGTCGGAGCCATGGGCGACTGCTTGGTAACTCCATAAGCGCATGACGCCTGGGCGTTTTAAGGCATTAAAGGGCTGCCAGTTCTGCTGGCTGGGCGTCTGTTCCATCAGGATAAAGGGCTTGCCTTCGCCTACGCCGCGCATTAAATCATGATGGAAAGCAATCTGGCTTACGGAGTCCTCCATGGAAGGATAGTTGTCCCAGGAAATGAAGTCCATGTATTTGCCCCATTTCATATAGTCCAGAGGTTTGTAAGCGCCCATCAGGTTCGTTGTGACGGGGAGTTCTGGCGTATGTTTCTTTACAGCGTCGTATTCTAAGCGGAAGCAGTCTAAAATGCTATCAGAATTGAACCTGCGGTAATCCAGGCTGATAGCCTGTGCAACGGTGCGATCCTCGTCGATATGCTCGCTGCGTGCATCCGGCAGCACAATTTCCTCCCAGTCGTAGAAGGTATGCCCCCAGAATGCCGTATTCCAGGCACGGTTAAGATTGCCTATCGTTTGATAGCGTTTTTTCAGCCAGACGCGGAATGCTTTTTCACAATTTTCACAGTAGCATTCCCCGCCGTATTCGTTTGAGATATGCCATGCAATAATATTGTCGTAGCCTTTGTAGCGTTCCGCCAATGTTTCAGCCAGTTTGACAGAATATTTACGGTAGATTGCGCTGTTTGGGCAGGAATTGTGCCTTGCGCCAAATTTCCGTTTGATGCCATGGAAAGAAGTACGCAGGATTTCTGGGTATTTCCTTGCCATCCAGGCAGGATGTGCGGCGGTGCTGGTGGCGAGGCACACTTTCATATCATTGCTGCGTGCCAAATCCATGATCTTATCTAATTTCTCAAAATTGTATTCCTCTTCGGAGGGCTGGAGCATTGCCCAGGAAAATACGTTTAAGGTCAGTGTGTCAATGTGCGCCAGCTTCAACAGGCGCATGTCCTCTGCCCAGGTTTCTTCTGGCCACTGTTCTGGGTTGTAATCGCCACCGTAGGCAATTTTGTTATGGTTCCATACTGTTGTTGGCATAGATTGTTCTCCTTTCTGTTTGGGATTGTCCCATTGTCTCTCGTTTCCTAAATGCCTGTAGATGCAATTCCCATTTACTTGTAGGGGATTTAGCCAGGCAAGTCCATGTGGTGTTTAGGCCTATCAGCAGGCAGAGGAAGCGATGGGGGATGTAGGAAGTTCTAAGTATTGCTTCAGCCCCTCCATCTGTGCCCGCGCCTGCTTGCAGCCTTCTTCATAGAGCAGCGTAAGTTTTTCCGGATCGGCTTCCGTACGTCCGACGCCATGTGTGGTTTCTGGTGCGATTACAAAGATCTCGCCGGATTTCTCACGTTCCATCAAGTCCTGGATACAGGCGTTATAGCGTTCGGGACGTGTCTTTAAATCTTCAACGATATTCGGGTATTTTTTATACAACCGCCTGCTGATGTCACCGGCGCGTTCTGGTTTTTTGATATAGCCGCGTTCCCTGGTCAGGATCACAAGGATTTTATCGCATCCTTCCTGGATGGCGTGTCCATAAGGGATGGAATCCGACAAGCCGCCGTCTAAATAATAGTGCTTCCCAACCTTTACAGGCTGGAACAGGATGGGCAGGGCGCAGCTTGCCACGAGTACGTCAAATTTATCATCCCGTCTGGGGACTTCAATGTATTCTGCTTTCCCAGTGTGGATGTTTGTCACGCAGGCTTCGACTTTCCCCTGGTACGCTTCAAACGTGTCGTAATCAAATGCTAACAGTTTATTTGGCACCTCGCCAAAAACAAAAGGTATATTGTAGTAATTTTTCTTCTTCAGCAGATGGCGCATACCCATGTAGCGTTTATCATTCATGTATTTTTGCGCAATGGTTAGATTCCGTCCCTTCTGTTTGGAGAGGTAGGAAACCCCGTAGGCAATGCCTGCGGAAACGCCGATAAAATAATCTGGCATAATGTCTTCTTCTAAAAGAACGTCTGTCACGCCGCAGCTAAATATTGTCCGGCTTGCGCCGCCTTCCATGACAATTCCTAGTTTCATGTTGCATTCATTCCTTTCCTTGCTGTCATAAATCGTAACGGGCAGCCAGGGAAATGCCCCAACTGCCCTGCCGCCGCATCGGATCTATTATAGATCTACCGAAGGGTTTTGTCTATCCCATTTCCGTCCTGCCATATGCGAATCATGGAATGCTGGTTACGGTTCGTTCCATGGCCAATAACATGCTTCACGATGCACAGAAATTTCAAAAAAATGCGGTTTCCATCTAAAAAATATATAAGCTACATATTCCATCCAAACTTGTCCATAATAAATCATGTAAAGAGTAATACGTCTAAAAATACCGTTCCTAAAATTTTTAGATATTTAATAAAATTTTCATACAATTTTAGCACTCAACTATTGACATGGCTAACAAATGGTGGTATAACAGAACCAGAACAAAGAAACAGGAACAATAGGATAGTTGTTTTGGATAAAGGAGGAATGATTTATGTTGTTACCAAGTATTTTAGGAGAAAGTTTACTGGATGGCTGGATGGATTTCCCGAGGATGCGGGCATTTGACGACATGGAACGCAAGCTTTATGGCAAACAGGCAGCGCTGGCCATGAAAACGGACGTCCGTGAACACGATGGCGGTTATGAAGTTGACATGGATCTTCCAGGTTTTAAAAAGGATGAAATCCATCTTTCCCTTTCCAATGGTTACTTGTCTGTAAGCGCTGCAAAAGAATATGATAAGGATGAAACGGATGCAAAAGGCAAGCTGATCCGCCAGGAACGTTACGTTGGTTCGATGCAGAGAAACTTCTATGTCGGAGACGCTATGACAGAAGAAGATATCCGGGCAAGGTTTGAGGATGGCGTACTGAAATTGAGTTTGCCGAAAAAGGAAGCGGCACGGGTTCCAGAGAAAAAGGTCATTGCCATTGAAGGATAGAGCAATCTTTGTTCCTCTGTAATTGATATGGATGGGCAGTAGAATCCAAAGCTGGCTTCGATGCGGCGGCAAGTCGCCCGAACTTTGTATCATATTGCCCATTCACTGTTTCCGGAAAGAGTGTTTCGCAATTGTCTATCTTGATTTCATCAAAAAAAGAGAATATAATAACAATGTTCAGTTTGCTGAAGCCCAATCGGGGAAAGATTTGAGGAATGAAAAACAATGAAGCCAATTAGGTTAGACAATTCACCAATTACATATTATGTAAACAGGATTGGGCAAGCCGAGTGGGTACTTTTTATCCACGCCGCTTTCGTCGATCACAATATGTTCCAAACACAGTTTGAGTATTTTAAGGATCAATATAATATTCTGGCGATTGACATCATTGGCCACGGACAGTCAATTCATACGCAAAAAGGCGATATGATAGATAAGATGTCAAAGTGGATATTTGATATATTGACAACGGAAAGTATTGATAAAATACATATTCTCGGCGTTTCATTGGGTGCGGTTCTAGCACAGGATTTTGCGAATCGTTATCCCTGTGCAGTAAAATCGCTGGCTTGCTTTGGAGGATATGACATTAATAATTTTGACGCTAAAATGAAAAACCAGAATAGCGCAAAGCAGAAGCTGATGATGTTGAAAGCGCTTGTTTCCGTTAAATGGTTTGCAAAAGCAAACAAGAAGATTTCTACATATACTTTACAGGCTCAAAATGAATTTTATGCTATGAATATACGCTTTCCCAAAAAGTCATTTATGTATCTGGCAACGCTCAATCGTATGGTCAACAAGTATAAGACCGGACGAAGGAATTATCCGTTGTTGATTGGATGTGGAAAATATGGTATTCCAATGGAATTAGAGTTAATAAAAGCATGGAAAAGAAGTGAACCCGATTGTACAGTAGTTCTTTTTGAACATGCGGGGCACTGTGTAAATATGGATGTACCGCAGGAATTTAATAAAACAATGGAGGGATTTTGGAGAAGAATCCCCAAGTCGTGCTGTAACTTGATTCAGGGATTCGATCCTTGTCCGCATAGACTTGTATAAAGAGTTATGATTTCGCACGTAGTTAGCTGTGGATGCCCAGTTCTTCTAACATTGATTTTAATTTGTCTCTTCCACGCTTTAGCCTTTGACGTACTGTGTTTTCTTTTATATTGCATAAGGAAGCAATCTCATGGACTTGTAGTTCTTGGTAATAGTACAGAAGTATGGCTTCCCGTTCTTTCGGGGGGAGGTTTTGGATGGATGATGATAGGATGGGGTTGTTTTCAGGTCTTTCTTCTGCAATGGAAGACCAATGGTATGGACTTAAGCCCATCTGGCCCAGGGCATCTAACCCGGTGTGGCCTGGGTTGGACGACTCTGTCTGTAAGCCTGGGATTTCAAGCTGGAAAAATTTCTTGCGCCGGATGTTCTTGCACTTATTAATGGCAATCCGTGTAATCCAGGTAAGTTCTGAGGATTCCTGTTTAAATGTCCCATAGTTCTGGAATACTGCGAGGAACGTTTCCTGTGCGGCATCTTCTGCGAGATACTGATCACCACCCAGATACATCATACAGAACCGGAGTATCTGGGTGCCATAATCCGTAATAATCCTGTCCATGAAAACTTCTTCATATGATGCTCCATATACTGGTAAATCAAACATTGCCTTCCCCTCCTGTTAGTTATATATATATTAGACACATATAATTTCCAAAATGTGACATATTTCGACAATTATTTTGTTATTATAGATAACGGGAAAAAATGCGTTTTCATAGGATTTTCTGATATAATAAGGATAAATGAAAAAGATGCCTTTCTATTCCGTATCTTATGCAAAGGAGCAATGATTATGGGTAAATACAAGGCAAAAGCAAGGAATGCATAATGAACAATATGGAAGAAACAAAACGTTATACGATTGATGATATTTACAACCTGCCAGAAGGCAGAAGAGCGGAACTGGTAGACGGGATTCTAGTTATGATGGCTCCACCCAGCCGCAAGCGCCAGGAGATTGCAGGGGAACTCTTCGGAACCATCCGAGAATATATCCAGAAGAAAAACGGTTTATGTAGATCCTATATTGCTCCGTTTGCTGTGTTGCTTTTTCTGATTCTGTAAAATTTGGCATTTATGACAATTTGTATCTCAACTTCTCTAATATTGCAAAATTGCTGGAATCTAATCCAAAACAGGAAAGTATATCTGTTATAATCCATAAGTAAAACGGTACTGCCGCATCAATGATTACAAAACCATAGATGCGGCAGCCTTATTCCAGGATTCTTTTCCCCGCTCCCTCATAATTTAATTGACAGTTACCTTATAATCATGCCGCCCATACTATCCTCTGTGCTAATTCGGGATATAGGATGCCTATGAGAGGTAAGATACCAGTATTGTTAACATCTGGTTATCTATTAGACACATGTAATCGGCAAAATGTGACATTTTTTGCTAAAAAAATATCTTTTATGAAATGGTTCATTTCAAGTATTAAATTTTGGTAATGTAAGCGCTGGATGCCCAACCAACAGTACCTGTTTCAATTCTTTGTATTTTCGTCCAACTAGTACCTTCTTGTAAAATCCAAACATGCTCTCCACGATACATTTTTTCAAGGACTGCTCCGGACGAACTGGGTGTCGCTCTTAATCGTACGCCGTCACCAGTGATAAGGCCATGCATATTTGCCCTGACCACCGCCAGGCTTCTGTTATTTTCAGCATCGTATGATATGATTTGGATGGGGCATTCATTGTATGCCTGGGATTCTTCTGGCAATTGTGCTGCATTTATTGGTTCGGCTGTTTGAATGCTTTTTGTTGATCCAAACAAAAATGATATGATAAGAACGAAAATAAATAGTCTGTTATTTTTTCGCAAGGTTCATTTTCCTTTCTACATTTCATTTAGTTCAAGTAGTTGATAGATATTGCCATCCTGTGTGCATTGGATCATTGCTTCTTTTGTTTTTTCAGAAAATTCTTGTTTCGTAAGATTTGAGAAAGCATAGATTCTTTGGGAAGCATAACTATAAATGACTTCTAATATTTTATCATTATCCATTTCGAAATAATAATGGACGATACCAAAAGCTAGGTGCTTTCCTTGATTTTTAATAACTTGGATATAGCTTTTTTTAATTGTGGCATCCTTGCTGGCAAAAAAACATGTTTTCTTTTTTATGTTGTTAAGCAAGTTCCTATTTGAGATATCATCTGGCACGAGTGTTTCTGTTAAATCAGTTTGCATATCATTTATAAATATGCTTTCAATTTCTCCTGTTTGAAGATTTACAGCAGCTTGATAATTAGTTTTTCCATAGTCTTTTGAAAACTGAATGGTTTCAAATGGAACAGTCGTTTCTTGATCATTTCCACGATAAGTCACTTCTTCCGTTTCAACCATCAAACTGTCGGGATCAGTTTCATCAAATAATTTTGCAATGGCATCTTTTGCACAGGCAATAGCTTCTTCTTTGCTGATTTCATCTGGACTTGATTTTAGCGTATCCATGTCCTGCCTTGATAGTTCTTTTTGTTCCTTCTTTTTAATATCTTGTTTTAATCTGTCCCCCCTTTCTTGTTGTGCAAGGCTGTAGTCAACCATAAGGTCATGGTCTATGATTTCCAATAGGTCTTCGTCGTTTAACTCACGCTCTGGCAGGTAGAACGTGGACATTTCCGGCAGGAAACAGACACAATCGGCCTGTGCTTCCTCTGGGGAACTGATTTTTTTGAGTTTCCTTTGAGGGTATAAGCCTTCGTTCAGGTATCTGTCCATCAGTTCATCCTTGCGTAAGCGTTCCTCTTTGGTCAGTTCCCGGGAATACGTGTCTGCGTCCGCTTCGGCATTTGAAATGTCCTCAACGTAAGCGTCCTGTTCGTTTTGGCTTAATTGTGAGCCGCGCTGCCAGAAGTAGTTGATTCCAGCATATATCCCGGCTCCACCAGAACAGATAAACAAAGCCGCCGCAGCTATGGCTGCGCATAGCTGCCGTAAGTTCTGGGACTGTTTCTTGCTGCTCTTGGCAGATTCCAAGCGGTGTTTGAAACTCCCTATTGGAAAGTGGACATCCTTCAATTCCTTGTCAAGCTGCTTTTTCAGGTTATTCATCCATTCCCATCCTTTCTTCGTTAGGGTAAATACTGCGAGGGCGGTCTATGGTGGATGCCAGAAAACGTTTCTAGCCATCCGTGGATTCCCTAGCCGTCTAAGTATCCAGGCTTGTTTTCCAAAGCGATACACAAATTCCCTATGCGTTGGTAGTGCTGCCATGGCCTTATGCTTTTGTTATGATAAACTCCATATATTAGACACATGAAATCTGCAAAATGTGACATTTTTTTCTAGAAAAAATATGCTATAATAATTGTTGATTGATTCCAGATAAGGATAAATTTATAGATTGTCAAAAGTATATTGAAAAAGTTTTTTGCATATGCTATAATGCCAATACGCAAAAAAGATGTATGAAGTCCACGTTGACAAAGAAACGAATCCCTCGACCGTACTGCAATACAGTCGGG
>CAOKNO010000094.1 GCA_948470065.1 uncultured Eubacterium sp. | reverse complement strand
GCCCTTTTTTTGTACAGATTGTACATCCGCTGTTTCTAGAAAGGGAGTTTTGCAACCGCCTATTTCCGAGTAAACCTGTCTACCTGGCAAACCCACGCACTTCATGATCGGACGCCAGGTTTAAGATCGGGATGGCGTACTCAAACGAAAGCACAACCTCCGCCATCTGCTGGCTTCCCCCAGCGCTATCGTATACAAGCGGTTCTACCCGCAGCCCATACCCGGCTTCCTGCGCCTGCGCTTTGCATGCGGCAATCACAGCCGGATTGTAATTGCTGCATTCCATCTGGCTGACAACATCGGCATGGTAATTCCTGGCAGCCGCAACCTCCAAGCCCGCCGCCACCACGCCAATCCCCACCAGCCCTATCAGCAGCAGGAAAAAAATCCCCAAATAAGCTTTGATTACTTGTCCCATTCTCCCTCTTCCCTACAGCCTTAACTGGCTTAAGAACATAAGCATAAATACAACCATATTCACCATAGTCTGGAACGATACCGTGATTTGCGGCAAATAGAAAATGCTGTTCATCCCGGCAAGGCTTCTCTCATTCGCTATTTTCTCTGACTTGTCTAGCATCTTACTGTTGCGCTCTAACAATACCTTGATCTGGTATTGGGCGTCCCCGCTGCCGGATTCCGAAATGGCATACAGCATTTTCATGGAAGAAAGCACGGAAGACAACTGGAACATCCCTAAAAACTGTAGGTACGGCTCTATGGCATCGGGCTTCTCCTTTAAGCTGTCCGACATCTTCTGCAGTTCCCCCCTTAATACAATAGGCGCATGTTCAATCGTTTTTTCAATGGACACCTGGACGTTATTCCCCTGCAACAGCAAAGCCATTTCCATCAGCCACGCTGGGAATGCCCGGTTAATTTCTTTCACGACACGGTCAAAGGCGATACGGTATCCCATCTTATGCTGGTTGAGCAAAAATACACCCACCGCCGCTGCCGCTAGCATCCCAAACATATGCCCCATCCGCCCAATTACTGCCGCTAAGATGAAAAACACGCTTCCCAAACATATGCTTTTCCTCCGTTCTTCCTTCTCATTGTAAGAAGCCACCAGCTTATAGTAGCCATACAGCCTGTGATCGTCTTCGCCCTCCTCCCTTAGGATCCAGCTCTTTGCAATCTCACGGTTGGCTTTACGGAAAATTAAGATATTAAGCGCAAGGTATACCGTCGTGCTAACTTGGGTAACGGGATGGCCTGCAATATCATACTGTTCTGGCATAGAACGGTACACACTATGGAACACCACCGCCATTACCATTGTCACCGCTAAAGAAAATACCACCCGTGTACGCGCCGCTTTCTTGTCCTCCTGCAAAAGCATCACATTATCTGCCCAGACGGCTTTGTCCTGCAACAGAAGGTCAATGGCATCCCCGCAGACGCCGCCGTTGCTCTCAACGGTACGCATATATTCATGGATTGCCGGAAGGCGGTTGTTTGGGTATTCCAGTTCAATAATCGCCAATGCTTCCCCGTACAAGTCATCCTTATACTTCCCCTTTTCAATATAGCGGATGGCCTGCCCGATTGCCTGGTGCATCCTGCCCTCCGAAAATAAAGATCTGGTATCCCGCAGCGCGCTTAAAATCTTCTGATCCATCCGGAATGAATACAATACCTGATCCATATAATCCGAAACGTCCAGGAACTTCTTATGCTCATACATCTGCTTATATCCATCCAGTATCAAAAACGGAAGGTTTACCAAACACACGGCCGCAATGCATACGACGTAATACCAGCGCAGGGAAAACAAGATCCCGCATCCAACTGCACCCGCCGCGCCAGACAAAAGGAACAGCAGATACCTCCCCATAGAAAAACTGTAACCATAGCCATCTATCTGCCTTTGCAGATCCGCTGGATGGAACAGATACGTTATTTTGCCGGCTCCCGTTTGTTTCCCGTTTTGCTTCTTCCCTTTCTTCACTCTAATCCCCCCTGTGTTTCTTAACTGGTTCCCCTGCCCTATCCAAGGGGTCCCGACTTATAATCTATATCCTCCGCTACCTGTAAGATGCTCATATCCAACGGCTCATACGGGCAGGTTTCCAGGCAGCGGAAGGGTTCGGAGATCCCCGCGCGCATCAGCCTCTTTCGGATGTCGCCAGGAATCAGCTTAGACACCAGCTTCCCATCCTCCACCAGCATATAAATATCATTCTTCCCTTCCAAGCGATCGTAAAAACACATCTGGTCAATATAGCGTTCCAACATCCCATATTCATTCTCGTATTGGCGGATTAGGACGCCTACGCTGATAAATTCATAAATATAATTTTCCAGACGGTCTGCATCGCGCGACCTCCCAATCATGTTCATAATCCGATCCGGCAGATTCCGTAAATCGTCCAAATGAAGCGTAGTAAACCCATATACCCCGGTAGACCATTGCTCCAGCAGATACTGCACTTCGACAGAACGTGCTTCTGACAAGATAATCCACTTCGGGTTCTGCCGCAGGCAGAGCTTAATGGCGTCTGTATAACTCAAATCCTTGCTTACCTGAAGCTCCACACAGTCATTTTCTGGATTGATCTCATGGAAATGCATCTCCAGATTGTCTTCGATTGTAATCGCCCGCTGGTTGGGCGGGATAAAACGGGAAAAGAATTTGGCGCATTCTGTCTTCCCCACGCCAGGCTCCCCGCAGAATGCAAAATTCATCTTCGCCTTCACACAATTGATCAAAAGGCTCAGTACCTCAATCGGGCAATACCCGCTATCTAACATACTCTCTACCGTATGGCGCACCTTCGGCAAGGATTTGCGGATACATATGCTCCTGCCGGACACCGCCGCCGATTCATGCACAATGCTGATCCGCAGTTCATCCGTTTCTGCCTCAAGGACGTTGTTCGTCTTATTAAACGGCTTATTGACACGGTTGGCGATCCGATGGGTAAACCGCTCCATAAAATCCTCTGTCACGGGGGTATCTACCCGGTAGCGCCCTTGTTTCAAATCGTTCACCCAAAGCGTCTTCCCGTTGTAATCGACGTCCGTTACATTCTTGTCTTTGATGTAGGGATAGAATGGGCCGAACTCCTCCTCTGTCAGTTCCCATTTATATTTCATTTTTATCTTCTTCCCCTCTACAATCTTGTAGGCCAAGGCGGCTTGCCCAGGCAGCCAAATATGGGCTGGCTAGGCAAACCCCTGCGTCAAAAGAACCCGGCCCGTTACGATACGCTTGCTTTCTGGAACAATGTGTCAATCAAATCCGTAAAAGCCGTATGTACTGGCCCATTGCTGGCAAGCAGCAAGCCAACAACGGTAATCAACGCAATAATCGCAAACGCCGTAATGATAATACCGCTGTACTCTTCGAAAATAACCTTCATACACGCCCTCCTTTCTAAAAAAATCATAATACCCTGTTCATTTCTTGCATTGGTAATTGGCACGATTCCTTTGCCAATGGATAAAGGATAACTCTCCTTCATGCAGAAAATAAAAAGATGGTTCGATACCGGCAAAGAACTGCCGGCGGTTAGAATATATTTACAAGACGTTGTTTATCTTGTATGAGCATTGTATCCTATAGCTTCCAAAAAATCAATTATGCATTTATCACAAAATTTTTCCGCAAAAAAACAGCCTTGGAAGAGCAAATCCGCTCTCCACAAGGCTTTCCATATGTCAAAAGGCAATCCCAAGCTTTATAAATTTTCCACTTTCTGGATGGCGCATTCCAAATAAGGGTTTACAACCTTATGGAACGCCCCGGCGTCAGACGCCTTGGCATATTCTGGGTTCAGGGGCATTTTCCCAAGGACTTGCAGCCCTAGGCTCTCTGCTACCGTATCAATATGGCTATCTCCAAAAAGCTCTATCTTCTTCCCACAGTCCGGGCATTCCAGGTAACTGTAATTCTCTACAAGCCCCAGCACTGGGATATCCATCATTTCCGCCATATGGACTGCTTTCTTCACAATCAACTGTACCAAATCCTGAGGGGATGTGACAATCACAATCCCATTCAGTGGGATTGACTGGAAGACCGTAAGCGGGACGTCCCCCGTCCCTGGCGGCATGTCTACAAACAGGAAATCCAAATCACCCCAATATACGTCGTGCCAGAACTGCCTTACGGTAGAAGAAATGACAGGCCCGCGCCATACCACAGGGGCTTCTTCATCTTCCATCAGCAGGTTCAGCGACATCACCTTGACGCCATCCTCTGCCAGGATTGGGAACAGCCCCATCTCATTCCCTTCTGCAGGGCCATGGAGCCCATACATTTTCGGAATGGAAGGACCTGTGATATCCGCATCTAATATCCCAACCTCATATCCCTGCCTGCGCATAGCAGACGCCAAAGAAGCCGTTACCAAAGACTTACCAACGCCTCCCTTGCCGCTGACTACGCCAATCACCCGTTTCACGCTGGAAAATGGATTAAATTCCTCTTGCAGGCGTGAACGTTCCTGACCCTTGCTGGGGCATCCATCGCAGCTTTCCCTGGAACAACTGGATGCACTGGCACATTCTCGGTTCTCTGCCATAACTCTCCCTCCTAAACTTGTGACATTTCTTCAATATCGAATAAAAGCTGCTCTAACTGATAGACGTCGTCCTCATTTGGCGTCCATGTATTGTTCTTAAGTTCTATGTGGATAATCGTGCTTGCTTCCTCTGCAAACGAAGCGTTGGCCAATGAATCCTGGATTGCCTCCTTCAACAACCGGAAGACTTCCTCGTTCACTTCACTATCAGAAGGTGTTTCTTCTCCATTTGTGGCTTTCTCTGTCATCTCCGCCATATATTCCTCAGATTTGGTATTGAAGCTTTCCAATGCCGTAGCAAAAATATTCATCTTCTGGTACTTCACTTCTACTTCATACGTATCTCCATTTTTCTTAGCTTCCCCTACCGTGTATTTTACATTTTTAAACACTTCCTTGAGCACGGCCCGGAACTCTTCTTGCAGCTCCTCGGATAGCTGGATCTGGCTTGTCAGGCTGGACATCTCCGTCTCAATCCCTTGCTCATACAGTTCCTCCGCCTGTTCCTTCGTCCCAACCTTCTGGTTGACAAACGCGTTGGAATCCCCTAAATAGGAATTGTCCAGCAACGCTTTTACATAGCCGCTGGCGTCAAAGCTGCCGCATCCTCCCAGCAGCACGGCCGCCAAAGCAGCTATTAAAAGCACAGAAACCCATTTTCCTTTTTGCATCCTGTTTTTCCTTGTTTTTTCCATAGTTTCACTCCTCGTATATTATTTTTTCCTATCTTTCTTAGTGTAATGCTTTTTCCTTGTTTCGTCAATCTTTTTCCAAAAAAAACTATCATTACCGTAAAATGAGCGATGCATATTTTTGTGTCAGCCAGGCATACTTCCTTTATGGGAAAAAATTTTCTTCTTTGTGGTTTTACTGGATGGTGCCTGGAAATCCTCTTTACGTCTTTTGGTTCCTTCCGCAAACGCGAATTAAAACTATTAGGCCAAACATCTCTATGGATGTTCCCGATTTACGGCATGGCCTCTTTTTTGAAGCCCCTTTCCTCCCTGATTGGGAGATTCCCTGCCGTCGTCCGGGCCTTTTTCTATTCGCTGTTTATTTTCCTTGGGGAATACTTCAGCGGAAGCATTTTGAAGAAATATAAGATGTGTCCTTGGGATTACAGTAATGCGCGGGCAAACGTGAAAGGAGTGATTCGGCTGGATTATGCCCCTTACTGGATGATCGCCGGGCTCATCTTTGAAAGGATCCTGGCTGGGCCTTCCCCAAAAACCACCGTACAGCTTAACGATAACCGATAGCAAACAGATGCGGCATGCCTTGGCTTCTGTCTTGCAAGCCGTTTTAAAAACGGAGCATCAGGCTCCCGCGGCATCCCCTTCCATGCCTGCGGGAGCAAAACATATTATCTATACCGCTTTCCCCGTTCCACTTCCACCTCTGGCTCAAACCCATAAGACTTCATAATATCCCACAATGCATCTAGGTATTTGTCTGACTTATGTACCACAAAAGCATCTGTGTCAATCGGGATCCCTTTCTCGTGCATCTGGCGTATGCTCCAGATATAAAGCGTGTCCAAAACAGGTAAAAGCTGCTCCCCTGATTTCGTCAATACATACTTCACATCTGGGGGGAACTGATCCCCATCTACAATACGCTGTATAATCCCATCATCACACAATTCCTTAAGCTGCTGGCTTAAGACTTTCTCAGTAATTGGAAGCACCTTCCGCGTATAGTTGAATTTCAGCCTTCCAAAGGTATAGACTTCATGTAAAATGACCATCTTCCATTTCCCGCTGATACAATGCAGCGCATAATGATAAGGGTTTGTTGGTTTATCAAAACACTCTCTCGCCATCTTGTAATTTCCTCCTGCTTCCAATTATCGTATCCTGCTGCGGCTGGCTTATGGCAATGGTTGCCCGCATACCGTACCGTTATTTTATCATATTTACCATTTGAGTTAACCAAAAAATATATACAATTTTTCACCCCTATTTTTGTCTATATTTTTCTATTTCCTATAAATTTCCCGCATTTTTTATGCATCCTGTATAAATTGATCCATAAAATTTGGTAAAACTCTCAGATACTAAATGGAAATTATCCAACCATTCCCCCTCTAAATTACTAAAAAGTGCCTTATTGCACAAATCCGCCCGTTGTTTTATAACTATACCCAGCAGAAACCAAGATGCGACTGTAACATTTATGTAGTAATCCTACCAGATATGATCCAAAAAATTTATTTTTATTCCAGAAAGGAGAAGGACAATGATTAAACGAACGTATGAAGAACTAGAACCTTATTTCCCGCCAGGACATTTCGGCGTGACCTGCAAGCGTTACCACGGCAAAGACGAAACCCAAGCCAGCAAATTCTGGATTGGTGTTTCCGAATTTGAACCCGATGGAGGCGCCGACTGGGCATACGATGACAATCCTTTGGAGAAAGTCTACTATGTCCTAGAAGGCGAGATGACAGTAACCGATAAGGACGGCACAAAATATGTCATCCATGCAAACGAAAGCATCAGCTTTCCGCCAAACGAAGGGCGCGGCCTGAAAAACGAGAGCGGGAAGCCTGCCAAGATGCTGGTCATCATCAATTACCCAGACGCTTAAGCAAGGAGGAGCACACGTATGATTAACGTACAAAGAGAGTTTGTAGAAAACTTGTTTTCCATCAAAGACAAAGTAGCGATTGTAACCGGGGCGACCGGGGCATTGGGCGGAGCCATTGCTGTAGCGTATGCAATGAGCGGCGCAAAGGTGGTAATCACTGGCCGCAATGTAGAGAAACTGAACGCAGTAGCAGAACAGATTGCCCATGAGGGCGGGGAATGCGCCCTGATTTCCGGAGATCCTTCTAAAAGTGAGGACGTAGCAAAAATTGTTAAATTCGCGGTAGATACCTATGGGAAACTTGACATCCTTGCCGTAGCGCATGGCTACAACAAACCGCAGAATATGATGGAGCAGTCCGTAGAAGATTGGCAGTATATTATGGACGCCGACTTAAAAAGCGTATACGTTGTCTGCAAGGCTTCTGCAGAACAAATGGCAAAACAGGGGCAAGGCGGCAAGATTGTCGTTGTTTCCTCTGCCCGTTCTAAGATGGGCATGGCCGGCTACACTGGATACTGCGCTTCCAAAGGCGCCTGCGATCTGATGATCCAATCTATGGCCTGCGATTTATCCGCAGAATATAAAATCAACGTCAATTCCATCAACCCAACTGTTTTCCGTTCCGACTTAACAGAATGGATGTTCGACCCAGAATCTGCCGTTTACCAAAATTTCCTGAAGCGCCTTCCGATTGGCAGGTTAGGCGAGCCATACGACTTTATCGGGCTTGCCATTATGTTAGCGTCCCCTGCTTCAGACTTCCTCACTGGCGGGAATTACGATGCAACCGGCGGCTATTGGGCTTGTTAAAATCTTATAAAAAGGAGAACACGATCATGAGCAAAAAAGTATATGTAGACTTAACCCATCCGTTCAGCGCTGAAATCCCACGCTGGCCTTATTTCGACAAACCTGTGATAGACAATGCGCACTCCATGGCAAAGGGCGGCGTCCTAACCCAAAAAATCACATGCACGATGCATACCGGGACGCACTGTGACGCGCCGCGCCACGTTATGGAATATGAGTTTGACGGGAAACGCGCACGCTATACCCATGAAATGCCAATCGACGCTTATACGGGCGAAGCTATCGTTTTGAAGATCGACATTGAGCCATGGGGCCTGATTACAGATAAGCATTTAGACGCAGCCTGTGAAAAATACGGCGTCAACCCGGCAGACTTAGAAGGCAAGGTATTATGCCTGAACACTGGGATGCACCGCCTATTCGACGATTCCAAAGCATATTACCACTATGCCGCTGGGACTGGCGTAGATGCTGGGAAATGGTTCGTGAAACATAAAGTAAAATGTGTCGCTATGGACGGGCAGGCTTTGGATCACCCCCTTCATACCGCAATGGGCAACAATGGCATGACCCGTATGAACCTGCTTGGCGCAACCGGACGCCCCATTACAGAAGAATACAAAGAACTGTTCGGCGAAGAAGCTTATGCTGAATTTGACAAAGAAGAATACATCCGCATCCATGGGCAGGCCGCTTATGATGAGAAATTTGGTGATTTGGAAGAAATCGGCATCTGGGGCACCTGGGAACCTTGCCACAAGGAAATGCTTGGCCATGGCATCGTAGGCGTTGAAAACCTTGGCGGCGACTTAGATAAAATCCCGGCTGGCAAATGGTTCCAGTTCTTCTGCTTCCCATTGCGCTGGTATATGGGCGACGGCTGTATGGCACGCTGCGTTGCTTACATTGATGAAGATCAGCTTGAAAACGCGCCAGACCGTACCTATACGTATGGCGGCACTGGATATGCAGGCTCTGACGGCAATGGCGATAGCTGCCTAGAATATATCCAGCGCCTGTTTAAACGCAACAAATAATTCCGATCCCCCTCTCTAAATACAGCATACATAAGCGGGAAGGCTATGCAAGGCATTTCAACGGCCTTCCCGCTACTTTTACGTTTTCTAAGAATTTGCCACGCCAGATTTTCCTCCCTTTCTCTGTTTCATCTGGCATGGCGCACCTCAACCTAGAAGGAGAGAAAGTAATGAATAAAAAAGTAAACCAACTGCCGGATGGCAATAAAAATTCCATTTTCCGTTTTGGGGCGTGGGGATGGCTCACAATCCTGTATTGCCTGCTGATGTTCTTCCTTTACGTCGGTATGTGCAACGACGGCTCCAACATTTCTGCACCGAACGTAGCGGCGGCTCTTGGCGTGGAAACCGGAGTGATTATGAACATGAACTCCATTGCCGGGTTAGTCGGCGTCGTATTCTTTATTATTGCAGGACAAGTAAACCAGAAAATCGGCCCTAGGCTGACTTCTGGCTTCTTTACCATCATTGCAGGTATTTCTTATATTATCGCATGCAACGCTGGGAGCGTCCCAATGTACTGTACCGCCATGTGTTTTGTATATGGCGGCATTATGTCGGCAGGCTACGTGGCAGGCGGTACATTAGTCGCCAACTGGTTCCCGAAGAAAAAAGGCATTGTTATGGGCTATACCACGATGGGCCACAACTTAGCTTCTGCATTCTATGTGCAGCTTGTATCCATCCTGATTGGACCTACCGTCTTAAAGAGCATCGGCGCAGGCGTAGTCCCCATCGGTATCGCCGCAATTATCCTGGGGATCTTAGGTATGATATTGATCCGCAATACCCCACAGGAACGCAATCTGAACCCAGACAATGTTTCAGACAAAGTATACCAGGAAGAATACGATCACAGCGCCGTAAGCGAAGATGGCGGCTGGACAACCGGCAAGCTTTTAGCGACGAAAGAACTCTGGCTGGCAGCAATCACTACTGGATTTTTCCAGATCTGCTCCGTTGGCGTTATGAGCCAATTGGTGTTGCGTAACGTAGAACTTGGATTCTCCCAGCAGAGCGCCATGAACGTAATGACCATCCTGGCATTGGGCGGCGTTGTGGGTTCCTGGCTTGTCGGCGTCATTGATGAGAAAGTCGGCACAAAAAAGACCATGGTACTGTTTGGCATATGGTATGCCATCGCTTTGCTTTTGAACTTTACTGCAACAGACCATATCACCCCGTTTGTCTACGCCTCCCTCTTTATGATTGCGATGGGCATCGGCGGTTCCGCTAACTTCACCACATCCCTGCCCACCTCCATTTTCGGACGCCAGGGATTCGATAAGGTAAACAGCGTAATTTTCCCAATCCAGGGCGCAATTACCGCACTTTGCTTTGCGGTCAACGGCGTGGTACAGCTTCTGACGGGCGGGCAGATCCGGTTCGCCTACCTGGTATTCGCCTGCGTAGCAATTGTCAATGTACTTCTCGTGCTCACCGTAGACGAACATAAATATAACCGCGACTGGAAAATCTCAAATAACTAACGTTTGATACAGGAAGGATCGTGATCCATTATGGCAAAGAAAACAATTATCACTGTGGCCACAACTGGCGCGTGGCCCAAAAAAGAAAACAACCCAAATGTCCCTATGACCCCGCAGGAGATTGCAGACGATGTTTATGACTGCTGGCAGGCAGGCGCAGCAATCGCCCACCTTCATATGCGCGACGATCAAGGGAATGGCACGATGTCCGCAGACAAGTTCCGTGAAACGGTAACGCTTTTGCGCCAACAGCATCCAGACTGCGACATTGTATTGAATTTAACGACGTCAGGGGATCTGAATGCAACAGAAGAAACACGCCAGGCACATTTAAAAGAATTAAGGCCCGAAATGGGCAGCTATGACTGCGGCTCTATGAACTGGCTAAATTCCTCCCTTTTCTTAAACCCGCCTAAATTTTTAGAGGAATTGGGCAAAAATATGCAAGAGTGGAATGTGAAGCCTGAAATTGAAGTTTTTGATCCAGGAATGATTGCAAACGCAGCATTCTATTTGAAAAAAGGAGTCCTGAAAGCGCCGCTCCACTTCCAACTGTGCATGGGCTGCGCAAATGGCATCCCTGGCTCTATGAAAAACCTTGTCTTTATGAAAGAAACCATGGATTCCTTATGCCCAGGCTCTACCTGGAGCTGTTTCGGCGTCGGCCACTGCGCAATGGAAATGACATACGGAGCGGTAGCCATGGGCGGGCATATCCGCGTGGGTATGGAAGATAATGTCATGTACGCAAAAGGCCAATTGGCGGAAAGCAACCGCCAGCTTGTCGAACGTGCAGCCCGCGTCATAAGGGAATTTGGCAACGAACCTGCCACCCCAACAGAAGCACGCGAGATCCTGGGGCTCCTCAAATGAGCTGGGGACCTTGCTTCTTATACTACCATTGCCCAGGCTGTAACCTAAAATTTAAATATGCTGCAGATATGATCCCAGTATTCGGGGATAGGTTTGGTTCCTGCCCCCAGTGCGGGAATATGGGCGTCTTTGAAAAGGACGGCGCACGCACGCCCGATGATTTGGATTACCCAGAAATAGAGGATAGCGAAGCGCTCCCGTCCAAGGAATAGATACTGCCGGCTGCTTCCACAATACAATGCAGCAGTTGTATCACGTGAGTTCCCGGATTCTTAAAACAGCCAATAAGGCTTCCGCCAAAAATATTGCAATTCCTCCTAGTATAATAATGGTGTAGTCAATCAAGACTACTTGTTTAATAAGTTTC
>CAOKNO010000093.1 GCA_948470065.1 uncultured Eubacterium sp. | reverse complement strand
AGTTCAAATTACAAGCCCCCTACAAGCCCACAGGCGACCAGCCGCAGGCCATCGCAGAGCTGGTCAAAGGCTTCAAGGAGGGCAATCAATTCCAGACTTTACTAGGGGTTACGGGTTCCGGCAAGACATTTACGATGGCAAATGTCATTCAGGAATTGCAGAAGCCGACGCTGGTCATCGCCCACAACAAGACGCTTGCGGCGCAGCTCTACGGAGAATTCAAGGAGATGTTCCCGGAGAATGCAGTGGAGTATTTTGTGTCCTATTACGATTACTACCAACCAGAGGCCTATGTGCCTTCAACAGATACTTATATTGCCAAAGATTCCGCAATCAACGACGAGATTGACAAGCTCCGTTTGTCTGCTACAGCGGCTTTGGCGGAGCGTGACGATGTGATTATTATTTCTAGCGTATCTTGTATCTATGGTTTGGGCAGTCCTGTGGACTATAAGAATATGATGCTGTCGCTGCGTCCTGGGATGGAGAAGGACAGGGATGATGTCATCCGCAAGCTGATTGACATCCAGTATACCAGGAATGATATGGATTTCCAGAGGGGTACTTTCCGGGTGCGGGGAGATGTAGTGGAGATTTTCCCAGCAAACTTTGGGGAAACGGCTATCCGTGTAGAATTTTTTGGGGATGAGGTCGATCGTATTACAGAAATTGATGTGCTGACCGGGGAGATGAAAGCCAGGTTGGAGCATATTGCTATTTTCCCGGCGTCCCATTACGTCGTCGCCCCAGAGAAAATCTTAAAAGCCGCTGCCCAGATTGAGCAGGAGATGGAAGAACGGGTAAAATATTTCAAAGGGGAGGATAAGCTGTTAGAGGCGCAGCGGATTGCGGAACGTACGAATTTTGACGTTGAAATGCTCAAAGAAACTGGGTTTTGCAGCGGCATTGAGAATTATTCCCGTTATCTGTCCGGGTTAGAGCCAGGCGCGCCGCCCCATACGTTGATGGACTATTTTCCAGAGGAGTTTTTGATTATTGTAGACGAGTCGCACATAACGATCCCACAGGTACGAGGCATGTATGCAGGCGACCAGTCACGTAAGAGCACGCTGGTGGATTATGGGTTCCGGCTGCCTTCTGCAAAGGATAACCGGCCCTTGAATTTTGAAGAGTTTGAAAGCAAAATCGATCAGATGATGTTTGTATCAGCCACGCCGAACGTCTATGAGCGGGAACACGAGCTGCTGCGCGCAGAGCAGATCATCCGGCCAACAGGCCTGCTTGATCCGGAGGTTTCAGTACGTCCGGTGGAGGGGCAGATTGATGATTTGATCGGTGAAGTCAACCAAGAGGTTGCAAAGAAAAACAAGGTGCTGATTACGACCCTTACCAAGAAAATGGCGGAGGATCTGACGGATTATATGCGTGAAGTTGGGATCCGTGTGAAATATCTACATTCGGATATTGACACATTGGAACGGGCAGAGATTATCCGGGATCTGCGTCTGGATGTCTTCGATGTGCTGGTCGGGATTAATTTGCTGCGGGAGGGCTTGGATATCCCAGAAATCACGTTGGTTGCAATCCTGGATGCGGATAAGGAAGGGTTTTTGCGTTCGGAAACGTCCTTGATCCAGACGATCGGGCGCGCCGCCCGTAATTCGGAAGGACATGTTATTATGTATGCCGACAAAATAACAGATTCCATGCGCGTTGCAATCGAGGAAACCAACCGCAGAAGACGCAAGCAGGAAGCGTATAACAAGGAGCATGGGATAACGCCGACGACCATCCGCAAGGCAGTCCGGGAATTGATCAGCATTTCCAAGAAGGTGGCCAAGGAGGAATACCAATTCCAGAAGGATCCAGAATCCATGAGCAAGAAGGAATTGGAGAAGCTGATAGGGGAGATCCAGAAGAAAATGCAGGCGGCAGCGGCTGATTTGAATTTTGAGGCGGCGGCAGAGCTGCGTGATAAGATGATAGAATTGAAGAAAAACCTGTGTGATATGTGATGTCAAGCGGCTGCAAATGAGTAAGAAAGAGAGAGTATGTGATGTCAAGCGGCTGCAAATGAGTAAGAAAGAGAGAGTATGTGATGTCAAGCGGCTGCAAAATAAGTAAGAAGAGTAGGGCATCTGCCAGCGGGAAGCCGTAGATGAGTGGGAAGAGAAAGGTATCTGCTAACGGGAGGCCGCGTATGAGCAAGAAGAGAAGGGCATCTGACGGTAGGCGGTTACAGACTGGTCAGGAGGGGAGAGAAGATCTGACAGTGATGATAAGCTGGGCATAGAGGAAGAGGGAAGACACACATGGAGTTTCGTAGAGGGTGTAGTAATGTGGGGGTAGAGCGAGAGAGTGGGAATAAGTTTATAATGCTGGAACGTACACAGAATGGAGGAAAACATGGCAAAAGCAGAGAAGCAGTATATTAAAATCAGGGGGGCGAATGAGCATAACCTGAAGAACCTGGATGTAGACATCCCAAGGAATGAGTTTGTTGTCCTAACAGGTCTTAGCGGTTCGGGGAAATCGTCCCTAGCTTTTGATACGATTTATGCGGAGGGGCAGCGCAGGTATATGGAATCCTTGTCTTCTTATGCGAGGCAGTTTTTGGGGCAGATGGAGAAGCCGGATGTGGAATGCATTGAGGGGCTGTCCCCGGCTATTTCCATTGACCAGAAATCTACCAACAGGAACCCCAGGTCTACCGTTGGGACAGTGACGGAAATCTATGATTATTTCCGTCTGCTGTACGCTAGGATTGGGATCCCTCATTGCCCGGTGTGCGGCAAAGAGATTAAAAAGCAATCTGTGGATCAGATGGTAGATCAGATTTTAAGCCTTGAGGAAGGCAGCAAGATCCAGCTTTTGGCGCCGGTAGTGCGTGGGCGCAAAGGGACGCACCAGAAATTATTGGAGCAGGCGAAGCGCAGCGGCTATGTCCGTGTCCAGGTGGATGGGAGCATCTATGATTTGACCGAGGAAATCCCCATTGACAAGAATATTAAGCACAATATCGAGATTGTTGTCGATCGTTTGGTGGTAAAGCCAGGGATTGAAAAACGCCTGACGGATTCCGTGGAAAGTGTGTTGGAGCTTGCAGAAGGGCTGCTTACGGTAGATGTGATCGGCGCGCAGCCTATCAATTTTTCCCAGAGTTTTTCTTGTCCGGACTGTGGAGTAAGCATTGAGGAAATCGAGCCGAGGAGTTTTTCCTTTAACAATCCGTTTGGCGCATGCCCGGATTGCTTTGGCCTGGGTTATAAGATGGAATTTGATGAAAACCTAATGATCCCGGATAAGTCTTTGAGCATTTCCGAAGGCGCCATCCAGGTGATGGGCTGGCAGTCCAGCACAGAAAAGGGAAGCTTTACGAATGCAATTTTGTCTGCGCTGGCTGAGGAATATAAGTTTGATTTGGACACGCCGTATGAGGATCTGCCTAAAAAAATCCAGAACATCATACTCAATGGGACGGGCGGGAAAGAAATGAAAGTCCATTACAAGGGACAGCGGGGCGAAGGCGTCTATGATGTGGCGTTTGAGGGGCTGGTTCGGAATGTGCAGAGACGTTACCGGGAAACCGGATCGGATACCATGAAGCAGGAGTATGAAGCGTTTATGAGGGTTACGCCTTGTAAGGCATGTAAGGGCCAGCGTCTGAAGCGGGAAGCGCTTGCCGTTACCATTTGTGGGAAGAACATCCATGAAGTGACGTCAGCGTCAATCCGGAACCTGCAAGTATTCCTGCAAGAGATGGAATTGACAAAGCAGCAGGAGTTGGTTGGCGCGCAGGTGCTGAAGGAGATCCGGGCGCGGGTTGGGTTCTTAGTAGACGTTGGGTTGGATTACCTGACGCTGTCGCGGGCGACGGGAAGCCTGTCTGGCGGGGAAGCGCAGCGGATCCGGCTCGCGACCCAGATCGGATCTGGGCTGGTAGGTGTGGCTTATATCTTGGACGAGCCAAGCATCGGCCTTCATCAGCGGGATAATGACAAATTGCTGCATACCTTGAAAAGCTTAAAGGATTTGGGGAATACGCTGATTGTCGTAGAGCATGACGAGGATACGATGCTCGCGGCGGATCATATCGTGGATATCGGGCCTGGCGCCGGGGAGCATGGCGGGCTTCTGGTTGCCCAGGGGAAGGCCAAGGATATCATGAAGTGCAAGCAGTCGATTACAGGGGCTTACCTGAGCGGGAAGATCCAGATCCCTGTGCCGGCTACCAGAAGGAAGCCGTCCGGATTTTTGAAAATCAAGGGGGCGCAGGAAAATAACCTTCGGAATATCAATGTGGAAATCCCACTGGGGGTTATGACCTGCGTGACAGGGGTGTCTGGTTCGGGGAAATCTTCTTTGACTAATGAAATCTTGTACAAACGTCTTGCAAGGGATTTGAACCGCGCCCGCGTTATCCCAGGGAAGCATAAGTCCATAGACGGCATAAAGCAGCTAGACAAAGTGATCGACATTGACCAATCCCCGATTGGGCGGACGCCGCGTTCTAATCCGGCTACGTATACGGGGGTATTTGACCAAATCCGCGATTTGTTCGCTGCGACGCCAGACGCTAAGGCAAAAGGATATGCCAAGGGCAGGTTCAGCTTTAATGTGAAAGGCGGGAGGTGCGAAGCCTGCGCTGGGGATGGTATTTTGAAAATAGAGATGCATTTTCTGCCGGATGTGTATGTACCATGCGAAGTCTGCGGGGGAAAACGCTACAACCGGGAAACCTTGGATGTAAAGTACAAAGGGAAAAGCATTTACGATGTGTTGGATATGACCGTGGAAGAGGCGCTTGCCTTTTTTGAAAATGTGCCCTCCATCCGCAGGAAGATTGAGACGTTGTATGACGTAGGGCTTTCCTATATTAAGCTGGGGCAGCCTTCTACTACCTTGTCCGGCGGGGAAGCCCAGCGGATTAAGCTGGCTACGGAGCTGAGCAGGCGCAGCACCGGAAAGACAATTTATATCTTAGATGAGCCGACGACGGGGCTTCATTTTGCAGATGTGCACAAGCTGACAGAAATCCTGCAACGCCTTGCGGAAGGCGGGAATACCGTTGTGGTGATTGAGCATAACCTGGATGTCATTAAGACAGCGGATTATATTATTGATATGGGGCCGGAAGGCGGCGACGGTGGCGGGATGGTAATTGCCCAAGGGACGCCAGAGGAAGTGGCAGAAGTGGAAGCTTCTTATACGGGGCAATATATCAAAAAGTATTTCATTTCCCCACAAGAGTGATACAACTGAAAGGTAGGCAATTATAAAATATTCCCGATTACCTATAACCCAAGGGAATGGAAATGAAAAGTAATAAGTATAGGAAATACGGGAAAACTAGCCAGATCGCCTATTGACAAACGGCTTGAATATAGCTAAACTTAAACACGTAACGGAAAAGTCAGAAAGGCAGGTTTTGTGCATGGAAAGGCAGGCATTATCCATTTTGGTTGAGAATACCCCGAACGTACTCAGCCATGTGTCGGGTCTGTTCAGCCGCAGGGGCTATAATATTGACAGCATTTCTGCCGGGGTGACGGCAGACCCAAGGTTTACAAGGATTACCATTGTATCGAGCGGCGATGAGTTGATTTTGGAGCAGATAGAAAAGCAGCTTGCCAAGCTGGAAGATGTTGTGGATATCAAGAAGCTGGAAAATGGCAGTTCAGTATGCCGTGAATTGATTTTAATTAAAATCCGGGTGGAAAGCACGGAGCGCCAGGCTGTAATTTCCTTGGCGGAAATTTTTAAGACGAAGATTGTGGACGTTACCAATGATTCCATGATGATCGAGCTGATTGGAAGCCAGAATAAATTAGAAGCGTTTTTGGAATTGTTGGAGGGATACGAGATCCTAGAACTTGCTAGGACAGGCATTACAGGCCTGACCAGAGGTTCTTCCGATGTGAAAATATTTGATTGATCGCGTTTTGGATGGCACTTATTTTTTATTATAAATTTTCAGGAGGATAAGAAAATGGCAAAAATATTTTATCAGGAAGACTGTAATCTTTCTTTATTGGAAGGGAAGACAATTGCAATTATCGGTTACGGCAGCCAGGGGCATGCCCATGCGTTGAATTTGAAGGAATCCGGATGCCATGTGGTGATTGGGCTTTACGAAGGGAGCAAGTCCTGGGCGAAGGCAGAGGCGCAGGGATTTGAAGTATATACGGCTGATGAAGCGGCAAAGAAGGCAGATATCATTATGATCCTGATTAATGACGAGCTTCAGGCTGATATGTATAAAAAGGATATCGAGCCGAACCTTGAAGCAGGCAATATGCTGATGTTCGCACATGGCTTCAATATCCATTTTGGGGCGATTGTGCCGCCGAAGGATGTGGATGTTACGATGGTTGCTCCGAAAGGACCAGGGCATACGGTAAGGAGCGAATACCAGGAAGGCAAAGGCGTTCCATGTTTGGTTGCAGTAGAGCAGGACGCTTCTGGTAAGGCGCAGGATATTGCATTGGCTTATGCATTGGGCATTGGCGGCGCAAGAGCCGGCGTACTTGAAACAACCTTCCGTACCGAGACGGAAACAGATCTGTTTGGGGAACAGGCAGTCCTTTGCGGCGGTGTATGCGCATTGATGCAGGCGGGCTTTGAAACATTGACAGAGGCTGGGTATGACGCAAGGAATGCATACTTTGAATGTATCCATGAAATGAAGCTGATTGTAGATTTAATTTACCAGTCTGGATTTGAAGGGATGCGGTATTCCATCTCGAATACGGCTGAGTATGGCGACTATATCACAGGACCAAAGATTATCACAGAAGACACAAAGAAAGCGATGAAGAAGATTTTGGCGGATATCCAGGACGGTACGTTTGCTAAGGATTTCCTTCTGGACATGTCCCCAGCAGGACGCCAGGTACATTTCCGGGCAATGAGGAAGAAGGCTGTGGAACATCCGGCAGAAGAAGTTGGTAAGGAAGTACGTAAGCTCTATAGTTGGAACAACGAAGAAGATAAACTGATCAATAACTAAGTATTTGTAGTTCATCCTTATGGAGGGAAGGCTGCTGCATATGGTGTGCAGCAGCCTTGTATTTCTTATTCTATAGGAAAGTACGTCCTATAAAACAAAAACCCTTCGGGAGGATGCGCAGCTCGCGGTGGGGAAATTACTGCTTTGCAGACCGCTCGTGCGCGGAGAATCTCGCGTTGCGAGATTCTTTGTTCATATAGGAAAGTGCGTCCTATGAAAAAATGCTCCGCGGAGATCGCACTGCGGCAGTATACCAGCCAATGGATGGTTTGGTTCTGTTGGGAGCCAGGCGGCAAAGGTGGCGGGGGATTAATAAGATTCATAAAATTCAATAAAATGCTGTAAGGATTTTGAAATCTTGCCATCCTTTTTATAGGCAAAGCCGACCTCCCGTTTCTGGATTGGGATGTGCAGGGGGATTTCAAGCAGGCTGCCAGAACTTAATTCCTTCTTGACGAAATCACGGATCACGCAGCCAATGCCAAGGCTGGTCTTTGCCATTTCAATCAGGAGATCCATATTCGACACCTCAATGATGTCCTGGGGCATAATATGATGGTCCTGGAAGTAACAATCTATGTATTGGCGGGTCATATTTTCCCTATCCAGAAGCATCAAAGTGGAGCTTTGCAGGATATCCTGTTTTTCAACCCCACGGATCTTCAGGTTCTGTAGATAGGTGCGGGTAGCGACAAAGATATCCTCAATGCTGCGTATGGGGGTGAAATCAATGTTCTTGGTCTGATCTGGTTTACCAATCAGCCCGATATCCAGGCGCCCGTCTTCCAAAAGATTTAACGTATGGTGCGTGGAGTGGCACGCAATGGAAATGTTGATATGGGGATATTGTTTGATGAAATCATGCAGGTATGGCAGTAGGATGTATTTGCAGAGGGTGGAACTAGCGCCAATGGCCAGGTTCCCAATGCCAAGCGCAACGGAACGGCGCAGGCGGTCTTCTCCCAGGGAAAGCGTTTCAAACGCTGATTTCACATGGGCGTAGAGCAATTCCCCTTCTGGCGTCAGCGTAACGCCCCGTGAGCTGCGGTCGAAAAGCTTTACGCCGATGTTTTCTTCCAGTTTCTGGATGGATTTGCTGATGGCAGGCTGGCTGATATACAATTCCTTGGCAGCCTTGGAAATATTCCCAGTCTTGGCTACTGCATAGAAAATACGGTAAGATGGAAGCGTTTGCTCCATAATGGCCTCCTTTCGGTTTGGAACTACTAGACGTTTGCGAAACTCAATATCTAGGAACAGCGTTTATTCTATCCATACAAAAGAAGGGCGACTTGCGACGGCGTTTGGAGCCCGCTTTTGTATGGATAGAACAAACGCGTCTGTTGCATAGAACGTTTCGCAATTCCCTATGGAACTACACTATATAACTTGAAATTATAAAACATATATTTATTATGTATTTCTATTATACTATAGAGTATGCTAAAATAGCAAGCAGAAAGAAAAGGATAGGAGGAATAGGAATATGGGAATGACGATGACACAGAAAATCCTGGCTGCAGCAGCAGGGCTTTCGGAAGTGAAAGCGGGACAGTTGATTGAGGCAGAGCTGGATTTGGTTTTGGGGAACGACATTACGACCCCGGTGGCCATCCATGAGATGGAGAAGTTTACAGCAAAAGGCGTTTTCCACAAAGATAAGATCGCCTTGGTGATGGATCATTTTGTGCCAAATAAGGATATTAAATCGGCGCAGCATTGTAAATGCGTCCGTGAATTTGCATGTAAGCATGAGATCAGCAATTACTTTGACGTAGGGGAAATGGGGATTGAACATGCGCTTCTGCCAGAACAGGGGCTGACAGTGGCGGGGGACGTGATTATTGGAGCAGATTCCCATACTTGTACGTACGGGGCGCTGGGCGCGTTTTCCACAGGTGTTGGGAGCACCGATATGGCGGCAGGTATGGCCACTGGGAAAGCATGGTTCAAAGTGCCTTCTGCCATAAAATTCAACTTAGTAGGAAAGCCTTCTAAGTACGTCAGCGGGAAAGATGTGATTTTGCATATTATCGGAATGATTGGCGTGGACGGCGCGCTGTATAAATCTATGGAATTTTGCGGAGATGGCATTAAGGAACTTTCCATGGATGACCGTTTTACAATTGCCAATATGGCGATTGAGGCTGGCGGGAAGAATGGGATTTTCCCAGTAGATGAAACGGCAATTGCCTATATGCAAGAGCATTCCAAGCGGGAGTTTGAGGTGTATGAGGCAGATGAAGACGCGGAGTATGATGAGGAATACACCATTGATCTGAGCGCATTGAAGCCTACGGTGGCATTCCCACATTTGCCGGAAAATACCAGGACGATCGATGAGGTCGGGGATGTAACGATCGATCAGGTCGTGATTGGCTCTTGTACCAATGGCCGGCTGGATGACCTTCGGGTTGCGGCAGAGATTCTCCGCGGCAAAAAGGTTGCCAAAGGAATACGGTGTATCGTGATCCCGGCAACCCAGAAGATTTATCTGGATGCCATGGAGGAAGGGCTTTTGAAGGATTTTGTGGAAGCAGGGGCAGTCGTAAGCGCTCCTACCTGCGGTCCTTGCCTGGGCGGTTATATGGGGATTTTGGCAGAAGGAGAGCGGTGCGTATCCACGACGAACCGTAACTTTGTCGGGCGTATGGGGCATGTAGAGTCGGAGGTATACCTGGCAAGTCCGGCAGTAGCGGCAGCAAGCGCTATTACAGGGAAAATATCAGCGCCAGAAGAATAGGAGGAAAACATGAAAGCCAATGGAACAGTTTTTAAATATGGAGATAATGTAGACACAGATGTTATTATCCCAGCAAGGTATCTGAACTCTTCTGACCCAAAGGAATTGGCAGAGCATTGTATGGAAGATATTGACAAGGAGTTTGTAAAACAGGTGAAAGAAGGGGATCTGATTGTAGCAGATAAGAATTTTGGCTGCGGTTCTTCCAGGGAACATGCGCCGATTGCCATCAAGGCGGCTGGGGTAAGCTGCGTAATTGCAAAAACCTTTGCAAGGATTTTCTATCGGAACGCCATCAATATCGGGCTTCCGATTATTGAATGCCCAGAAGCTGCGGAAGGGATTTCAGCAGGGGATGAGGTCGAAGTGGATTTTGACAGCGGTATTATTACCAATAAAACAAAAGGGACAAAATTCCAGGGGCAAGCATTCCCGGAATTTATGCAAGGCATTATACGGGCAGAAGGCCTGATAAATTATATCAACCAGAAATAAAATACATGGCAGTACTAAGCGCCGCCAGGGAAGAGCAGGTTATGCTATTTCCCTGGCGGTAAATTTTTGTTTCATAGGAAAATGCGTCCTAAGAGTATATAATCCTATGTGATGGATTTTTGCCATTATAGAAGGATAACGCCAGGGTTATGTGTTAAAATAAATGCCATTATCCAGAATTTTCAACAAAGAAATTCCCATGGAACATCATACAATAGCCAGTGAGCGTGTTTGGCTGCGTGCTTTTGGAACATGCATTGTTCCAGGAATTTAGAATCCTATGTATGTTTTCGATAATTTTATACAAAATAAGTATATCACAGTAACAATGGAATGATAGATCCTGGAAGAATGGGAATCAAATAAGCTGCCTTTTGCGTCTGGAAGCCAGGGCGTTGCCAGAGGAACGTATGGCATAGGGGCAGGAGTAGATCATATGGGGTTTTGTGCCAGGCAAAAAGCCCCACATGGAAAAGAGGAAAATTATGTTGACAATTCAAGTTTTACGGAAGAAGATATCTTATGGGATGAAACGTATGTCCCAGAGATCCTGCCGGAATTGTGCAGTCCTTGTTTCGGGGTTTTCTGTATTTGCTATGATGGCGTTAAACCCACACAAGTTAGAAGGCGCAGGAGAAAATGGGGAGGTTACAGAATGCGGCAGCCTGGAAGCTGGCCTGCCAGTTGATACCCCAGAGGTTGGGCAGGCTCCCGTAATCCGTTATTATGGCGCCAAGGGACAGCAGCCAGAGGATTTCGAAGGGATGGATCCAGATGCTGTTATTTTCGGTATGGAGCAAGAGCAGAAGAAAGCTTTAGAAAAGCAGAAGGCGCAGGAGCAAAAGGAAGAAAAAGAAAGGGAAGAGAAGCAAGAGCAGAAAAAAGCCTTAGAAAAGCAGAATACACAAGAACAAAAGGAAGGGAAAGGGAAAGAAGAGAAGCAAGAGAAAGACGAAAAGCAATGGAAAGAAGAGAAACAAGGGAAAGATAGAGAAAAACAAGGGAAAGAAAAGATAAAAGAGAACTATGGGAAGCCAGAAGCCGCACAAAACAAGGAAGAAGGGACGTCTGGGAACCAGGGAGAGGAATCAGTAGCCTTGTGCGCAAGTATTGAGCCAATGCGTAATGAAGTACGTCAGGAGCCGCTGAATCCATATGGGGATATCTCTGTTTCAGATGAAGATTATGAAGCAATCCTCCGGATTGTACAGGCTGAGGCTGGGGGAGAAGATATGCAGGGGAAGACGCTGGTCGCGGAGGTGATCTTAAACCGTGTACTGACAGAGGGATTTGCATCTACGATTTATGACGTTGTGTTTGAGCGGAGCGGAGGGAGCCCGCAGTTTGCCCCCACTGCTGACGGCAGGTATTATACCGTAGAAGTTATGCCAGAAACCGTTGAGGCGGTAGAGCAGGCATTCGAAGGGGCGGATCTGTCCCAGGGCGCATTGTTTTTTTCTGCCCGTCGGAGGGCGGATCCAAATGATATGGCATGGTTTGACCGTAACCTAAAATGGCTGTTCCAGTATGGCGGGCATGAGTTTTATACGCTTCCATAGATTGTTTTACGACAAACGCATGAATGAATAAATTATGAACAAGGAATCCATTTTCTGATATA
>CAOKNO010000092.1 GCA_948470065.1 uncultured Eubacterium sp. | reverse complement strand
CTTAAACAGCGTCACCGATGTCTATGCCCTGCTCCGGGACAGTTTCAAGGATATCTTGCAGGAACTCATGGATGCGGAGCTGGATGCAAGGGGGATGGGCACACGGGACATCCACGACCAGCTGGGCGGCCTGTATGGGATTGAACTGTCAGCTGGGATGGCAGCATATGAAAACGCCCGCCATCCCAGCCTTATTCCATCGGCATTTATATTCAATCTATTTCTTATCAGGATAGTCTAAATTTCATAGGCACAAGATTTTTTACAGCCTCGAACCTTTCTTTAGATTCCCAGCCTACAGTTTTGCCTATGCACTTCTATCAGCTTTCAGTTGTTTTACTTCTTCAAGAGAAAGTCCTGAAATATTAACAATTTCCTCGCTTTCCTTGAAAAATTCCACCCTGCTTGCCAGGATTCCGTAGTACATATCCTTTGCTTCCGTACAAGAGAAGTCGTGCATCAGCCTCCTGATTGCGGATTCTCCACGGTAAGCGCCGTTTACATACAGTATGTGCGAACCGTCCTCAAATCTTTCCCCTGTTCCTAATAGTTTTACAAACGGGTATTGTCAAGAATAATATGCCCAGTCAATTCCAGGATAAAGTTCCCCTGTTCGGATAAAATATTCAACTGCTTTTACACCTGCCTCCATATCTGTAATGGCTTGACATTTTGGAATGGGAGATTGACCATCGTAGTCTATCGGGGTATATACATTTTCATCTCCCAAATCTACTTCTTCAAGCCGCTCCACTGTATTGGCATACTCAGGATTGTAGGAAAAATAGGTTTCTGTATTTTCGCTGCCATAACACAGGGACAGCCATTCTCCATCCGACACTACTTCCAAGCATATGTCACATAATTCTCCATTAGGATCTAAGCACAAGCTGACCTCAATACCTTTTGGCACATCATTTAATATTTTGCCAATCAAGTCCGGCGTCATTTCATCTTCATTGTACTGTTCGCCATAGGAAGCACATTCAATATTCTTCACAACAGTTGTATTGTGGTTAAACGATGGAATAATGTCTGTTTTCGGGATAATTGTAAATTCCATTCACCTTCACGCTCCGTTTCTAAACCTGAATTTGCTGTTATGGGTTAATCGTTTTCTGGGGTTTCGCAGGTTTCCAAATATTCCGACAACAGAGCTGAAGGCGGATTTAATCGCAATGCCCGGTCATATTCGGCGCCATCGCCGTCAGGCGGAGCCTGTTCTACATTGATGACCACGCATTCCCTCTCTTTCCCAGTCCCAAACAAACCGGAGGCATCGAGCCTTTTCATGGCCGCCTCCATAAGATCAATCCGCTCTTCCCACTCGGTCTCATATAGTTCATCATCGGATAATTTACTTGCCCTTTGATCCAGCAATGCACCTACTTCACCAAAAAATTCATCATATCCATAAACAGCATAGGGGGAGTCTGCGCTATCCCATTTCCACCAGCTCTTGTCCTCATCAGTTATCTGCTGTTCCATCCTGGAATAATTCTACATGATTATCGAAAATTTCGGTGCAGACTATTGAAATAAATTCTTTATGAACATCCTCTGATAATGTATCATAATACTTCATGAAAACACCCCATCCAAATACCAATCTGCTTATTACTCTAAATCAAAATTTTCCTCTGTTATCTTAATACCAACACTGTCTAATAAATTTATCACTTCTGGAAACGAAAACCTTGCACCTGCTAATATTTTGCCCCAAATAATTTTCATGTCATCTTCTGTTACATCTTTTACTTTATCAAAAAAAGCGTAATCCAATCATCCTTTTTTTCTTATAATTATTTTAGGTAATTGCGAAACCCTCTCTGGGACAGACGCGTCTGTACAATCCATACAAAAGCGGGCTCCAGATGCCGTCGCAAGTCGCCCTTTTTTTGTACAGATTGTACATCCGCTGTTTTTAGAAAGGGAGTTTTGCAATCGCCTATTATAATTATTTACAATGGCTTAAAGCTGTGATCTTCACCTTTGTTTTCAATGTTTTCTGCCTCATTTATCATGCATGATTCCGTGCAGTTATTGGACTTCGGAACTTTAACCCGTTAGAAACATGCGCCGCAAGGCGCACCATAAAAAACAGCCGTAACCCCTCGCTCCCCCAACAGGGAACCCTAGATTATGGCTGCTTTCGCAACATGCGGATAACAGGACTCGAACCTGCACGGTTGCCCACCAGATCCTAAGTCTGGCGCGTCTGCCAATTCCGCCATATCCGCAAAACCGCCATAACGATATACGATACCTGCACTCTGGACAGCCTCATACAATGGTTCTATCCATAATCTACCCGCATATCTACGGCACAATACCTTATTAACCTCTATAAGACAAAAAATGCAAGTCTGATTCCATTTCCAGAACCCTTTGGAACCAATGGATTCCACCACTTATATTGCGCTGTGGGTAAATGGACGACTTGCTCATTCAATGCAGGAGATGGGACTTGAACCCACACGATATTGCTACCACAGGCACCTGAAGCCTGCGCGTCTGCCAATTCCGCCACTCCTGCAGAACTCACAATTGTTATTATAACAGACTTTCCTTGTTTGTCAACCATTTTTTTACTTTTTTTATCTTTTTCCATTTTAGGATGAAACCGCAATACATTTTTGTATCTATGCCCTTTTCAGGAACTGGTATCCCCATCCCTGGAAATCATTCCCTAAGCCCCAATCATTTCAAGCAGCTTCCCTGCCGCTGCCGAAACAGGGATCCTATCGTCTGTGACGACACAGATTTCCCGCCCTGGGATCTGTCCGTCAAATTCTAACAAGAACAGTTCCCCCTTTTCCAACAGCTCTTTTGCAAAATCCTCAACTACGCTGGCAACCCCTAACCCTTTTCTCGCAAATTCAATTAAGATATTGCTTGTCGCAAGTTCGAACTCCGGGTTCAATGTTACCCCATTCTGTTCTAGGAAGCCGTCTACATAATTCCTAGTCGAAGTGTTCTTCTCCAGGCTTAGGATCGGAAGCTTCTCAAGCTGCTTGTACGGTAAGGTTTCGCCCTGCAGATAGGCGAACTTTTCCCCTGCCACAAAGACATCCTGGATGTTCCGCACCTCTTTTTTCTTCCATTCCCGCCCGCCAGCGACAGGCGTGCTTATTACGCCAAAGTCAATCCTCCCATCTTGCAGATGCTTTAACGTTTCTGGGGTCGGCGCATTTGTCACGGTAACCTTAATGTTGGGATACCGCTCATGGAACTGTTCTAAGACTTCCAGAAGGTAAAACTGAAGCGTCATATCGCTTGCGCCAATCCGTATCAGGCCAGTTTCCAAATCCAGCATTTCCATAAGCTTGTGTTCTCCCTGCAAGATATACCCATACCCACGCTGCACATAAGAATACAGCATCTCGCCCTCTGGCGTAAAACGGACGCCTCTGGGCATTCGGATAAACAGCGCGCTTCCCAATGCCTCCTCCAAACGGCGGATCGTCTGGCTAACGGCAGGCTGGGACACCCTCAGTTCTTCGGCCGCCATGGAAATGCTTTTCAGCTTCCCTACATAATAAAAAATCCTGTAATACTCCAAATTAATGTCCATCCCCACACCATCCTTCCAAGAATGAACCAGAGAGCCGTTCCCGTCCCTGTGTTTTCGCCTGAATCAGAAAAACCAGCAGGAAGGCATTCCCTCAACGGTTATGCCTGCTTCCTGCCAGCCTTATCCTTTGCGCATCTGATCTATTATTCTTCACTATCCAGCTTATTCGCACGTGCTGCGATTTCCTTCTCCTGGATATCTGAAGGCGTCTGCTCATAACGTGCAAATTCATAAGAGAACAGCCCGCTTCCTCCTGTCATAGAACGGAGATCCGTCATATATCCATAAATCTCCATAAACGGCACGTCTGCTGTAATCTCCGTCTTGCCTGCCTCTGCTGGGTTCATCCCTAAGACACGGCCGCGGCGCTTGTTCAGATCCCCCATAACATCCCCGGTAAACTTATCTGGGACAACTACCTTCATATTTGCAATCGGCTCTAACAGCACTGGGGACGCTTCCATAATCCCTTTCTTGAACGCCTGGATGGTCGCCATCTTAAACGCCATTTCAGAAGAATCTACCGGATGGTAAGAACCGTCGTAAAGGACTGCCTTAACGCCTACCACCGGGTATGCCGCCATCGGCCCCTTCTGTGCGGATTCCTGAAGGCCCTTTTCTACCGCCGGGAAATAATTCTTGGGGACTGCCCCTCCGACTACCTGCTGTTCAAAGGAATATGTTTCTTCCAAATCGCCGCTTGGCTCAAACGTCATCTTTACATGGCCGTACTGCCCATGGCCGCCAGACTGTTTCTTATATTTGTATTCCACATCGGATTTCTTGCGGATGGTTTCACGGAACGCAATTTTGGGCCTGCTCAGCTCAATCTCAACCTTATAACGCTCCAACAGCTTACTTACTACAATCTCAAGATTCTGCTCGTCAATCCCATAGATCAGGGTCTGTCCATTTGCACTGTCGTTCTCTATCTTTAATGTGAGGTCTTCTTGCATCAGCTTCTGCAGCGCCTGGGAAATCTTGTCCTCATCTCCCTTTTTCTTTGCTTTATAGCGCATGTAAGTATACGGGGTGGAGATCTGCGTCTTCCCATACATAATCGGGACTGCCTTCGTAGACAAGGTATCGCGGGTCACAGCGTCCGTCAGCTTCGCTAACGCACCGATATCCCCGGCATGGAGCTCTGGAACCTCAATCGCCTTGTTCCCGCGCATTACATAAATCTTGCCGATCTTGCCATCGCTGTCCTTCTCCTGGTTATACATCACGTCATCTGTCTTCAACACGCCGGAATTTACCTTAATCAAAGAATATTTCCCAATAAATGGATCGACAATCGTCTTAAAAACATAAGCGCTCTTGGATTTTGCAATATCATAATCCCCATCGAACACTTCATTTGTCTTCATATTCACACCCTTGCATGGACGCTTCTCCGGGCTTGGCAGGTATTTCAAAATATCATCCAACAGTGTGTAAATCCCCTGCACCAGCGTGCTCGATCCCATGGAAACCGGAACCACGGAGCCATCCGATACATTGGTGCGGAGCGCAGAACGGATTTCAAACTCAGAAAATTCTTCCCCGGAGAAATAACGATCCATAAACTCCTCGCTTGTTTCCGCTACTGCTTCCATCAAAGCTTCCCTGCAGATTTCCAGGTTCTCTTTGGAATAATCAGGGATCGGGGCTTCTTCTACCTTACCCTTGTCGTTCCAGCGGTTCCCCGTCTGTGCAACGACGTTGACATATCCTACAAATTTTTCATTTTCACGGATTGGAAGATGGAATGGGGCGATCCGTTTCCCATACATCCCCTGTAAATCTTCCACCACCTGGCGGAAGCTTGCATTGTCGTCGTCCATCTCTGTGACAAATACCATCCTTGGGATTTTGTACTTCTCACAGATATCCCATGCCTTCTGGGTCCCAACTTCAATCCCGCTCTTGCCAGCTACTACGATAATCGCCGCATCTGCAACGCTAACCGCTTCTTCTACTTCCCCTACAAACCCAAAATAGCCCGGCGTATCCAAAAGATTGATTTTGTTGCCTTCCCATTCCACCGGCACTACAGAGGTATTGATTGAAAACTGGCGCTTCGTTTCCTCTTTATCATAATCGCTGATGGTGTTCTTATCGCTGACCTTCCCCATACGCGTCGTAACCCCGGATAAATACGCCATCGCCTCTGCCAAAGTCGTTTTCCCACATCCTCCATGTCCCAGAAGGACTACGTTCCTAATTTTGTCAGTTGTATAAACGTTCATATAAATTCCTCCAATACAAGTATATTTTAGTAGATGTCTATATTCTACTAAAATGTCGGGAAATTTACAACCTTTTTATTCAACTTTTACAAAATATATTTTTCTCCCCTTATCACTTTGACGCGCTAAAGTGTTGACTTTTTGGACAAATTTTCGTATGATATATAAAAATAGGTAATTGCCTATCTAGAAAAAGATGAAAGGATTTTATATGAAACCTGTAAAAATTGGCTTTATCGGCCTGGGGCTGATAGGCGGATCCATTGCCAAGACCATCCGCCGCATTCACCCAGACATTATTTTAATCGCGCATGACAAGGATCGCGCCTCCCTTTCTTTGGCATTAGAAGAAGGGATCCTTTCTGCTGCATACGACGCCTTAGACGAAGCGTTCCTAGGATGCCAATATATTTTCCTCTGCGCCCCGGTACAGAAGAATGAAGAATATCTGGCAGCGCTGGCGTCCTTCGCTGGGGAAGGCTGCATTATTACGGACGTGGGCAGCGTAAAATCGGAAATCCATGAAGCAATTTCAGATACCCCGCTCGCCCCTTTTTTTATTGGGGGGCATCCTATGGCTGGTTCGGAAAAAAGCGGCTACCTCCATTCCACCCCTTTCCTATTAGAGAACGCGTATTATATCCTCACGCCTTCTCCTGAAATGGATCGGAAGGCTGCCCATAGCTTCCGGGAGTTTATCGCTACGCTTGGGGCTATCCCGCTTCTTCTGGACTACAGGGAGCATGATTACATCACCGCTTCCATCAGCCATCTGCCGCATATCCTGGCCTCGCTCCTGGTCAACCTTGTCAACAACCAGGACAACCAGGATCGGATGATGAAGCGGGTGGCAGCCGGGGGCTTTAAGGATATCACAAGGATTGCATCCTCTTCCCCGGTTATGTGGAAACAGATCTGCCTTGCAAACCGGGAACAGATTGTAAAGGTTTTAGAATTATTCTCCGATTCCCTGGACGAAGCCAAGGAACGGATTGCAGCTTGTGACGACCGTTTTTTGTTGGAGTTCTTCCAGTCCGCTAAGGATTACCGGGATTCCCTTCCGCTTTCAAACCAAGGCTCTCTGCCCAAGGTATACGATCTCTATTGCGAACTGGCGGACGAGGCAGGCGGGATAGCCACGCTTGCCACAATCCTGGCCGACCACCAGATCAGCATTAAGAATATTGGGATCATCCACAACCGGGAATTTGAGGATGGCGTGCTCCATATTGAATTTTATGAGGAACGTGCCTTGAAAGAGGCTTTGACTTTACTTAGAAAATACCACTACACAGTATATGAGAGGTAATGCATATGGAAATCACAAAGAACTATTCTTTCCATGGGGAACTATCCATCCCTGGCGACAAATCCATTTCCCACAGAGGGATTATGTTTGGCGCCATTTCCAATGGGATGACAGAAATCACAAATTTCCTGCAAGGCGCAGACTGCCTGTCCACCATCTCCTGCTTCCAGCAGCTTGGCATTTCGATTGAAAACAATGGGACAAGCGTACTGGTGCACGGCAAAGGGCTGCATGGGCTGTCTGAGCCAGGCAAGACCCTTGACGTCGGAAACAGCGGGACGACTACACGGCTTATTTCCGGCATCCTGGCCGGACAGCCCTTCCCAAGCACAATAGACGGCGACGCTTCTATCCGGCAGCGCCCAATGAAACGTATCTTCAATCCCCTTTCCGATATGGGCGCTAAGTTCCAATGCTGGGATCCTGCCTATTTCCCGGATGATAAGAAGGCCATCAGCCCGAATTGCGCTCCCTTTACCATCCAGGGCGGGGCGTTAAAGCATATCCATTTCAATTCCATCATTGCCTCCGCCCAGGTCAAATCCGCCATCCTCTTAGCAGGGCTGTACGCAGACGGGATTACGCGCGTGACGGAGCCTGCGCTGTCCAGAAACCATACGGAATTGATGCTGGCAGGCTTTGGCGCAGATATTATTTCTACTGGCACTACCGCAGCTATCCGCCCAGAGCCACAGTTAGAGGGGCAGCTGATCCACGTACCAGGGGATATTTCGTCCGCCGCCTACTTTATCGCCCTTGGGCTGGTTACGCCTGGCTCGGAAATCTTAATTAAGAACGTAGGTACAAACCCTACCAGAAGCGGGATCATCCAGGCCGCGCTCGCGATGGGCGCGAACCTTACGCTGTTGAACGAACATACGGAATCCGGGGAGCCAGTTGCCGATATCCTCGTGACCTCCAGCGACCTCCATGGCGTTACGGTAGAAGGCGCGCAAATCCCTACGCTGATTGACGAACTCCCCATCCTGGCCGTTATGGCGGCATTTGCTGACGGAACCACCATGATCCGGGACGCACAGGAACTGAGGGTAAAAGAATCCGACCGCATTGCAGCCGTAACCCAGAACCTGGCGGCAATGGGCGCTAACGTCACACCGACAGCCGACGGCATGATAATAGAAGGTGGAAAACCGCTTCATGGCACGCATATCCAGACGTGCCACGACCACAGGATTGCAATGTCGTTCTGTATCGCAGGGCTTAACGCAGATGGGGAAACAACGTTTGACGACGAAGGGTGCGTGACCATTTCTTACCCATCGTTTTATGAAGACATCCAGAAATTGGCGCTATAGATCTTAGAAACAGTATGCTAGAAGGCATGGGAAAATAGACATGGGCTATTATCTTACGTCCCGGGTCTATCCCCCATCCCTTCTAAGCATCCTTAATGCACAAATCTTGTTTCACAGGGCTTTGTATCACCTGCTACTCTTGCTTTTCGCCATCCTCTTCCACTGGTTTCCAGGCTTTTCCAAACTTCACGTCGCGGAACAGCGCTGCCAGCCCTGTCACTTGCTTCAAGCGCAGGATCTCGTCTTTGCTCATGCCCATATGCTTGGATATCCAGGCGTCTGACCGCCCGATTTCATGCAATTCTTTGACAATATTGCTCATCAAATCGACGTCGTGCGAACCTCTGGCGCGGTTATGGCGGATTGTGCTTGCCATCCGGTTTGACAGCGGCTTGTCGATTACGGTCACAGGAAGCATGCCATTTTCCCGTTCATAGATATCCTTATGTTCCTTCATAATACGGTAACGGTGGAATCCGTCTACAATAATATACAGATCCTGCTGTTTGGAATAATAACAGACAATCGGCATGGTATAGCCGTCTTCCTTGATGCTGTCGTAAAGCAGCTTCATCTCAGGCGGGGCTACGGCATTCGGATTATAGGTATTCGGTACGATTTTTTCAATGGCCACTGGCAATACCTGGTACGCCGGGCTTTTATATGTACTACTTTTCATTGGCAAATCCTCCGTACTTCCTTCGGATCGCGTCTATCTGCTCTTGCTCCTTCCTGGATAAGCCAAATCCCATAAACCTACAGATATGGTCATTTTTCAAGATGCAGTAACACATGCGCTTCCAGCTTGGGATATCTTTGGTCGACTTAATATCGTCCGTATCGTCTGGTATCTTCCCCAGAAAGACAATCCTGGAATTTTTATTCACGGTATAATTGGATACGCCGTTGCGCCGGATATGGTATCCATGATCTTCTAACTCTTTTATCACGTCTTCGGGAAGCCCTCCGCCTGTTTCATGCCAAAACTTGATAGACGTCCGGAATTTCTTCACATAATTATTGCGCAGCCTTACCGGAAGGGTATCTAACAGGAACCTCGTGTACGACTCCCAGGTATGGCCTTTGGGCAATGAAATGTTCCGGTATCCCATCGCTTTTGTGCGGGCGTAAATTGCCGCGAAATTCGCCCCCTGCACCCTGCCGACTAATTTGGTCCAAATCTCCGGATCAATGACCCGGTACAGGTTCAGGCTGTCCTTGGCGTAATCGTTAAAAGGAGAGGCAACCCGCATCTGGCTTGGCTTCAGCCCTGCCAGGTAATAGAGATCGTACAGCTTATTGTAATCGTACCCAAACTTATAGTTGGCCGCCCAGACGTCGTTATTGGTCCAGTCGTAAAGCGGGGACGCGCACCATACATCCTTAAACATCTTGCTAATCCAGCATTCCCCCTGGTATCCATATTTCTTATTGAGGAACCCACTGTAACGCTGCAAAGACTCCTCCGCCCGCATCCCTAGCAGGCAGACCGTGCTTTCCCGCCCATGCGTTTCCTTGTAAAACCTTCCGAACTGCTTCGCCAGATCTTCCTGCGGCATCCGGTAACGATAATGGAAAAAAGGATTGTCCATATTGACGACATACGGATAGTCCGGCATTTTCCGCACCCAAAGTTCCCGCTTCGTGTCATCCCATGGATACCAGTACATCTCATAACTGCTCAACGCCGTACGGGTCGCCATAGGAAGGCAGACCCAGTAAGGCTCCACAACATCTTCCAGCCGTTGGAACGTACGTTCTACATACTCTGTCGTCACACTGTACTGCGCCTCAAAATCCTGGTGGAACAGCCCGACTTGCCTCCCTGGATAAAACCTGTCCCTGAAGTCCATCAGCAGGTTCAAAAGCACGCCGCTATCCTTCCCTCCGCTGAATGAAACATAAATATTTTTAAATTCCCGAAATAAAAAATGAAACCGCCCTTGCAGGGCATCGTAAACATCTTGATTTTGATACTCCCGAACCATCATATAACATCCACTCCATCTTCCGCTCTTCTCTTTTGTGTCTTCTCTCACTCCATGTTGCAATATGCAGAAAATGATTTTTGGAAAATATTTCCAATTCTTCTGTCCTAACTACTATACCATATCTTTTCGGGAAATCAAACCCTTTTCTAATATCTCCTATTGTAGATTTTTTTCACATCCTTCCTGCCGCAAAACATGACAAGATGGCATATAACAACGTTTAAGGCTGCCATTGCCATTATGCTTACCCGGTAATCGAGTATTTCCCCCAAAGCGCCGATTAACGTACAGCAAGCCATCACAACCACAGAATTGATGGCGTTGTAAAGCCCGTTCAGCTTCGCCCGCTTATCGTCTGGGATATAATTCTGCACGCTGCTTTCCCGAAGCGTCGCGCTGTTGATCCCCAGGAACCCGCAGACCGCCCGGTTGGCCAGCATGAACGGGTATCCAATCCACAATAAAATCCCATCCATAAAATTGTATACCTGGTATACCATATAGGCAAAAGAAAACCTTCTGCCTGCCGGGATTTCAAAATGGTAATGCATCAGCCCCCCAATCGTGCGCCCCACAAACTCCGCTACGGTAAACCAGGCATAAAGCGCCGTCCCAAGGCCTGGCGTGGTCTGGAAATAAGCGATGATCAGGCTGCTGTTGCCCTGGGAGATCCCCTGCGTCAGCGGCATATAGGTATAAATCCGCTGAAGGCCTTTTTCTTGCTTGAAATAACGCGCCCCTTCCTTCAAATCCGCAAGATAGCTCCGGAAGGAAAAACGCCCATCCCGGACTACCGTTTCCTCAACCTTTATCTGGGTTTCCACCGCCGCAGCTACCAACAGCAGGATCCCTTCCATCATGCAGATAAATTCCATGCCGAACTTCGTATAAAGATAACCCGCTACCGGGGTCATCACCATCATCACGGTAGGATAAATCATCCCAGACACCGTATAGCCTTTCTGGGAAAACCCTTCTGCAATTAAGTTCGGGTAAAGGCTGGTATACGCCAGGCTATAAACCGTGCCAATGCTGCTGATTACCAAAGAAAACGCCATATACACAGGATAATGGAACGGGTGTCCCAGCAAATACAGCCCGAACAGCAAAAACAACACCCCATTGAGTGCGTCAAGCCCCACAATCACAGGCTTACGCCGGAAGTGATCCAAATAAGGGGAGAACACCACAGGCAGGATCATTGCAGGCAGCATAGATACCGCATTAAAAATACCAGCAAGCAATGTGCTCTGGCTGTTGTCAAATACGACAAATGACAGTGCAAAGCTCATAGCAGTCCCGCCAATGGCGCTAATAACCGTTCCCAACGTGATAATTGTAAAGTTTTTTGTCCATAAAGTTTGTTTCTGTTCCATAACCTCTCCATTCTATCTTCTGATTTATGTTATGCAGATTACATCCCCGCAACCGCCCCACAGCATATAGGGATACTGATTCTCCCTACCTCTTATAGATATATAGGCGATTGCAAAACTCCCTTTCTAGAAACAGCGGATGTACAATCTGTACAAA
>CAOKNO010000091.1 GCA_948470065.1 uncultured Eubacterium sp. | reverse complement strand
GTCTGCGCCTCCACGCCCTTAGAACCGTCAATCACCATCACGGCAGAATCCGCAGCCATCAATGTGCGGTACGTATCCTCTGAGAAATCCTGATGCCCTGGCGTATCCAGGATGTTGATGCAATAGCCGCCGTAATGGAACTGCAGGACGGACGACGTCACAGAAATCCCCCTTTCCTTCTCAATCTCCATCCAGTCGGAAACCGCATGGCGTGCCGTCGCCTTCCCTTTCACCGAACCCGCTAAGTTAATCGCCCCGCCATACAGCAGGAATTTCTCTGTCAGCGTCGTTTTCCCTGCATCCGGATGGGAAATAATCGCAAAGGTCCTGCGCCTTTCTATTTCCTTTTTTAAGTCTGCCAAAGCACCGTCCTCACTTTCTAGTATACTTACGCTAACAGCTCTTCCATTTCCTGGATCAATGCCCCAAACGTCTTAAGCGCCTCGCAGATCGGCTCCTTCGTAGTCATGTCTACGCCTGCGTCCTTCAATAGTTCAATTGGCGGTTTTGTACAGCCGCTGCTTAAGAAGTTCAGGTAACGATCCACTGCAGGCTTCCCTTCCTCTAAAATCTTCTTACTGAGAGCCATCGAAGCCGCGAAGCTGGTCGCATATTGATATACATAAAAATTATAATAAAAGTGTGGGATCCTTGCCCATTCAATGGCAATCTCCGGATCTACCACCACATCTTCCCCATAGTACTGGACATTCAACTCATAATAAAGCTTTTTGAGCGCTTCTGCCGTAAGCGCTTCCCCCTTCTCTACCATCTGGTGGGTCAGAAGCTCAAATTCCGCGAACATCGTCTGACGGTACAAGGTGCTGCGGAACTGCTGCATGAAATAATTGACCAGATGCGCCTTCTTTTTCTTATCCGTGGTATGCTTCCTCAGATAATCCATTAAAAGCGCCTCATTGCAGGTAGACGCCACCTCTGCAACAAATATCTTATAGTCACTGTCAAAAATATTGTTCCTCTTAGAAGAAAAATAGGAATGAAGCGCGTGCCCCATCTCATGGGCAAGCGTAAACTCAGAATCCAGGTTGTACTGATAATTCATCAAAACGTATGGATGCACAGAATAGCAATCATCCGAATAAGCGCCGCTGCGCTTCCCTTCGTTCTCATACTTGTCAATCCAGCGGTTCGCAAAGCCCTCTTTCAGCACATTGACATAGTCTTCCCCCAGCACCTGAAGCGCATTTACAATCTCTTCCTGCGCCTGCCCATACGTGATATGCTCCGTATCGTCGCCTACAACCGGCACGTAAACATCGTACATATGGAGCTCGTCCACGCCCATCAGCTTCTTGCGCAGGGACACATACTCATGCATATAATGCATATTCTCATGGACTGCCTCAATCAAGTTGTAATATACCTCCTTGGGCACATGGTTGGCGTCTACCGCCGCTTCCATCGAAGAATTGTAATTCCTAGCCTTCGCATAGAAAAAGTTTGCCTTTGCCTTGCCATCATATAAGGATGCAAAAGTATTCTTATACTGCTCATACCTGGCATAATACGCCTCAAACGTTTCCTTACGCACGCGTACATCCTGGCTCTCCAACATTGGGATGAAACGCCCGCTGCTGACTTTCACCATCTCCCCGGATGCGTCCCGGACGGTCGGGTTCTCAAAATCTGCATCTGACAGAAGGCTGAACGATTTCTCAACCGCAGAAGCCATTTCCTGCGAAGAAGCCAACAGCCCTTCCATTTCTGGGGATAAGGTATGCGGCTTCATCCGGCGCAGCTCGTCAATCGTCACCTTATATTTGCAAAGCTCAGGGGTTTCTTCCAAGAATCTCTGGATTTCCGCTTCCTCTATAGAATCCAGCTATCAATCGGGGCAACCACCGTTTCATACTGATGGTAGATCCCCATCATCTTCCCATTCAGGGACTGGTAATGATCGTCCGCCGTATCCACGTCCATATTCCGGCAGCTATAGGATATGCTACGGTCTAACCTAATCAGGATCTCCTCCTGTTTCTTATAATATTCCAGCAGATGGCTGCCGCTTGCCGTAATGTATTCCTCGGTAAAAGACTTCAGCCCCTCCACCATGGTTTCAATCCGACCTGCCTCTTCCAAAAACAATTCCTCTGTTTCATACAAATCTTCTACTGCCCAGGTATCCTCTACTGCAACCTGGCTCCGCTTTAACAATTCATTTGCCATCCCAGCACCTCCATATGCCTGCGACAGCAGGGAGCCAACCGCCCGGATCCGCCAGGCGCTCCCATGCCGTCTGCATTTTTTATTAAGCTATTTTCCCAATCCTCACAAAAATGGAAAGACCCCCGCCACGGTTCCACTACACGGGGGCCTTTCCACATAATATTAATTATATTTACGCTTCCTAGCTGCTTCGGATTTCTTCTTACGTCTTACGCTTGGCTTTTCGTAATGCTCTCTCTTACGAATCTCCTGCTGAATACCAGCTTTTGCACAGTTCCGCTTAAACCTGCGTAAAGCGCTATCCAAAGTCTCGTTCTCTTTTACGATAACATTTGACATAGTCTCACACCTAACCTCCCTCCAGTTGCGAATTGTGCATATCAACTGTTTGGGTCATTTTGCTGCACTATATAATATTATATCAGGTTTTCCCCATAAGTCAACTATTTTTTTCCATATAGCCAATGGAAAAATGCGCCTCGCCTTTGGCGTCAATCTCCATCAGCGCATACGACGGCTTCCGCCCTTCCTGGCGCGGGTAAGAAATGCTTCCTGGGTTCAATGCTACAAGCCCCTTGCTAACATCCAGCAGCGGGCGGTGGGTATGCCCAAACATCACAATATCCATGCCCCTCCCAGCAGCTTCTTTCTTTAGATCCTCTATGCCCATCGCCACATAATAGTAATGCCCATGGGTGATCAAAACCTTGTATTTCCCTAACTTTAACTCCTTCTCACGTTCCAGATCAGAGAAGAAATCATTGTTCCCAGAAACAATTTCCAACGGACAGCCTGCCAGATCCGCAAGTTCCTCCTCATACCCCTCAGAATCCCCCAGATGGATCAGCAGGTCAATCCTGCCAATACTGTATAAAAGCTTCTTCAGGTATCCATGTTCTTTATGGGTATCGCTTACAATCAATATCCTCATAACCTTCCCCTTTACCTGGCCGCCAACCGTTCTCTCATCGCCCTGAGCGCCTTGCCCCGGTGGCTTAGCTGGTTCTTCACCTCTGGCAAAAGCTGCGCCGTCGTGCACCCATAATCGTCCAGATAAAAGATCGGATCATAGCCAAACCCATGCTCCCCTGCCGGCTCCCATCCAATATACCCCTCAACCGTCCCTCTGGTGACACAGGTTTCCCCGTCCGGGAAGGCTGCTGCGATCGCACATACGAACCGGGCTGTCCGCCCTTCCTTCGGCACGCCTTCCAAACGCCGGATCAGTTCCTGGTTCTTCACCTCATAAGGCGTATCTTCCCCCAGATACCTGGCGGAATAAATGCCAGGCTCCTTGCCCAGCGCATCGATCTCAAGGCCAGAATCGTCTGCCAGCACTACCGCCGCCTCCCCATGCACCTCTTTTGCAACAGCAGATGCCTTAATCAAGGCATTCTCTTCAAACGTCGCCCCATCCTCTACGATATCCACGGAAATCCCAGCCTCCGCCATGGATTGGACCTCCAGATCCAGCCCTGACATGATCTCTTTGATTTCTTGCATCTTATCCTGGTTCCCTGTTGCAAAAATAATCTTTTCCATCCTCAATCCTGTTTCCTCCCTATGCGTCCCAAACGTAAGGCTTTTCAAAGCCCTTCCTCTATTGCACGTAAAATAGCGCGGTAAATCCCCTCCGCCGCCAGCTTCTGGTACTTTGGATCCTTCAGCTTGCCCAATTCCTCCTGGTTTGTCATATAGCCCAGTTCTATAGATACCGCCGTTACCTGGTTCTCCCGTATGACGTAGGATCCGCTGCCTGGGAACACCCCTTTCGGCTTACTCCCAAACGCCCCTGCCACCTCTTCTAAACAGATCTGTGCCAGACGCCTGCCAGGGTTCTTATCCTGCCCCTTGGTTTCGTCGTACATCACCTCTGTCCCGGATTCCTCCGACATCTGCCCATCCGACGAGGAATTGCAATGTATGCTGATAAAATAATCCGCCCCTGCCTTTTCCCCAAGCTGCGCCCGGCGGCTAAAAGAAGGGTCTTCATCCGTCGTCCTGGTAAAGTACACGCCAATCCTTTTATCATTCCCTTGCAGCAGCTCTTTCAGTTGAAGCGCAATGGCAAGGTTGATATCCTTTTCGGCAATTCCCCGCTTCAAATTGCCAATCGCGCTCCCTCCGTGCCCGGCGTCCACGATCACGACCTTATCGTATAGCTGCCTAGGCATAAGGAAATCCAGGCACAGATAGCCGTCCTTTACGCTGCTTTCCACTTCATAGACCCCGTCCAGCGCAATCTCAATCATGCCGTTTTCCATGTAAATCTGGTCAATATTATAACTCCTGCCCAGCAAAGGGTGGCTCTCAAAATAATCCTTCCCCACACCAGGCAGACGGATTCTGGCAACCTGCTCTACATAGTCGTCCTCAATCACCACATCCTCTTCTCCCATGCCATCTGGAAGCTCCATCCGAAGCTGCTGGCGGAAGGTAAATTTCTCTGTTTCATCCTTATAAAAGGCAAACATCTGCAGCATTTCCATTTGTTCCCGCTTCGCCTCCCTTTTATGGACAGCAGAAAACTGTGATAATACTGCCGCCGCCACAAAATAAGTGGCAAACAGGAATATGGACGCCATCCTTAAAACGCCTTTTCCATCCGTCCTTCCCATCGTGCCGTTTCTTCCATCCTTCTAAGCCTCTGGCCTTTGCCCCCGTTTGGGCGGCTTCGGCCCTAAATACTGGTAAAAATACGTCTTTAGCATCCCATTGTACAGCTTCCGGTTCTTGTCTGCTTTCCTCCCTATGTATTTCTGGGCGTCCTCATAACCGGTAATCAAATACGACGACCAGCTATCCAGCCGTCCCATGGCCTCCCCAATCTCCCGGTAAAGCTTAGGAAGCATTTCCTTATCCTCAAGACGCTCCCCATACGGCGGGTTGCTGATCAAAAAGCCATATTTCTTAGGATGCCGGAGTTCACAGACTGGTCGCTGCTGGAAATGGATGAGGTTTGCAACGCCAGCCCGTTTCGCATTCTCCCTGGCCGCCCGCAAAATCCCACCGTCAATATCATACCCCTGGATATCCACATCCAGATCGTATTCTTCCAATTCCAGCGCTTCCTCCCTGGCGTCCTTCCATTCCTGCCCCGCTACCAGTTCCGTCCAGGACTCCGCCGTAAAGCTACGGTCTATGCCAGGCGCACGGTTACAGGCCATCATAGCCGCTTCAATCAGGAAGGTCCCGCTCCCGCAGAAGGGATCGACCAGGATACGGCTCCGGTTCCAAGGAGTCAGCATAATCAATGCCGCGGCAAGCGTTTCAGAAATTGGCGCTTTCCCGCCGACGGGGCGGTATCCACGCTTATGTAGAGAATCCCCAGAGGTATCAATGGCAACCGTCGCCTCATCCTTCATCAAGAACAAGCGCAGCGGGTAAGGCGCCCCTGTTTCCTCAAACCATTGCTTGTGGTACTGCTGCTTCATCCGTTCCACCATCGCCTTTTTCACGATGGACTGGATATCCGAAGGACTGAACAGCTTGCTCTTCACCGAAGAAGCCTTAGCCACCCAGAACTTCCCATCCGCCGGGATATACGCTTCCCAGGGAACCGCTTTGATTCCCTGGAACAATTCTTCAAATGTCTCCGCGTGGAACTGCCCAACCTTCAAAAGCACGCGTTCCGCAGTCCGAAGGAAGATATTTGCACGGCAGACTGCCTCGGCGTCCCCGGTAAAAGACACCTTCCCATCCTCCACCTTCGTAATTTCATAACCCAAATCATAAATTTCTCTTTTCAGCACCGCTTCTAAGCCAAAATGGCAGGGGGCTATCAATTCATATGTCCTCATTCTCTTTCTCCAATGTATCCTCTCGGTTTTGCTCAATTTCCGCTATGTCTATATTATAGTTTCCCTTTCCCGCTGTCAATCCTTTTTCCTATTTTGAAGCGCCGCCTGGATCCCGCCCACAAGCGATACGGCCCGGTAGCCCTTCCGGCTTAACTCCTTTGCCGCCATCAAACTGCTGGATCCCCTGTCGCAATACAGGATGTAAAGCTTATCCTTCGGAAGGTACTTCTGGAACATCTTTAAATCCTCATAAGGGACATTCCTAGCTCCTTCCACATGGATTTCCTCATACTCTTCCTTGCTGCGCAAATCAATGACCCACGCATCCGGCCGCATACGGTACTCGTTAAATTCACGGATACCGATAGTCTGAAACTCCATACGATCACCTTTCTCCATCAAATAGTAAAACAGATTACCGAAGCGCCCTTTGCATTCCGGTAATCTGTTCCTACCTTATAGTATGCAGTTTTCTTTCTTGCCGTGCTAATTATTTGCCATAAGAATCCCTGCAGTCAGAACCGCTGGCGTTGCTCGTGCTGTTCTTTGCATTGTTCTTGGCGTTCGCATTCTTAGCGCTGTTCTGGGAATACGAATTTTTCGCATTGTTCTGGGAATTGGCATTCTTGCTGTTATGGCAATCCTTCATGCCAGATTCGTTCGTCGTACCATTTGTCCCTCTGTTCTGCATATCACTGTTCTTAGCCATTGTTCATTCCTCCTAATTGTTTACTGCTCTCATAGTATCTGAAAAAAGAAGGATTTTATTCATCAGAATTTTTATTTTTTAAACTTACCCATGATGAATCGCCTTAGCTGATTGATATGCACCCTTGAAATACCAGCGCAGCCAAAACCCCATTTGCCCAAAGTGTGGTCGGAGTACCAGCATTCTTGTAATATTGGATTTTTTTGTTGTAAGCGAAAGCGGCTGACACCACACTTGCATAGCAGATGGTTTGTGAAAAATAGGACGCACCTTCCTATGAAACAAAGAGAAAAGCCAGCGGTAAACCGCTGACCTTCTCTATGAGGGGAGTATAAATAATTAATAAGGGGTATAACTTATAAAAAGAACTCCTGAAGGTGAAATCCTTTTTACAAGAATTATAATACCATAGGTTCTGGGAAAATGCAAGAGGAAATTTAAAAAAATTCGAAATTTTTTATTCCACCTTTCAGACACAGGCTTTTACCGATTCAATCTCAAACATACCGGACATACAAAACAAAAAAACTTAATCTACAGGATTCTCCGCCTGCCTAGACCTTTTGTCAACCCAATCCCATAAAACAAAAAACCATATACTCATATCTCTATGAATATATGGAACCCTTAACTTTACCTTGAAGTAGCGGAAGAGGGATTTGAACCCCCGACACCACGGGTATGAACCGTGTGCTCTCGCCAACTGAGCTATTCCGCCATGTTCTGTTATGCTTTGCGTTTTCCGCAAAAATGGGACCTACAGGGCTCGAACCTGTGACCCTCTGCTTGTAAGGCAGATGCTCTCCCAGCTGAGCTAAGATCCCATGGCTTTGTGCGTGCAGCCTTTGGCTTATCTGTCTCTCGCCGACTGCTTGGTTATTATACTACCATTTTCCTATAAATGTCAATAGTTTTTTTGTATTTTTTTTAAATATTCTTACTGTCCAGTTTTTTTCTTGTAATAATATGGATCACTGGATGAATGGAAAATGAGGCAAGGACTGCCCAGACGATCCACTTCCAGGCAGCCGTTACCGCATAGTCCTGCCGTCCTCCACTATTCTTTCTTACAACGATTCAGGATCTGGAGCGCTGTTATCAAAGCTACAGCAGCAAAAGCAAATGCCGCCGACACCGCCAAATACGCCCCCTGCCCTTCTGGCATCCAGGCAAACAGATCCGTTTCCACCCGCAATACAGACATCAGGTTTGCTCCAATGTGCGCAAGCAACGGTCCATAGAAATGCCCAGATTTCTCCATAAACCAGGCAAACAGGATCCCGAGCACGCCAGCATAGATAAACTGCACCAGGTTCATATGGAGCACCCCGAACAATACGGCAGAAAACACCATAGCGATAATCCTGCCATAGCGTTCCCGCTTCTTACCGCTCTCAGTCTTCTCCTCATTATCCAAAATCATCATGTCGCAAAGCCTGCCATAGACTACGCTGCGGTATAGCAGTTCCTCCAAAAACGGGGTAAGCAGGCAGGCGCCAAGGAGTTCAAACAGAATACCTCCGGCAAAAAAATATCCCGTCACTTCCTGGTATCCTTTTGAAACCTCTTCCAGCGACGTCAAGGCCAGAAGGTTGTTTAACGCTATGCCTGCCACCGCGCCAGCTAAAAACATCAGTATCCCATTGATTCCCTTAAGGGAAGCGCTTTTCCTCTCAAACACAATCCCCATATGTTCCCAGAACACCGTAGGTTCTTTCCTGTCCTTCTGATAATAATTGGCAATGAACGGGATCGTAACCGCCACCGACGCCGTCTGAAGCGTCATATATTGTTCCTGGTAGTCCGCCCCCAAAAAGGAAGCAAGCATTGCAAACAGGCTCATAGCAAGATTCGTCACTACAAAATAAATAAAAATGGGATATATGATATTCCATGATTTAAAAATCGGGCTATATTTATAACTCTTCGGGTTCATGTCCTTCGTCCCCTTTTTTATCCAGCACTTCCATGCCGCTGGCCTCATCCTCTAACTGATTCTTCATTTTCTGTATCTTGGCGTCTTGCGCTATCGCACGCATAATCCGGTTGATATCCTCTGGCGAGAACATCCCGATTGCTTTCGACAAGCCATCAATGCTGTCCCGGTTCACCACCAGGCATCCGCCGCTTTCTAGCGGGATCGACAGGCAGTCGTCAGGATTTGACACATCACCCAGGCAGAGCCTGTTCTGTTCGTAATCGCACTGGAACACCACGCCATTGTATTCTATTTGCCCCATATCGTCAGCAAGGTAGGAATACGGCGCTTTCTTTTGTTCCCCAACAAGCCTCTGGACTGCCTCTTGTGAAATCTTTTCAGATGCGGATTCCAAAACCCCCGGAACCTTCCCATCCCCTGCTTTCTTTGCCGCCTGCTCTGCATGGATGTTCCAAAACTGCATGCTCTTGACTTCCCCATTTATACCTACCGTCTGCTCATACAATTCCTGCGCCTTTGTCTGGCGTTTTGCACTAGAAGGCTCCTTGTGACCTTGCTGTTTTTCCAAGGCTTCCTTCTGCTCTTCCTCCAGATTCTCCTGGTACTCATCTATGAAACCATCTACCTTTTCTAGCAGGCTGTCCCATTCTGTGTCCGAAAATTCACCAATCAGCTTACCCTTTCCATCCTCCTTCGTTTCCTGTGGTCTTGCGTTTTTTGCATAATCTGAAAATGCCTGTGAAACATACAAGGCTTCCCTACTGCTCCCAATACTTGCAAATGCCATCTTCGCGCCTCCATTCTTTCCATACTTAATACCCAACTTGTAATCCATGCAGCACACAGCGGACTGCGCCCTACATAAATACAAAGGCACTTATCCCTATCCTTCCATAGAAATAAGTGCCATCCGTAGCTATATTGCATATCGGCTATTTCTGGAAAAATATTACTCCCCTACACTAAATTTTTGTCCTTCCAGCCAACCGCACCCCATACTAGGCAGACATGTTTTTTATTTTCCCTATTCCTTTTGCCCGCTTTCCAGTATATAATAACTCTCAGTTATCGTCCCACATTTACGAAAATCACTTATTTTGGAGGAATTATGAAAAAAGGACAACAATATACCGGAACCGTAGAACAAGTTTCTTTCCCGAACAAGGGAATTGTCAAAACAGAAGACGGAAGCATTGCCATTGTGAAAAACGTGGTGCCAGGCCAAAAAATTTCGTTCTCTGTCAAGAAAAAAAGGAACGGGAAGGCGGAAGGGCGCCTGCTAGAAATTTTAGAGAAATCCCCGCTCGAACTAGAAACCGCCCCATGTAAACACTTTGGAAGCTGCGGCGGCTGTACTTATTTAAACCTCAGCTATGAAACACAGCTCGAATTGAAGGCAGGACAAGTAAGAGCTCTATTACAGCCAGTCTGCCCCTCCTTTGACGATATATTCGAGGGCATAAAGCCAAGCCCAAACCAATTTGCTTACCGGAATAAAATGGAATTTTCCTTTGGGGATAGCGTAAAGGACGGTCCGCTTGCCCTTGGGATGCACAAACGCGGAAGCTTCCATGATATTGTGACTGTCGCAGGGTGCAAAATTACCGATGCGGATTTTTCTGACATCTTGTCTGCCACGCTCTCGTATTTCGAAACGCAGGCACGCCACCTTGGGATTACTTATTTCCATAAGACTACGCACCTTGGGTATCTGCGCCATCTTTTGATACGAAAAGCGGCAAAAACCGGGGAAATCCTGGTCGATCTTATCACGACCACACAGATTACGGAAGAAACACAATTGCTCAAAGGGTTCTGCGACTGCCTGTTAGCGCTTAAGCTAGAAGGAACCATTGCCGGGATCTTGCATACCTGCAACGACAGCCTGGCTGACGCCGTCATCGACCAAGGGACAGAAACGCTTTATGGCCAAAGTTATTTTTATGAAGAACTGCTGGGCCTGCGCTTCCAGATCTCCCCCTTCTCCTTTTTCCAGACCAATTCCCTAGGGGCGGAGGTCTTATATGAAACCGCACGGGAATATGTGGCAAGCGCCGGGGATGGCAAGCTTATCTACGATTTATACAGCGGGACGGGAACCATTGCGCAGATCCTCTCTCCAGCAGCCAGGAAAGTAATCGGCGTAGAGCTTGTGGAAGAAGCCGTAGCCGCCGCCCGGGAAAACGCTATGCAAAACGGGCTGCACAATTGTGAATTCCTAGCAGGGGATGTGCTGAAAGTCCTAGATACCATAGAAGAACTGCCAGATTTCATCGTATTAGATCCGCCCCGGGACGGGATCCACCCCAAGGCATTGGAACGGATCATCCAGTATGGCGTAGAAAAAATGGTCTATATTTCCTGCAAGCCCACCAGCCTGGCACGGGATTTGGAAATCCTCCAAGCAAATGGATACGTTGCAGAACGGATCGGGTGCGTCGACATGTTCCCTGGAACCGTCCATACAGAATGTATCGTGTTGATACAAAGGAATCTATATAATGACAATATTTGAGATGAAGATTCAGTTGTTCGGAATTTCCGAACAACTGAAAGATATTTGGAATACTTAATTGAAAAAGAGATATGTGATTTTAATGCATATGTTACTTGTCTAAAGACATCATATATTACGGGCTATGTAAAAATAGAAAAACTATTTGGAGGTATCAGGGTGAAGAATGAAAAAATGGAAATGATAGATAAGAGTCAAATACCCCGCAGCAAGCTACGGGGCATGGCCTAGCTTGTTCTTTCCGCCCCAAGGGGCGGGGTATTTGCACCCAAAGGGTACTTACCCTCGCGGGAATAAACTTCAATTTTTCTTTATGTGCAACTTCACTGTAAACTGGATATGTTATATTAGTTTAATCTCTATAGTAACTCAACATACGCTCATAAATATAACTGGTTTGTTCTTCATCTCCCCATGATAAGGGGTCATCCGCATAACTAAGCGTCCAAAATGGTTCTATATCTTTGGAGGTTCCCAGGCAACCCCTCCCACAATTGAAACATTCGACTTGCAAATTCTCTTACATCCAATTTGATTGTAATATCATTGAAATCTGCCCTTGTAAATAGCCCATAAGGGCAAAAACAAGGGAAAATACATAGCAATTTACTGTATGGGGATATCAACTCCTTGAAAAATAAGGAAAGTTCAAGAAATTCATCTGCAAATTCGAATTTGTTGCATAAAATTATGGATATATTTCTTTTGCATTGACTGGTAATTTTCTTATATGCTGTAAAAAAATCAAGCTATTTTTTTATGTTCTATACCAATTTCCCATTCTAATAGGCGTTTTACATGCGGTCTTAGGGCGAAATTTATCACATCCATAGCATAAGGAAGTTCATTGCGCCATAAACCTTTCGC
>CAOKNO010000090.1 GCA_948470065.1 uncultured Eubacterium sp. | reverse complement strand
CTTAGAGTTATTAAATGTCTCTTACGATCCCACCCGGGAATTTTACGTAGAGTACAATGCATTGTTCGAAGAGCACTGGAAAGAATCCCACGATACCGGGCTTGAAATCACACAGTCGCACGGTGGTTCCGGCTCCCAGGCACGTTCTGTGATTGAAGGGAACGAAGCCGACGTCGTGACGCTGGCTCTTTCCCATGATATCACAGCAATTGAGCAGTCTGGGCTGATTGACGCGGGCTGGCTGGAGGAATTTGAAGGGAACAGTTCCCCTTATACTTCCACCATTGTCTTTTTGGTACGCAAAGGAAATGAGAAACATATAGAAGACTGGGATGATTTGATCCAAGACGGCGTAGAAGTCATCACCCCAAACCCTAAGACTTCCGGCGGGGCTTGCTGGAACTTCCTGGCGGCGTGGGCGTATGAACAGCAGCAAAACGGCGGGGACGAAGCCGCGACGAAGGAATTTATGAAAAAGCTGTACAAAAACGTCCTGGTGCTAGATTCTGGCGCCAGAGGGGCAACGAACACCTTTGTGGAGAACGGCCAGGGGGACGTATTGATTGCCTGGGAAAATGAAGCCTATTTATCTTTGGAACAATACCCGGACAGCTATGAAATGGTAACCCCAAGCGTGAGCATCTTAGCACAGCCTTCCGTAGCCGTTGTAGACAGCAACGCCGAGGATCATGGAACCACGGAGGTTTCGAAGGAATACCTGTCCTATCTCTACAGCGAAGAAGCCCAGCGGCTAGCGGGAAAGCACCACTACCGGCCGTCCAATCAATCCGTCCTACAGGAATTTTCTGAAAAGTTCGACCTCAATATGAACCTTGTCACCATAGATGATTTCGGCGGGTGGGACGCAGCGTATGAAACATACTTTGACGACGGTGCAATTTTTGATGAGATCTATGCAGAATAAAACCGCCGGCAAGAAAGGATCCAATACACATGGAACAGCAGATTGTAAAAGTGAAAAACAAAAAAGGGGTACGGGTCATCCCAGGCTTTGGCCTTTCGCTTGGCGTAACCTTATCCATGTTAGGATGCCTGGTCTTAATCCCCCTGGCTTCCATCTTTGTCAGCGCAAGCCAATTGAGTTTCCGTGAATTTATAGACGTCGTTACTTCCCGCCAAGTCTTGTCTGGCTACGTGGTCAGCTTATCCTGCGCGTTTTTTGCCGCCGTGGTAAACGCTGTGTTCGGCGTGATCCTCGCATGGGTGCTGGTACGGTACGATTTTCCCGGCAAACGCCTTATGGACGGGATGATTGAGCTGCCCTTTGCCCTGCCCACGGCTGTAGCCGGGATCTCCCTTACCTTCCTTTATTCTGACCAAGGCTGGATTGGGGCGGTTTTTGACAAAGCTGGGGTTAAAATCGCATATACACGGATCGGTATCACCATCGCTATGGTATTCGTAGGCATCCCGTTTGTTGTCCGCGCCGTACAGCCCGTATTGGAAAAGCTGGACAGGCAGTATGAGGAAGCCGCCGCCATGCTTGGCGCAGGCAAGGTATACACATTTTTCCGCGTCATCCTGCCAGAACTGCTCCCAGCCCTTTTAGCAGGCTTTGGGCTTGCGTTCGCACGCGGCATTGGAGAATATGGAAGCGTTGTATTTATTGCCGGGAACATCCCATATAAGACACAGATCGCGCCCCTTTTGATTATGTCCAAGCTGGAACAGTTCAAATATTCTGACGCCACGGCAATCGCATTGGTATTGCTGATTGTGTCCTTTGTACTGATGCTATCCATTAATTCCCTGCAGATTTATATGCAGAAATTTAATAAATCCTGACATTAATATTTGTTTGAAGGAGAACGATATGTCACAGAAAAAACAAAGAACGTATACCCAGGACGTCGTGGGCGACAGCATCCATTCCATACAGAAAGTCATAGAGCCGCCAAAGGACAATTCCAGCCACGCAATAAAATACCTATTAATCGGAACCAGCGTAGTATTCCTATTTTTCATGCTTGCGCTCCCTCTGGCAGTCGTCGTAGCAAATGCCTTAAGAGAGGGATGGGACGCCTATCTAGACGCCGTCCTTGATGAATATACGATAAAAGCGCTGCAGCTTACCTTGCTGGCAACGGTCGTGGCCGTGGCGATCAACACCTTATTTGGCGTATTCGCTTCATATCTGCTGTCAAAGTTCTATTTCCGCGGGCGGCAGGTGCTTGCGACCTTGATTGACATCCCATTTTCCATCTCCCCGGTCATCGCCGGGCTGGTATTTATCCTCACCTTTGGGAACGTGGGATGGATGGGGGATTTCCTGGATCAATACGACATTAAGATCGTATTCGCCGTACCTGGCGTTATCCTAGCGACCATCTTCGTTACCTTCCCCTTTGTCTTCCGCGAACTGTTCCCCGTCTTAAACGCACAGGGGAAGGATGAAGAGGAAGCCGCAGCCTTAATGGGCGCCAATGGATTTACCATATTCCGTAAGATTACGTTCCCGCACATCAAATGGGCTTTGCTCTATGGGGTGATCCTATGTACGGCGCGTGCCATGGGGGAATTTGGCGCAGTCTCTGTTATCTCTGGCCATTTAAGGGGAAAGACCAATACGCTCCCGCTCCATGTGGAAATCCTTTACAACGAGTTCAACACAACAGCGGCCTTTGCCGTATCTTCCATCCTGGTCCTTTTGGCTGTCATAATCTTAATCGCCAAGACCCTGGTCGAATGGAAGAAAAAATAAAGCAAACAGGAGGAACACCCCTATGTATGTGGAGATGAAGAACATCTATAAAACGTTTGACGGCTTCCATGCCTCTGACAATGTCAACTTTGGGATTGAAAAAGGGCAGCTTGCGGCGCTCCTTGGTCCTAGCGGAAGCGGGAAGACCACAATCCTGCGCATGATTGCAGGGCTGGACGTACCAGATTCCGGGGACATACTGATCAATGGGATGCGGGTAAACAACCTGCCTGGCAGCAAACGCGGCATTGGGTTTGTCTTCCAAAATTACGCCCTGTTCCGCTATATGACAGTGGCGGACAATATCGCCTTCGGCCTAAAGATACAGAAAAAAAGCAAAGCAGAGATCAAGGAGCGCGTGGACGAGCTTTTAGAACTGATCGCCATGCCTGGCCTTGGGAAACGTTTCCCACATCAGCTTTCTGGCGGCCAGCGCCAGCGTGTCGCTTTTGCCCGTGCCCTGGCTCCGAACCCCCAGCTCCTTCTTCTCGACGAGCCATTTGCCGCCATCGACGCCAAGGTACGCCGGGAACTTAGGACCTGGCTGCGCGATATGATCCAGCGGGTCGGCATTACCAGTATATTTGTCACCCATGACCAGGAAGAGGCCATGGAGGTCGCCAATACCATAATCATTACCAACCAGGGGCGCGTCGAGCAGATTGGCGCCCCGGAAGAAATCTGCCGGAATCCGGAAACAGAGTTTGTATCCGATTTCATTGATTCCAAATACCTTGAAGCCATGAAATGGAGGAACGGATGAAGACATTATATTTACACATAGGGACGCCAAAGACCGCGTCAACTGCAATCCAGGACTTTTGCTGGGAGAACCAGCAGGTTTTAAGTTCCAAAGGGTATTACTATCCAGATATGGAACTTCGTTTCCCTGAGATCCGCTATGTGCGCAACGCCCACTTTTTAATTGGGCAAAACCAAATCCCCAAATCAGACCGTGACTTTGAAAAAGAGCGGGAAACCGTCGACAAATGCTTTGAAAAGCTTTACGCCGCATTCCAGAAATATGACAATATCATCCTTACGGATGAGAGCATGTGGCATTATGGCTTCGGCTACGAAGGCATGGGATGGGACAGGATAAAAAAAGAATTGGAAAAAGGGATCTTTTCCCTAAAGGTAATCGTCTACCTGCGCAGGCAGGATGATTTTATATTTTCCTGGTGGAACCAGATAGTGAAAGAGGGCTTCCACCGCAGTTCTGTTATCACTTGGGAAACGATGGCCAAAAAACGGCCTGTCGTAAAGCTGGATTATTACAAAATGCTGAACCGGATCGCTGCGTTTGCAGGGAAGGAAAACATCACGGTACGGCTTTTCGACTGGAAGAAATTCGTCGGCCAGACCATCCAGGCGGACTTCCTAGACGCCATCGGCCTGACGCTTTCTGAGGAATACCAAATGCCGGAAAACTTTTCAAATACCAGTTTGACAAAGAACTATATTGAAATCAAACGTATTTTAAACGAGCTTCCCGGCCTGGACAAGAAAAGCAACGCCTGGTTCCGCAAGCATGCAACGGTCTGCTCCTTAGATTCTGGCAATGACAAACAGTACCATATTTTTTCCAAAGATGAAATGGAAGCGTTCCTCGCGGAATACGAAGAGGGCAACCGCAAGATTGCCCAGGAATATCTAGGAAGCGATACGTTATTTGACAATACTTACCGTGCAGAGGGGAAATGGTCGCCAGGCAATCCCTATATGTGGGAGGACACCGTAAGATTCTTTGGCTCCATTATGAACCAGCTTATTGCAGAAACAGAAGCCTTAAAACATGAAACGGCGATTAGCGCCCGCCAGCTTAACGCATTAAAACGCTTACTCCGCCATCCACTGGATACGGTTGGCCGGAAATTAAAAAACAAACTCTCAAAGCCGCAACAGTAAGCCAGATAGGTACATAAATTCCATCTGGCTCTCAAATCCACCTTAGCGCAAGGGCTTGCCCCGCAATTGCAGAAGCCTTTACAACAAGAACTCTCCTGTTTTTGCGGCGGCTACCTTGGCTAAGTCCTCTGGCGCAAGGCATAAGGTCGTACCAAGCCGCCCGCCGCTGATATAAACCTTTTCCTGCATCAGGGCGCTCTGATGCAGGAAGGCCGGATATTGCTTTTTCATCCCAATCGGGCTACATCCGCCCCGGATATATCCCGTAACTTCCCGGATATCCTTTACATGGATCATGTCAACCGACTTCTCGCCAGCAAGCTTCGCTGCCAATTTCAAATTAATTTCCTCAACAACTGGAAGTATAAAGACATAATACTGCCTGCTCTTCCCTTGCAGCACCAACGTCTTAAAGGACTGCTCCACGGGCACGCCTGTTAACTCTGCCACATGGACCCCGTCGATAAATTCCCCACATTCATATTCCAGGGTCTGGTATGGCACATGATATCTATCTAAAATCCGCATTGCGTTCGTCTTCGTTTCCTTTGTTTTTTTCACAAAAACACTCCCTTCCCATGTTAATCCAAACTTATTTTCCTTAATGGAGTTACTATATCAGAAAACGGATGTAGCGTCAATAAATTACCGCATTCAGCAGGTATCATACAAGATGACGTTGTATTATATCTGCGGAATGCGGTAGCTTTATATTATTATGAAAGGGAGAAAAGAAAATTTTTTTTCTTTACAGTTATATCTTACTTCATTTTCCTTATTTTGTATTTACAAAAAACAGTTTCATTTTTATAAAAAAGAATCCTGCTTTGCAAGATTCTCTGCCATCGTGCGATCCACGCGGAGCGTTTTTGTTTCATAGGACGCACTTTCCTATGAAATAATAAAACAGGCGCGGCGCCCTCCTATCTGGAGGTGCGCGGCGCCTGCCTAGCGCTGCCTGCCGGAGCCGTCGGCTCTTTCCCTACTTAACCTTTGCCGTCTTCGGGTAATTGCCCTTATTTAAGATTCTCTTATACTTCTTTACCTTCTTATTGGGCACGTCAATCACAGCTTTTTTGGAGATGCCAGAAAATGCCTTGGCATATACCTTCTTTAAGTTTGAGGATTTGATTGTAATCTTCTTCAAAGCCTTATCTTTGTAGAATGCCTTGCTGCTGATATACTTTAATCCTTTCCCTATGGTCACACTTTGCAGCTTTGTGCATCCCATAAATGCGGACGTTCCAATTTTTGATACATTATCACCGATCTTAACGCTCTTTAACTTCTTACAGTCTTTAAACGCCTTGCTGCTGATAGCAGTTACCTGAAACGTATAGCCATTCAGCTTCACTGTCTTTGGAACCGTAATTTTCTGGTAACTCTTCTTCTTTGGCTTTAGTACGGTGACCGTACCGTTTTTCGTAGCAGATTTCGTAACCTTATAGACCAATAGGCCTTGTGTTACCGTTTTGTTCTTTGCAGGAGGCTTCAAAGGCGTAGGACGCTTTTTCAACCCTGCTATGGCGTCCTTTAAAGCCTTTGCTGCTGCGTCTACTGCCTTTTGGCTCTTACGATCCGCCCGTTCCGCTGCCTGGAGCGCTGCCGCTACCTTTGCATAAGAACTTTCTGTATATTTGTTTTTATCTACCTTCTTCGCTTCCGCAATCGCCTTATCTAACGCTTCTGTATTGACTACGGGCGGCTTTGGCTTCTCTTCTAAGCCTTTGATTGCTTCATCTAACGCTTTCGCTGCCGCGTCTACTGCGCTCTGGCTTGTACGGTCTACCTCTTCTGCGTCCTTTAACGCTTTCTCTAGCTTTGCATACGAAGCTTCTGTGTACTTCTCTTTGTCTATTTTCTTTGCATCTGCAATCGCTTTATCTAACGCTTCCGTATCGACTACGGGCGGCTCTGGATCTTTTTCAAAGTTCATAGAATCCGGTGTGTTCATTGCTGTCTTTAGCAATGCTGCCGCCGTCGCGTATTCGATCTGGTTTGCGCCTTGCTTCGCTGCAATGCTGCCTGCATACGTTTTCGCACGTTCTAAGCGTTTTTTGCTGAGATTAGTAAAGTGGCTGCTGTCAAAGCTGTTCTCCTGGCTAATCGCTTCATTCAGCTTAGCCTGTTCTTCTTCTACTGACGCACGCTGTCCCGTCGTTACGGTAATCTCTTTGGACGCTACAACTTGCGTCTTTCCGTTCAGCCCAATCATCTTGACATAATACGTACCTTCCCCAACTGTGGAAACAGCCACTTTATCATGGCTGAAAATACCGGAGCCTTTGTAGCCGTTGAAGAAAACATCGACAAATTCATTGGTATAATTGCCGCTTTCTTTCCCAAATAACACCCGGTAAGAAGTCGCGTTCATCACCCTTGGGTACTTCACCTGGAAGCCGTTGTCTGCAGAAACTGCTTCTACCTGTATGGTCTTGCTCTCTTCTAGCTTCTGGGCTACCAAATCGATTTCCTCTTCTGTCAGCGGACGGACAAGCACGTTGTCTACGGAGAAGGCGCGGTTATAGCCGCGGACGCCAATCCTGCCTTTTGCATGGTCAGAGTCAACCTGTACATGGACTAATTCGTCGTCTAAGTAGAATAAGAACGTATCGCGGTATGCGATTACTTTTAATTCATGCGCCGCCTTGCTGTCAAAGGAAACATTGCCTGCCTTTAACTGGTTCCATTTGTTGCTGGACTTCCCAATTTCAAATCCGTTGTTGTTAATCCCAAAATAATAACCGAAATAATTATCTGCGCCAGATCCTTCCTTCGAAGAGCGGATCAAAAGCCCGGCGTTCCCGTCGCCATTTTCTCCCAGCGTAACTTCTGCACGGTAGACAAAATTGCTCCAGTTTACATCGCCAGCTACAGATTTTACATTTGTGCTGCGCCCAAGCTGGATTGCCCCATCCGCAATTTGGATTAAATTCTGATCCCCAAAGTGCGTCCAGTTCCCTTCAGAACTAAAATCATCCTGGAAATTTGCTGGTACTTCCGGCTCTTCTGGCTCTACAGGCTTATCTGGCTCTTCGGGCGTGCCGGGATCCTCTGATTCAAACACAGTTAGATCCTCTTCTGTAATCGGACGTACCGTCATATTGTGGAACGTCATAGCTTCCCGGTAAGAACGGACGCCGACGGTTCCTTTGGCAAACCTGTCGTCTTCAAATACCTTCACAAGGTTCCCGTCTAGATAGAGGGCGATATGGGCGCCATAAACAACGGCGCGGATGGTATATTTCTGGTTCGGATGGATATCCATAAAGATTTCTTCTATGGTATTCCAGCTTCCGCCGCCTCCAAACCCAACCAAAAAGCCTGGCCTTCCGTTGATTAAGCCAACCCCTGCAAAATAGCCTTTGAAATCATCCGGCCCATTCCCAAATTCGCTGGCACGGAAGATCATGCCGCCATTGTTTGTCTTCACTTCGTCTAATGTAAGTTCCGTTTCAACCACATAATCCACCCAGTTCTGGGAACCTTCTACATCTAAGATAGCTTTCATCCTCTCAGACGTCCCAAGCTTAATCTCAGACGGACGGTAGCTGTTTGGATGCGCCGCTGCCTGGATGGTAACGGCATCCTCCGGATCGTATTCCGTCCAGACGCCTTGCTCGCCTGCCATATAATTCAAGGTATTAAAGCCTTCATAAGAAGCTGCCGGGACATCCGGGTTTGGCTTTAAGCCGCCTTCGTTGCCAGATACTTCAAACACAAGCTCTTGGCTCTCTTTCTCGACGCCGCAGACTGTTGCAAGTACTTTCGCATAATATACCGCCGTTTCATCTAGGCCGAGCAATGTCGCCGTACCGCTGCTAAATCCTCGTACCGTATTCGTATAATTCCCAGACGACGTCCCATACACAATACGGTATGGCGTTTCCTGCGGATCTAAATTTGTTGCAATCTGGATCGTAGATCCTGACCGTTTGCTGTTTAAAATACTAATCCCAGTAATTTCACGTTCGATGATATCAATCTTCACTTCAGTGGCCTTAATATCCCCGGTAAAGCGGATATTGTTGTACTGCCCGGCATTGAACTGGAAGCCCCCGGACAGCTTGCCCTTTAAATTGCCGATGGTAAAATCACCTGATACTTCCTGGGAATATTTGCTGTTAATAATAACTGTCCCTGTCCCTTCTGCTTTGACTGATAAGCGGTAGTCCTTCGCTTTTGGGACAACCAGGTTGTCAAATTCCTGGTATGTAATTCCGTTACGCGTAATGGTACGGCTTTCCGTACGTACGATCTCATCCGTCTTAGACGCGTCGCCAAGCGTTGGGAAATGCGTAATCCGGAGCCGTCCGCACCCATATGGGATCAATGTGATTTCTTCTGTTGCATTCTTATCATAAGCCACCGGTCCATAAGGCTGCGGGCCTGCGATATTCCCATCTAACGTCCACTCTGGCAAGATCTGCCCTTTGGCCTTAATCTGGATTGGCGCGGTTTCTGCCTGGAATGGCTGCAGGCCGACTTCCCCAGATTCTATCACCTCAAACGAAGCGTTCCCATCGGCCACCAAGCCGTAATTCCATGCGCTTGCCGGATAAACCTCACGCAATGGGAAGCCGTCTTTGTGTTCTACCTTCAGTTCCCGGGCGTCGTTCTCATCATAAGTACGCCAGTCCTCGTCAATTTTCAGCCCATAGACCAGGGCGCCCTTTTGTACCGCCGTGGAATTGTTATACCACGTCGTCAGCTTTACTTCGCTCTGGAAAACTGCCGTAACCTTGTCCCCAGCAGCCCAATCCCTTTGGATGGTATAAAACGTACCAGATTTTACGCCCTGCTGTACGGTTCCATTCACCGTCACCTGGGCGGACTCCGCCCATTCTGGGATACGCAGCTTCAGTTCAAAGCCTGCGTCCTCGCCGTAATACGTAAGGTTTACCGTATCGCGGAACGGATAGTCGGTCTGCTGCTGGAATTTCGCGATTTTGCCGCCTGCAACCTTTGCCGTTACATGGTTCGGGCCATAGGCGGTAAGCGCAAGGCCGCCCTCTGCGGTCGCCATCCACATATTCTGGACAAATTTCGCCCATCCCATATGGTTGTTTGCAAAACAGCAGTCGTACCCCAATGGAGCTCCGAATGCAGAACTGTCGCCATGGTCACAGTCAAATTCATGGTTCCCAAGCGTATCCATCACCTGGTTTTGCAGGATGTAATACGTATGCCCGGAATAATCCGACGGATAAGCTGCCGGGAGCGCATTGTACGCCAAGGTTTCTAAACGGTCGCCCATCCAGGCTTCGCCAAGGATTTTCATCGCTATTTCTGTCGACATCAGCCCTTCTACCGTCCCGCAGGTTTCGGAGCCTCTGGTGGAACGGTTATCCCTTGCCGCCTCGTCTGAATTGGGCAGGCCATCGATCCGCCCATGGTCAATTTCCATATGATCTATGCCGTTCGCCAAGGCAACCCTGTATTTCTCATCGTCCTTATACTGTGCATAAACAGCAGGCGTCTTCATCCCCTGGCTGGTATTTACCACATGCTGCCTTGCCGTAGAGTTATTGTAGATGTCTTCCCAGTTCTGTGTCTGGGAATAAAGCAGATCCCCAAGGGAAAGCAGCCAGTCTGTAGCGCCTGGGTCTGCTTCATCGTATAGCTGGTTATACAGCCAATACACCACTTCTAAGTTATCGCCGCCCCTGGCGTCCGCCCAATTGCTCAAAGGGCGCCTGGGAAGCTCACGCTCCTGGTAATGGAAGTATTTCTCCAAAAAGCCCAGTACCTTGCCATGGTATTCCGTTTCTGTTTCTGTACGTTCCGAAACAGGCTTTGCCTCAACCGCTTCATAAAAATCACGGATGGCGCATAGCATCGGCATCCTAGACCACCAGGAATTTTCTGATGCAGGCCCGAAGTACCCATCTTCGCGCTGGTTGTCAATCGACCACTTCACCCATTCCAAAGCTTCTGCAATCAATTCTTCATCGTCTAACGCATATGCCAATGATAATAACCCGCGTAAGAAATAAGGCCCGTTCTCCCACGTCGCACGGCCGGAGGTCAAGCTTGAGCCAAGCCATGCGCTCGTTTCCTTGTTATAATCCTGGAAATACTTCATATTTCCTGTCAGGCCTTGTTTCATTAACAATAGCTGGTTCTCTAGCCAGCCGTCTGCCCGAACCGCCCCAAGCGGCAATTGGATCAATGGGTTTTCTTTTAATTTCCCCTCATTGTTCTGATACGTCTCCTCTGCTGTCCTGGTTTGTCCCGCCCCTGCCGCGTCTTTTCCATGCTCTGCGGCAGCCGTAATCCCTGAGCCTGCAATCAGGCTAACTGACAGGAAAAGCGCTGTTGCCTTTTGTAACCAGCGTTTTCTCATAAAAACCTCCTTTTGCTGTTGGGGCTGTTGCAAAGAATCGTTTATATACAACATATATCTTGTATACGATATCTATTTTGCAACAGCCCCACGTTTGTTTCTCTTACTAATTCCTCTTACTGATAGCTAATTTTAATTACCGGGTGATTTTCACCTTAGAGCCGACGCCTTTTGCACGAAGCATTTTTTTGTACGCTTTTACTTTTCCCTTCGGCGCTTTGATAACTGCCTTAGAAGAAATACCCTTAAATGCGTTTTTCCCAATCTTCTTAGATGTCAGCATCTTCGTCTTGATCGTTATTTTCTTTAATTTCCCACACTTGAAGAATGCGCGTGCGCCAATCCTCTTTATCTTGGATGGGATTGTAATCTCTTTCAATGCGCCGCACTTGCGGAATGCACGTGTCCCGATTTCCGTTACCTGATTGCCCATCTTCACAGACGCTAGCTTCTTACATCCGAAGAACGTATTCGTCCGGATTACCGTGACTTTTGATGGGATGGTGATTTTCGTCAGGGATACGCATTTGAAGAATACGCCGTCACCCATTGTGGTTACATTCTTGCCAAGCTTCACGCCCTTAAGCTTACTACATCCGCTGAACGCGTACCTTCCGATGCTTACGATATTATCCCCAACCGTTACCTTCGTCAGGGCGGTCTGTTTCTTAAATGCCCTTTGGGCAATCGAAGTCACCTTATATGTAACGCCGTTCACCTTAATCTCTTTTGGAATAGTTACTTCCTTTGGAGAGCCGGACGGACGTTGGTAAGACACTGTCCTGTTCTTTTCAATACGGTAAACCCCTGTCTTATCTTTGACTTCTTTCCCAACTGCCGGGGCACCAGCCGCAGGGATCGCTTCGGTCCGTTTCGTGCCGCATGAAGTACAAGTATATGTCTTTACGCCAGCCTTGTCAGCCGTCGGCGCTACCGTTACTTTGCCGCCGTCCCATTTATGCCCAGTCGCAGGGATGGATTTCCCTTCTGACAGCTTCTTTCCGCAGTCCTTACAGTACTCGTTCCCGGTATACCCAGCCTTGGTACATGTTGCTGCCTTTACATCTCTCAATTCTTTTGCACCGTGCTTGCTGCTGTCAAATTCCCCATACGGCTGCTTGCAGCGGTCGCAGACTGCCTTCTGTGCGCAGGTCGCGCTTCCGCCCGTATGCCCTAACGCCGGGATTGCTTCCCCTTCTGTCACTTTCGTCCCGCAGTCCTTACAGTACTCATTCCCGGTATGCCCGGCTTCGGTACATGTTGCTTCCTTTATATCTCTTACTTCTTTTTCGCCATGCTTGCTGCTGTCAAATTCCCCATACGGCTGCTTGCAGCGGTCGCAGACTGCCT
>CAOKNO010000089.1 GCA_948470065.1 uncultured Eubacterium sp. | reverse complement strand
TTTATGGAAAATCCATGATATCCTTGTTGACAATCACATGTACATTCTGTAAAATAATTGTGGAATCAAAGTGAGAATTTTCGTAGAGTGCCGTACTCTACGAAATGATGAGATAGCCTTTCTCCTAGGCGTTAAGAAATGATATAAATTTATAACTGCTCCGCCACAGCACGAGCTGCGCATCCTCCCGAAGGGTTTTTATTCTATAGGACGCACTTTCCTATAGAATAAAAAAACAGCCAAAACACATTACACCATCTGTGTTTTGGCTGTTTTTGCCGTATAATAGGGAAACGCCTTCCCCAAACTGTTACAGTATATTCCTGATATCGTTAAACATGATGAATACCATAAGCGCCATCAATGCTATCAGCCCTACGAAATGCACCATGCCTTCTTTTTCTGGATCGATCTTTTTGCGGCGGATTGCTTCTATTATGAGGAACACCAGCCGCCCGCCGTCTAATGCCGGGATGGGGAGCAGGTTCATGATACCTAAGTTCGCAGAGAGAAAAATGGAAAAATTGACCATGCTCAAAACCGCAACTCCCGTGCCGCCTGCGGATTGTTCGCTATCGTATGTTTCGCCCATTATCTTTACAATCCCTACCGGTCCCGCCATATCGTCCACGCCTACTTTTCCAGTTACAAGCATCCGCAAGCTTTGTAGGGTATTGTAAACCCAGTATTTTATTTCATAAAAGCTATTGGCTATGGTCTGCGTAAGGCTTCCCTTTTGCCGTACAAGGCTTCCTGTCATGCCGAGCAGCTCCCGCCCGGTTTCTTCGTCTAATTTGGGGGTAAGCGTTACCTTCTGGCGTTTCCCGTCCCTTTCGTATACCACGTCTGCTGCTTTTCCTGGATGGAAAAGGGAAAACTGTGTGACTTCACGGTAAAAATGCGTACGGTAGCCGTTCATGGAAATGATCTCATCCCCTGCCTTTAGCCCTGCTTCCTCCGCTGGGAAGCCTTCCATCACGCCTGTCAGCACTGGACGGTCAAACCCTACGCTTCCCATGACAATCAGGGCAAAAAACCACGCCATAATAAAATTAAACACCGGTCCTGCCGCCACTACGCTGATACGCGCCCAGACAGGCTTGCGGTTAAACGCCCGCTCATTGCTGCTTTCCCCGTCTTCCCCTTCCATCAAACATGCCCCGCCAAAAGGGAACAGCTTAAGCGAATATTTTGTTTCCCCTTTTTGGAAACCAACCAGCGTAGGCCCAAGCCCAAGGCTGAACTCATTGACCTGGATGCCATTCAGCTTTGCAAATAAAAAATGCCCCAGCTCATGGAATAAGATAATAATACTAAATACAATAATCGCAATAAGGATATTCAATTTACCACCTGCTCTCTATCAAATTATAGGCCTCTGCTTCTGTCTCAAGGATTTCTTCTACACTTGGATGCCGGATAAAACAACACTGATCCATACATACGCTTATCACTTCCGGGATTTCCAAAAACTGGATACGTCGGCTTAAAAACATAGAAACTGCTTTCTCATTTGCCGCATTATAAGCGGTAGGGATATTCCCGCCCCGGCGCATCGCTGCAAACGCAAGGCTTAACCCAGGGAAGGTTTCTAAATCCGGCGCTTCAAACGTAAGGCCAGAAAGCTTATAAAAATCCAGGCGTTCCCCTATCAGCCCACGCCGTTTGGGGTAATATAAGGCATACTGGATCGGCAGGCGCATATCTGGCGTCCCAAGCTGCGCGATCACAGCCCCATCCTCATATTCCACCATAGAATGGACAATACTCTGCGGATGCACCACGACTTGTATCTGATCCAGCCCAACGCCAAACAGCCACTTTGCTTCCATCACCTCAAGGCCCTTGTTCACCATTGTGGCGGAGTCTATCGTAACCTTTTTCCCCATCTTCCAATTGGGATGCTTCAGCGCATCCTCCACCTGGATATCGGCAAGCTCTTCCCGCTTTTTCCCCCGGAACGGCCCGCCGGACGCAGTCAAAAGGATTTTATGGATCGGGTTTCCATCCCCGCCTTGAAGCGACTGGAAGATTGCGCTGTGCTCGCTATCTACCGGAAGGATTGGGACGCCATGCTCCTTTGCCAGCGGCATAATCAAATGCCCCGCCGTCACCAATGTTTCCTTATTGGCAAGTGCAATTGTTTTCCCAGCGCGGATGGCTGCAACCGTCGGCTGGATCCCGATCATCCCGACTACGGCAGTCACTAAAACCTCCGCCTGCGGCAAAGCTGCAATCTCCAAAAGCCCTTCCATCCCAGACACGACACGGACAGGAAGATCCTGGATCCGCACGGTCAAATCCCTAGCGTCCTGTTCTTCCCATAACGCCACAACCTGGGGGGCAAACTCCCGGATCTGCGCTTCCAACAACTCTATATTCCTGCCCGCAGCCAAAGCAACCACATCCAGATCTTTCCGGCTGCGTACAATTTCAAGCGTCTGGGTCCCAATCGAACCCGTAGACCCTAATATTGCTATTTTTTTCATAAAGACACTATTTTCCTCCTTGTCCCGAAACCCTCTCCCTTGTACCGCGTCCCTTACAAGCCGGCAACAAGGAAGGCGCGCGCCAGGTAATATACGATGGGCGCTGTAAAAATCACGCTGTCAAACCGATCTAAAATCCCGCCATGCCCTGGGATCAGCGTGCCATAATCCTTAACCCCATAATTACGCTTTATTGCAGACGCCGCCAGATCCCCTACCATGGAAACTACGGCGCCAGCAGCAGCAATCACAGCCAGCAGGATCACTCCTTTATAAGAAAGGCCCATGGGAGCACGGAACAAGAAGCCGTAGAGCAACGTAAGCAGTACGGTTCCAAGCGCTCCGCCGACCGCGCCTTCTATGGATTTCTTAGGGCTTAGCTTCGGCGCCATCTTATGCTTCCCAATCAATACGCCGACACAATACGCACATGTATCACATCCCCAGGAGCACAAAAAAATAAGCCAAACCGTATATGCCCCGGCTGGAAGCGCCCTGGTCTGGTAAATACAAGAAAGCATGGCTGCAACATAGGATATGCCAGCAAATCCCGCAAAGACTTGTTCCGCCTTATACTTAGGGTATGTGATAACATAAACCGCCATCAACGCAATCAAAGCGCCAAGCATAAGCATACCAGAATCTAGTAAAAACGAAGCCCGCAAATCCATATAATAGAGGGCTGCCGCCAGGTATCCGCAAAAGCCCAACAGGGATTTTTCTATATGGAATACCCGGTAAAGCTCAAACATGCCAACCAGGGATACGAAAAGAAGGCCAAACAGCAAAACGTCCCCGCCTGTAAGGATCAAAGCCAGCGCTGCTGCCACCAGCACAATCCCGCTTACCAACCGCGTCCAAAACACCGTTATCCCTCCTTTACCCCGCCGAACCGCCGATCTCTACTATTATAGTCCTCAATAGCTTTTACTAATTCCTCTTTTGTAAAATCCGGCCAATGCACTGGCGTAAAATAAAGCTCGCTGTACGCAAGCTGCCACAAAAGGTAATTGGACAGCCGCTGTTCCCCACTGGTGCGGATCAACAGATCCGGCGCAGGGATTCCGCTGGTATCCAAATAACGTTCGAACCTCTGCTCATCCAATTCTTCTAGCGAGAACCCGCCCTGCTTGTAATCCGTAAGCATCCGCTTCATTCCCCGGAGCATCTCATCCCGGCTGCCATAGTTGATGGCGATCTGGAAATTCAACCCATCCTGGTCTTTGGAAAACTCTTCTAACTCACAGATGCTTTCCTGGATATCCTCTGCTAGCATAGAACGATCTCCAATGACACGTACCCGCATATGGTTCTTCTCCGCCGTCTTGATGCAGTTTTTCATATAGCTGCGCAGAAGCTTCATCAATGCTTCCACTTCGTCCTTAGGGCGGCTCCAATTCTCTGTAGAAAACGCGTAGACCGTAAGGTATTTAATCCCAAGGTTCCAAGCCTCCCTACAGATCGTTTCTACATTTTTCGCCCCTTTCGTATGCCCGAAATTCCTAGGCATACCATGGCGTTTTGCCCATCTTCCATTCCCATCTAATATGATTGCTACATGCTGCGGGACTTCCATCATTCTCTACCCTCCAAATTCCTACCGTAACCAACAAAAAGGCAGGACGTTCACGCCTTGCCCTTTTATCGTCGCATCGCTTGCTATACCGTAAGGATTTCTTTTGATTTTTCTTCCACTGCCTTGTCAATATTGGCAATGAACTTATCTGTCATCTTCTGTACTTCATTCTCAAGCTGCTTCGTTTCATCCTCTGAAATATCGTTGCTTTTCCCTTGCTTCTTCAGCGTATCGTTCGCATCCCTGCGGATATTGCGGACAGCAACCTTCGCCGCTTCTCCCTTTTTCTTAACATCCTTTGCCAGTTCTTTCCTTCGTTCCTCCGTTAATTCCGGGAAGACCAAGCGGATCAGCTTCCCATCGTTTGTTGGATTAATCCCAAGATCCGACGTTAAGATCGCTTTTTCGATCACACGCAGCATATTAGCTTCCCAAGGCTGGATTACAATCATACGCGGCTCAGGGACGGATACGTTCGCCACCTGCTGGATCCCGGTAGGCGTCCCATAGTAATCCACGCGCAGCTTATCGAGCACATGCGGGTTCGCACGGCCCGCACGGATAGAGCCAAATTCTTCTAACATATTGTCAAATGATTTCTGCATTTTATTGTTGTACTGCTGTAACCTTTCATCCATAATAAAACCTCCTATACCGTAACCTTCGTTCCTGTAAACTCGCCATTTACCGCTTTTACAATGCTGCCTTCCCCTTCTAGCCCAAATACATACATCGGCATCTTATGTTCCAGGCACAAGATAGACGCCGTCAAATCCACGACTGCAAGCTTCTTGTCAATTACTTCCTGTATGCTTAACGTATCGTACTTCACCGCCTCTGGGTTCAGCTTGGGATCGCTGTCATATACGCCATCCACCGCCTTCGCAAGGAAAATCCCTTCGGCTTCGATTTCCACCGCACGCAGGACGACCGCCGTATCGGTGGAAAAATAAGGATGCCCTGTCCCGCCTGCGAAAAAGCATACCACGCCCTGCGCAAACCGCTCCCTAACGCTATCTTTGGAAAATAATTTTGTAAAAGAGCTGCATGCAAACGGTGTAAACACCTCCGTCTCCATCCCAACGGAACGGAAAATCTCAGATACGTAAATGCAGTTCATCACTGTCGCCAGCATCCCAATCTGATCCGCCTTGGTGCGGTCGATCTTCTCACTGGTCCTGCCCCGCCAGAAATTCCCGCCGCCGATTACAATCCCAACCTCCATGCCTGCATCCACAATCTGCTTCACCTGCCTGGCCACTTGGGTAACCGTTGCTTCGTCAAACCCAGTATGTTTCTCCCCAGCCAATGCTTCGCCGCTCAATTTCAACATGATCCGCTTCATATCTCGTCCTCCTGCTCCTTCCCTTCCCCAAAAGGACTCTCCATATCCACTTTTGCATAACACTGGGAACAGAAGCCTTCAATCACCGCGCCGTTGTTGATCTGCATGGAACACGACTTGATATTCCCCTTGATAATTGCAGAAGTATCCACAACAACCTGCCCCTTAACGTCCAAATCGCCCTTTACCGCGCCTGCAACCGCAGCGCTTCCTGCAACGATATTCCCGACAACAATTGAGCCAATCCCGATTTTCACCGTGCCTTCTGCCGTGACATCCCCTTCTACCTTCGCTCCATCAATAAACACTTCCCCTACCTGGATGTCGCCATGCAACGTCCCAGTAACCGTCATCTTGCCGCTACATTGCACATTCCCTTCCAGTTCGCCACGGATTTCCAACGCCCCTGCCGTTTCGATATCCCCTTTTACAGAAGTCCCTTCTGTAATCACAGACACTTCATGGAACCCTCTGCTCCTCTCTTCCGTATCTACCGCCATGATACGTTCCTCCTCTCCTCTTACCGGTTCTTCTGCAAACTGCTGCGCCTCTGGCGTCATCCCTTCTTCTTCAAACAGCCTTCCGCTTTTCATCAATTCTGACGCCACATCCACATCCTGTTCCAATGTATTCACAACAACGTCGGAACCATCCAGTTCCTTTGCCGTCCCTTCCCCCTCTCCTGGGACAATATCATTTACCGCCTGGAAAAAATCTTCTTTAAAATCCTTAAAAAAACTCATCTTTGTACCTCCATAAATTATTCTGCCTATCAGCCCGCACGATCTGCCGGAACCTGCTGGATGGGCGTCGTATCTTCTCCAATTGGCAGCAATTCCACCCCTGCAGCCTGCAGCTTGTCAATCAAAGGAGCCAAAGCCTCCACCGTCGCTGGCTTTGTAGGGATATCGTGCATTAAGACAATCGACGTTTCATGCCTGCCGATATCTTTCATTACATTCTCAACCAACTCTTCGGGGGTATATGCCTGGCCAGTAGCATCTCCGCTGTCAATGTTCCAATCGTAATATTCTATGCCCTTCTCCTTCACATACCGGATCAATTCCGACATATCCGTATTACTTACCTGGTTGCCGCTCCCTCCTGGGAACCGCATCACAGTAGGCGTTACCCCTGTCACTTCCGCCAGATAAGACTGCAGATGGTTCACATCTTCTGAAAATGCATCCAACGACTCATAAATCACACTGTACTTATGGGAAAAAGAATGCATCCCTAACGTATGCCCCTCCTCTACAATCCGCTGATAAAGCGCTTTGGAAGCTTCATCCTCCTTCCCTATCACAAAAAAAGTGCCCTTGATATTTTTTTCCTTCAAAATATCAAGGATCTTCGCTGTATTTTCGCTCGGCCCGTCGTCAAAGGTAAGGTACACCTTCTGGCTTTCTGGCACAGCCGCCTCAGAACCTGCCGATGCTTCTTCATCCGGAAGCTTTTCGGCTGCCTGGGCTTTCTCCCCTTCCTTTGGATCCGCCTTCTGCCCCTGCATCTTCGCATCCTCGCTGTTATCTCTTGCAACAGCGTTCTCTGTATCCGCCAAGGTCTTTGCCAAAGCGTCCAGCTTCCCTTCTAAAGAGAACAGGCGTACCGTAAGGACGGTAACAAGCACAGTGATCAAAAGCGCCCACCCTGCTAGGATCGCTATAATCGCTCTCCGCATCCGTTCCACACGCCTATGCCGGAACCGCTGCCCCTGGATCTGATTGCTAATTTTCTCTTCCATGTAAGGACCTCCCAGGTCTTTTCCACATTTCTACAAATTATTGTAACACATTTTTGGGAAAAGGAATGAAAAAAATCCAAAAAAATTTGTACTATTTTTCTGGATTTTGCTTGATATTTTCATTTATTTTTTATAATTTTTTATATTTTTTCAGTCTTTTTTCTAAATTCTTTTTATGGATCCGGTTCCTATAGCAGCCAAATACCACGCAGTAAGCTACCAGGCATAGCCTGTCCTTCCTAGCGCAACGGCCTTCCTTATGTATTCCTATAGCTTTTCATGGCAAACAAAAAGCTGCCGCGTCAAGGAGCGTACAAATAAATCTTGCCCCTTTTTGCGGCAACCCTCGCAATTCAAAGCTTCCTATTCCACCGAAATTACCTTATAATCCTTTTCTTCTACCGCTTTCTTCAAGCTCCCATCCGGGACTTCCTCAGACATCTTCACAACCGCGGTCCCTGTTTCATGGCTTACTTGAGCCTCAATAACTCCCGGCAATGCCTCCAAGCATTTCTTTACGGCCGCTTCACAGTGCCCACACATCATACCTTCGATTTTCATTGTTTTTTCCATCTCTTTTTTCTCCTTTTCTTTTTTCTTCTTCAACGGCTTATCCTTTTTGCCGCTGTGGATCTTGATTAAATTCAGGCGCAACGCATTCGTTACGACACAGAAGCTAGATAAGCTCATCGCCGCTGCGCCAAACATAGGGTTAAGCTGCCATCCAAAAATCGGGATAAAAACCCCCGCCGCCAGCGGAATCCCAATGACATTGTAAATGAATGCCCAGAACAGGTTTTCATGGATATTCCTTAACGTCGCACGGCTTAACCGGATAGCGGCAGGCACATCCCGCAGCCTGCTTTTCATCAGCACAATATCCGCGGCGTCAATTGCGATATCCGTACCTGCACCGATGGCAATCCCCATATCTGCACGGGTCAGGGCTGGGGCGTCGTTAATCCCATCCCCTACCATAGCGGTCTTCCCCATCTCCTGCAGCTTACGGATCACAGCTTCCTTCCCATCTGGCAAAACCCCCGCTATCACCTCGTCTACCCCTGCCTGCCTGCCGATGGCATTGGCAGTTTTCTCGTTGTCCCCAGTCAGCATCACAACGCGGATCCCCATATCCTGTAGTTCTTTTATTGCCTGCGCGCTGTCTTCCTTGATGGGATCCGCTACTGCAATCACCCCCATCAAACGTCTGTCCTTCGCAAAGAACAAGGGCGTCTTCCCTTCATCCGCCAGCTTCTTCGCCTGTTCCCTCAACTCTAAGGGCACATCCGCCTGGCTGCTGATAAATGCAAGGTTCCCGCCGCAGATTTCCTTCCCTCCGCAGGTTGCGGATAATCCGTTCCCTGGCAAAGCGGTAAATCCGGTTAATTCCAAAGGCTCTATCTGTTTCCCGCGGGCATACTCCAAAACTGCCTTTGCAAGAGGATGCTCGCTTTTTTGCTCAAGCGTATAAGCATGCTGGAACAATTCTTCTTCTGAAACCCCTGCTGCCGGCAGCAAATCCGTGACCTTAGGCTCACCCTTTGTGATGGTGCCCGTCTTGTCCATTGCCACCACTTCCATTTTCCCAGTTTCTTCCAAAGAAACCGCTGTCTTAAACATGATCCCATGTTTCGCACCCATGCCGTTTCCCACCATAATCGCCACAGGCGTGGCAAGGCCCAAAGCGCACGGGCAGCTAATGACTAATACGGAAATCCCACGTGCCAGCGCAAATCCAATCCCTTCTCCCATAAGCAGCCAAACGCCCATTGTCACCAAGGCAACCCCGATAACAGCAGGGACAAAGATCCCAGATATGGTATCCGCCACCTTGGCAATCGGAGCCTTTGTGGCTGCTGCGTCGCTGACCATCTGGATAATCTGGGACAAGGTAGTATCCTCGCCCACCCGGGTGGCCTCACATTTCAAAAAACCAGATTGGTTGGAAGTCGCCGCGGAAACGTGGTCGCCTTTTGCCTTATCCACCGGGATACTTTCCCCGGTCAGCGCCGCTTCATTCACCGCGCTGCTGCCCTCTATGACAACGCCATCCACTGGGATATTTTCCCCTGGGCGCACTACAAAAATATCTCCTTTGCCCACCTGGTCAATCGAAACTTCCAGTTCCTCCCCGCCTCTTATGACAACAGCCGTCTTCGGCGACAGCTTCATCAGCCCCTTCAACGCATCCGTCGTCTTGCCCTTGGAATGGGCTTCTAGCATTTTCCCTACGGTAATCAATGTTAAGATCATCGCAGCCGACTCAAAATAAAATTCATGCATATAGCCCATAACGCCCGCCATATCTCCTCGCATCTGGGCATCCGTCATAGCAAACAACGCGTATGTGCTGTACACGAAAGCCGCGCCAGCGCCAAGCGCGACCAGCGTATCCATATTCGGCGCGCCATGAAAAAGGCTGTTAAAACCGCTAAGGAAAAACTTCTGGTTGATTCCCATAATGGCAACCGTTAATAGAAGCTGGGCAAGCCCCATTGCCACATGGTTCTCTTCTAGCGCAGAAGGAAGCGGCCACCCCCACATCATATGCCCCATAGAAATATACATCAATACCAGTAGAAATCCCAAAGAAGCCATGAGACGCCGTTTCAGACGCGGGGTTTCCCGATCTGCAAGCAAATCCTCGCCTTGTACTGCTTCTGCCTTCTCTCCCTGCCCGGAAGACGCGCCTTTTTTCGCCGCCCCATATCCCGCCCCAGCAACTGCCTGTATGATCTCCTGCTCCTTGGCATCCCCTTCCACCCCCATGGAATTGGTCAGCAGGCTGACAGAACATGACGTAACGCCAGGCACCTTCGAAACCGCCTTTTCCACACGGGCGCTGCAAGCTGCGCAGCTCATCCCCGTCACTGTATATTGTTCCATATCTTACTACCTCCTTCTATCTCCACCACACACCCAACTGCACTTATTTCATCAACTTCTGCAAGACCTCCACCAGTTCATCTACCGTCCCTTCCTTCCCCTCCCGGATATCCTGGGTCACACAGCTTTTTATATGGTTTGCCAGCAATACTTTATTAAAACTGTTCAAAGCCGCATTGGCGGCCGCCACCTGCACTAAAATATCCGTACAATACGCGTCCCGTTCCACCATCCCCCGAATCCCACGGATCTGCCCCTCAATCCGGTTCAGACGATGGATCAGATCCTTATATTCCTTCTCATTGCGTTCCTTTGTCTTATAACCGCAACAGCTTGTATCCTCAGCTTCCATTGCCCTCTCCTTTCCCGTTCCTTGTGCCAGCTAAAGCTAGACAGCCCAAAGAAAAACATGTCCATACGTTATCCTGCCATTCCTTCCAGGAAGCATCCACATATAAAAACACATGGAGCCTCCTTTCGGTATCTATCCTAAAACCATACTTAGGATGGCTTTCTCTATTCACCCTAAAATGCCACAGAAAAAAAGTTTCCTTAATTGGATGGCTTTCATTTTCTATTTTATATTGCCACATAATATCCCTTTCTCTGTTTACTCTTTCTACCTTATAGGATGCCTTTTCTTACACATAGTCAAATATCCCGCAGCAAGCTACGGGGCATGGCCTAGCTTGTCCTTTCCGCCCCAAGGGGCGGGGTATTTGCACCCAAAGGGCACTTACCCTCGCGGCATTCGCCAAATATCCGCGCGAGCACGGCTGCTTGGCTAAGTGCCCTAGGGGTACATTGCTCGCGGGAATAAATATTTATGCCCATCAAATCTATGGATTATTTCTTTTTTCTATTATATACCCTATGGGGGTATATTGCAAGTAGAAATTATTCTTTACCTTCTACCATATTATGATACATAACAGGAAGGGGGAACTAGTGTTTCTGACTGTGTAAGAATTTGATCTGCTCGCAGAACGGATACAAAACAATAACGTAACATTCGTGGGTTGAAGATTATATGGGGGGAATCCCCGCACGCTGGATCTCTATATACACAGAGCAAGGACTATCTGGGCACTTTTATTTTCCCTCTTTTTTCTAACTTTATTTTCCCATTTTCCGGTTATACTAAATCTATAAAAATCTAGGAGGCCACTCTATGAAAGTAACCGATAAAAACAAAAGCATACGTACCGCCCCAAAAGGAGCTTGGGAAAGCGGTATTATCAATGGGAAGAAAAACCCCTCTAGAAAGCAGCATCTTAACGATATTACCACTGATATCCAAGGAAATGGATACCCTGTATTGGGAAAGAACCAGGATGGCTGAACCATCCTGTTACATATCTTTTACTGCAAGGCTCTAATCCCTCTATGTGTTTCGAGAACCCAAAGCTGGCTACCGTTTTTATGGTTCGTTTGAATCCATTACGTCAGTGGAATATCTCAAACAATACCACGCCGCGAAAATGCGATTGTGATACTGTTGTATAAAGTATTATCTCCGCACCTGTCATTTCATACGCCTTAGCAGCCATCCCTGCCCCTTCTTCCTAAAAAACCATATCATAATCGTATGGCGCTCTTACTCCATACCATGCGGAAGTTTTCCCATATGTTTTTGTATATAAGAAAAAGAAAGCCTACCGAAAAGCCTTCCAACTAAGATCAGTTTATCCCAATAAAAATGTAAGATCTGAGCAAAAAATATGTTATAATAACTTTGTTACCGCCCCTCTTACTTTTTGTGTTGTTAAAACTTGACATCTGCAATTCCGTAGGCTTGCACAGCGCACGGAAAGTAACTTGCTATACCATATGATTGATAAACACAAAATTGCGTCAAACTAGTTTTTTAATAATAGGCGATTGCAAAACTCCCTTTCTAGAAACAGCGGATGTACAATCTATACAAAAAAAGGGCGACTTGCGACGGCATCTGGAGCCCGCTTTTGTATGGATTGGACAGACGCGTCTGTCCCAGAGAGGGTTTCGCAATTACCTATTTTTAATAAATGAAAAAGGAGTAAGGAATACATGTTAACAGAAAGCTTGCAAAATTTTCGTGAATATCACGCGTCAGATGAAGAATTATTTATGTATATTCGTATAAATGCCGGCAAATGGAATGAAGAATCATTTACCAAAATGAAAAGGATTGTCAGAGAAGTAATAAAAGATTATCAGGATGAGGATCATTATCCCAAAATATTTATAAATTACTTTGTCTTAAATATACCATCTATTATCAATATATTGTCCAATTTCAGAGGATGTACAGATGAAGAGATCCGTATGGGCTATACACAAGAGACTTACTTAAATATGATTGCCGAAAAGATAAAAGAACTAAAAAAACTTCAACTTGAGTTTCAAAAGTCCTTATGGGTATAAAGGAGCAGGAACCGTTTCAAGTTTTTTCTAGGTAGTGTAAATTAGTTTGTGTTTTTGGAAATAAACGGCTTCTTTTTGGTAAGGATTAGGATATGCAAATCCTTATCGAAAAGGAGTATTTTTATGCCAGTAGCAAAGGAACAAATTCGACAGAT
>CAOKNO010000088.1 GCA_948470065.1 uncultured Eubacterium sp. | reverse complement strand
ACAGAATATTCTATATTTTGTAATCCGGCAAGGTAGAATACCATATTATAGCCGGTCCATCTCCATACCAATGCGATAATAATTACGACTTTTGCGCTGAACGCATGACCAAGGAAATTATATCCCGTATCCAGGATCCCTAGATTAACCAATATCGAATTGATAAACCCATCAACACCAAACAAAGAACGGAAAATAATAGCATAAGATACCAATGACGTTGCACAAGGAAGGAAAATCGCTGTACGGAACAATCCCTTACACCGCAGATCCTTATTGTTCAACATCTGTGCCAGCATCAATGCAAGAATCAACATAATCGGCACTTGGATAATCAAATAAAGAAATGTATTTCCCAAGGACGTCATAAAGACTTTATCTTTAAACATCCGTATATAGTTCGTAAACCCGTCGAACCTTAACTTATTTGCTTTCCCTACCTGTAGCGAAAGGATAAACGCCTGGATCATCGGCCAAAAACTCATAATTGCAATCATCAGAGTCGCCGGTGTCAGAAACGCCCAACCAGTCAGATCATGCCGTCTTTCCAATGACATTTTTTTCTTTTTGGGTCCATTTGCCTCGCTCACATTTGTGTCCCCCTTTACTTCCAGTAGGGGAACAACCAGCGACGGCCGTCCCCCGAACTGTTTTTATTTAATATAATTTTTGCCAGAAAATTACTGCATCTGGAATTCTACCTGTTCCTGGGCAGCTTTGATTTCATCATCCAAATTCCCGCCGCCAATTACATTCTGCATTGCAGTAGCAATCATATTACGCGCTTCGTAGTAGTAAACGCCCGTGTTGTTGCTCGGGGTCTTAGAAGCGAAGTCTACAATCTTAGCAAATACAGCGTCCCCGCCATAGAACTCAGCCGGTTCAGCGTATACGTCGGAATCCCCTGCTGGTAAATATGTAGCGATAGCTGCAGAGGACGGAAGGATTGTTTCATAAAATTCAACGCTTCCAGCAAATGTGCTAGCAAGGAAATCTTTTGCCAGTTCTGGGTTCTTGCATGCGCTTGTGATACACCAGGAAGAACCGCCGTTATTGGAGTAATTCGTAGCCCCGTCAACGCCAGCCAGGCTCGGCATATTGGTGATTGCCCATTTCCCGCTCTGATCTTCTGCGCTCTGTATGGAAGCCATAATCCAGCAACCATTGATCGTACCAGCTACTGTTTCGTTTGTAAGGGTTGCAACATACTGATCCCAATCGTTTACTTCGATTAAAACGCCAGCGTCAACTAACGCTTTATATGTTTCCATAACTTTCTTCAGCGTATCGTTCCCAACCATTGCCGGGTTCCCTTCATCATCAAACAGGGAAGCGCCGCATGACTGCATCATCATCATGATAACGTCAGATTCGCCTGCCTGGCAGGAAAGTAACGGTTTGCCTGTCTTCTCAAGGACCTTCTTACCATTTTCAATGTACTGTTCCCATGTGATATCTGTGAAATCATCAATCGACAGTTCTGCTTCTTCCAGGACGTCGGTGCGATAGCAAGCTACTACTGCGCCGTTGTCAAACGGAACGCCATAATTCTTGCCGTCTACTACAGAATAAGCTGTCTTAGCCGCTGCAAACTGTGAGAAGTCTACGCCGCTATCTGTCAGATCCAAAAATGCTTCCGGATAAGAAATTACGTTCTTCTGGAACGCATTATCCTGCATCAGGAAAATATCTGGCAACGTGTCATAGCTGTTACTGGTTGCCGCCGTGGTAAGCTTCGTCTGGATATCATCCCACAGGATTTCCACTACGTCAATATTGAACTCTGGATGTTCCGCCTGGTAAACCTTGCCAGCTTCTTCCATTGCATAGATATTGAACTTCGGATCCCAGCACCATACGGTCAAGGTATCCCCGCCTTCGCCGGATGCACCGTCTGCTGCGTCATCTGCCGGCTCCCCTGCGTCATCTGCCGGCTCCTCTGCGTTATCTGCCGAAGTCGTATCGTCTGCTGGTTCTGCCGCATCATCTGCTGGCGCTTCCTGGTTTGTGTTGCTGTCCTTTGGTTCATCTCCACCGCCACAGCCTACTAACATGGTTGCTGACATTGCCACACAGAGCAATGCTGCTAAAAATTTTCTTTTCATCGCTATTCCCTCCCATGAAAAAAACTTTATAATAGTGTCTTGGGCAGCACTCTGAGTCTATTCAGTAATAATTAGCTGCTCCATATGTCTAAGTTTACCAAAGTTAATATTTATTGTCAATGTTAACACCTTCCAGTTTTTTCTACCTGTTTTTGTGTATTCTGTCTAACATTTTTTCGTCACTATTACCATCTTTTCTCCACATATCCAAGGCTTTTTAATTACAATGCATAATAATCCATAGTTTTTTCTTAATTTTTTCTTTACTAAAAACGCCGCAAGGCTGATAAAACAAGCATTTGCGGCGTCTTTTGTAATTTACTGAAACTTTTGGTAAATTTACCAGTAATTTTCCATCATATTTACTAGGATAATTTAGTAAATAATTAGCGCCCTTGGTAATGGCACACCCTTCCCCAACACTCTCCTGGCTTTGCGAAAGGCAAAGCTTAGCCGTCCGCCCCTTCCTGCGCGCGTTCCAATTCTGAGATCTTCTGCTCCGCAGCTTCCAAAATACCATAATTCGACACCTTCCCACGGGCAGCTTCTGAAAGCTGGCTGTACTGTGCACGGATGGATTCCACCATGCCTTTCATATCCAAGGTAATCTCTACGCCCGCCAACTGGTTGATCGCGTCTATCACAGGCTGCGCTTGCGCCGCAGCCTGCTGGTCTGCGGCAGATTCGGCCTCTAACTGCCCAAGCCTTGCTTCAGCTGCTTCTAATACGCCATAATTCGCTACGTACCCTTTTGCCATGCTGCTCAACGCCTCAAACTGGTTCCTTGCATTCACAATTGCGGTACGGCTTTCTAAGGTGATCTCTCCCAGGCTGTCAATCAACTGGACAACGGCAGACGCTTCTGCCTGCGCCTGTGCCTGGGATTGCTCTTCCTGCCGCTTTCGTTCTTCCTCTTGCTCCTTTGCAACGTCCGACGCCCCAGAATCTTGGTAGACCAGCACCGGGCAGCCTGCCTCTATATTATCGAACAGCGTCTGCGCCACCTGGAACGGAAGGTTCACGCATCCATGAGAGCCATTGCGTTTGTAATAATTCCCGCCGAACGCATTACGCCAGGTTGCATCATGGAACCCAATGCCACCATTAAACGGCATCCAGAAAGATACCGGCGTAGCGTAATCTTCTCCCCGCAGCGTCTTATCCCGCTCCTTATAATACAGCCCAAAGGCTCCAGCCGGGGTGCTCCATCCCTTCGCGACATTGCCCGACACAAAATCAGAATCCACAATCAGGTTGCCGTCCTTATAGTAAAACAAATGCTGATCCGATAAATTCACCTCCACATATGTATTCCCATAATCATTCCCTTCCCTGCTGTTTGCCCTCTGGGAATACGCCGGCTCCTTTGTAACGGTTTCCCCATTCACAATATGCTCCTTCAGAGCCGCTGCTTCTTGCTCCTGGTCAATTTTCCATCCGTAATCCCCGCCTTCCACCGTAACCTCCGTCCCATAGGAGGACGCCAAAGACTTTGCCCTGCCGGCTGTGTTGTATGATTCCGCCAGATTGGCTACATATTCCTGGATCTTCGCATCAGAAACCGATACTTTCCGCTTGCCCGATACTTCAATCCACTGGCTAATCGTCTTTCCATCCAAGACTTCCTGCTTATCCCCAAACTCATATGTAATGGAAGCCCCAGCAATTTTATTCATGGAATCCCTCTGCTTCTTCAGCTTTTTGGATTCTTGCGTGAGTTCCGGCTCGGTATAGCAGCCTGCCTCCTCCATCGACATACTGCCTTCTAGCCCTAAAACAGCATCCTCCAGCGCTTCAAAAAACTTCTCTTCATCCACAACCGTCCCATCTTCCTCCGGGATGATCTGATATCCTGCATCTTCCGTATAATCCGAAATCTTAGCGTCCTCCGGCTCCTTCATCCGTTTCTCGTCCAAGACGTCTAATTCTTTGGCGGCCTGTTTGAGCGAGTCCTCATCATAGCTTACCATTGTCCGTACTTCGATCTTCTGTTTGGAAAAAAAGGACATCGGCCATAAGAACGTGTTCTGCTCCTTTAACTTCTTTTGCAGCGTGCCGTCAAACACTGGCGCCAGCCCCATATCCTTCCCATCGATCAATTCTTCCTCCCCATCCTTTGGGACAATCTTTATCTGATAATCTTCAATTTCCGCTGAAATCAGCTTCTCTACGCTTTTCACTTCTTCCTTGCATACCTCCACCCCATTGATAAACGTACCAAACAGGAAACGGTCGCGGAAATATGCCGCAACCCCCAAATACGCAACAACCAACGACAATATAGCGCCTGCTGCGACCGCCCATATCCATGGACTTCTCCTGGATAAACGTTTCTTTGGGGTTTCTTGTTGTTTCTTTGCCTTTTTCATAGATACATGCCTTCCTTTGTCTATTGTCTGTTGCTGTCCATAGAAAAATACTATTGACATTTCTATTTTCTGGTAGTAAAATAGTAGGGTATCGGGGTATGGCTCAGCTTGGCTAGAGCGCACGGCTGGGGGCCGTGAGGTCGCAGGTTCGAATCCTGTTACCCCGATTCTTTTCAGCTACCATGGGTTTTTGATATTCTGTTGTATCAAAAGCCCTTTTTCTGTGAGTTTCATCCCAAGCCCCACTTTGCTATTATACGACAGAATTTCCCCCGCTGCAATAATTTGCACTTTAATTCATACATTCTTAATATTATTGCAGGAAGGATTTTACATTTCAGTTACTAAATTGTAAAGACTTCCAGGCACGCCGCTACAACGCCCAGATAAAAACAGCCTCCGCAACCATATATATGCGGAGGCTTTGTATTATATTTCCCGATACTGCCTTTCATAGACACGTTTCCTGCTCGTCTGGTAATCAATCCCATATACCAGCGTGTACATTACGACTCCCATCACGCATCCGGTAATAACGTCAAATACAGAATGCTGTTTCAAAAACATCGTAGCGGCAATAATAGAAAGCATCAACACGAACGAGCTCCGCCGGATCCACTTCTTCTCCTTCAGGCGCTGGCTCTGCATTACCGATATGTGGACGCCTATGGAATTATACACATGGATGCTTGGGAATAGATTTGTAGGCGTATCCACCATTTGGAGCGCCTTAACCATATCAACAAAAATATTATCCCGTTCAAACACCCTTGGCCTTAAGTAATGCCCATTCGGATACACCGTAGATACCACCAGAAAAACCGTCATGCCTACAAATAAAAAAATACATAGTTTATAGTAATCCTGAACATCCTTAAAAAAGAAGTACACAATTGCCACAGCCACATACCCGAACCATAAAAGATACGGGACAATAAACAGTTCTACAAACGGTATATAATCATCTACAGCCATATGGATAACATGGAACCGCCTCGTGACTGTCCGTTCCAAATATGCAAACCACACCAGATAGATCAGCATATAAGACAAGATCCATCCATGCCTGTAACGATACAACAAATCTTTCAACCTGCCTCCCATCAACAACCACCTCGCAAAAATACAAATCCTCTTTTTATTCTACGCATTACCATTCTGGATTATAGCATACGGAACCTTAAGAAACAACGGAACTTCTTTGAATTAAGAAATCTTTAAGAAATAATGATAGGGTTCAAAAGTTCTGAATTGGCCTGCAAAGAACCTCCATCCTTTGGCGCCCTAACCTTAGAACAAAGAATCTCGCAACGCTAAATCCTCCGCGCGCGAGCGGTCTGCAATGCAGTAATTTCCCTACCGCCGCAGTGCGATCCACGCGGAGCGTTTTTGTTCCATAGGACGCACTTTCCTATGAAACAAAAAAGCTTCCATAAAACTTATGGAAACCCTTGTACAAACGCTCCTTGCGGATAACGCCTAACAATATTAAAAAGCAGATAATGGGAGTCGAACCCACCCCCTCAGCTTGGGAAGCTGATGTACTACCGATATACTATATCTGCCTGTCTATGCTCTAGCAGTTTCCCTCACCGCTGAACAATGCTATTCTACTATAGTTTTCCCCGCCTGTCAATAGCTTTTTTAATTTTTTATGTATATTTTTTTCCATCTTCCCATATAGTAGAGCAAAGATAAGTTCAGTCCAGGAGGAGTCCTGTGAGTTCAAAAACCAAAATTGTAGTCCTTCATTTAAAAGAACTGGTCTACACCGCTATTTTTGCAGTTCTGGGCATACTGCTGATCCTATTGCTGGTCTTTATGTTCCTACCGGATAAGAAATCCAAACCGGTACAGGAAACCATGCAGTATACGGCGGGGGTATACACCTCCTCCATACAGCTTAACGACAATGCCATCGACGTGGAAGTGGTCGTGGATGACAATCACATCAATTCCATCTCCCTGGTAAACCTGGATGAGGCTACGGCAGCCATGTACCCATTGATGCAGCCAGCCTTAGACAACTTAAGCCAGCAGATCTATGAAAAACAGTCGCTGGAAAACATTTCCTATGGGGATGACAACCAATATACCTCCATGGTACTGCTGCAGGCCATCCAGACGGCATTGGAAAAAGCTACATACCGCCAGCCAACCACATAGTCATGCCTGGCGGCGCCATCCACCCAACCATCCATTGGGATGGATGGTACGTCCCGCCAGCCCTTGGCATATTGGCAGGCCAAGGCTTAAACCACGACAATTATCCCGCCGTCATTAGCATACATACTGCTAATCCCTGCCGTGTCTACAACAAAGACATCCTTAAACAATGCTGATTTTTTTACTTTCTCAACAATTTCCGCCGCCCGGTTTGGGCAATTACAGTGGGCGACCGCGAAGATTTTCTCCCTGGGATCTTTGGTCTTTGCAATGATATCTTCCACCATCTTGTCGACAGCCTTTGCAATTCCGCGCGCCTGCCCGATCTGGCAGATCGTCCCTTCCCTTGTCCCAGCCATAACCGGCTTAATATTCAACGTATTGGCCACGAATGCCTTCAGCCCGCTCAGCCTTCCATTTTTGCGCAGCGTGTCAAGGGTTTCTAAGACGAAAGAGGTATTCAGCCCCTGCTGGAACTCATTTACTTTTGCGATCACTTCTTCAAACCCAAGCCCAGCTTCTTCGTATTCCTGGATCTTTAAGGCAAGCACGGTTTCGCCTACGGAAGCAGACTTGGAATCAAAGACATGGATTGATTTTGCCCCATGCTCTTCGATCCATAATTTCTTCCCCAATTCCGCGCTGTTATACGATCCGCTGAGCTGAGAAGACAGCGTCACTACATAAATATGCTCCGCTTTACACCCAAATGCTTTCATATAGCGTTCCGGCGAAGGGCAGGTAGATTTTGGGCAATTGGGGCTTTCCTTCACCCGTTTTAAAAAATCAGCCTGATCAAATGTTTCATCATCTACAATCTGATATCCATCCACGGAAATTTCCAGCGGCACAGATTCAAAATGACCGTCTGCTTTCATTTCCTCTGTCAAATCCCCACAACTATCTACAATAATCTTATAGTTCATGCCTTCCTCCATTCTGTGCATTTCTTTGCACAAGGAGGGGAGCCGCGAAATCTTCCCTACATTGTTTCCGCGCACCCTCCGAAATATTTCTGCTTTATCATATAGTATTCCTTATTTCTGCATTCAATATTTAAAATCTTATTCTAAGTATGCAAAATGATTGGACATAGTTTTGAATACCACTTAATACTAGCATAAACATTTCAATTTGAAAAGGCTTTTCCATAAATTTTCTAAAACATAGCACTATGGGGTTCCTTAAATAAATACGAACCTTATTTCATTCCATTCATCGTCTTGTATAAAGTTAATCTTTGTAAGCCCGTTGCAATAATCTGCCACATGGCTCTCTGTTACGAAGTATTGAAATACCTGTTCCATAAGCGCTTTCTCTGAAAACCGCAGCGTAATGGATTCTCCTTGTTCCCATGCCTGCGCCAGCTTTTGCCCAATCCGATCTGGCTCCCACTGTACGATATAGTTTCCCTCCTTGTGGAAATAATTATTCGCCACGGCTGTGCACTCTGGCAGTTCTAGCGCGCCGTCCGGCACATGTTCGATCTCCATTTCATCCGTCGTCATGGCCAGGTATTTATAATCAATATATGGCGTTTCCCCGCCTTCTTTATCCAGGTATTTTGTATTTCCCCAGGTGACGTCCATGTAGTAGTACCCGTCTTCTAGGGCAACCAGGTTCCAGGCATGGGATTCCCCACGTGCAGTACCTGACACAATTACGCTTTGTATGCCTAGCCGTTCTAACAGGTATTGGACCGCACAGGCGTATCCCTGGCATACGGTCTGATTGCGTAGGAATACGCTGATGATATTCTGGCTGTCTTGTGCGCCTGGGACGTATTCTACGTTTTGGGCAAGCTGATCATAAACGTGCTTTATCTTATCATAGCTGGAATCCTGCATGGAAATCCCTTCTAGCCATTGCCCGGCCACTTCGTCAATCTGTGCCTGAACCTGGGTGCGCTCGGCTTCTTCCATGGTATATTTGGGGGAGAACTCTAGGCTTACTAGTTCTTCGCCTTGGGTATATTGGGTATAGACATAGCCGTTTACCCAGAATAGGCCGCCGTAATCGGCGCAGATTGCTGCGTAGGCTTCCTGCATTACTTCTAGATCCGTCGTGGACAGGTGGATTTTTTCTTCCTGGTGCAGGATGGCGGTGAGCATTTCGTCGTAAATCTGGCGGGTAGGAGGGGCTAACTGGCGATAGGCATATTTTTCCTCGGAAATCTGCTCGATGGGGAAGGTTTCTAGCGAGCCGGAGCCAGGTTTTCCGCTTTCTGCAGATTGCGGGGTTTCTTCTAGGGTGATGGAGTCTGGGGGATACTCTTCTTGTACGAGATCATAAAGCTCTTTTGGAGCGCAGGATTGGAATAAGAGGATTGAGGATAGGGTGAAGAGTAGGAAGAAAAAAGGGGGGAGTTTCTTTAAATTCATGGGGTTCGTCCTTTCGTTGGGAAGGTTTGGAGGGGGAGGGGGTAGGGGCATTCCGTGAGGGAAGGGCAGGGGACACCGCTGGTGGAGGGGGCAGGCTCTGGCTGGACCAAAGGCAACGCGTCGTCAAACTTCCCGCTAAGTGCGGCTAATGCCCTCAGGAGAGCCTTCGTGCATAAGCCTTACTAAGCGGGTGATTTCGCCGCCGCTAAAAGCGCCCTGGAATGTCCTGCCAGAGCCTGCCCCCTCCTCCAACGGCTGTTTCCTGACAGACAAAAGTCCCTTAGTTTGTGTTTTTGCGGGTAATGAAGCTGATTCAGGCGATATAATCAGAACCTGTATCCTGTGAGCAAACCATAATCTGCAAACATTTGCTGTATAAGGGTTTGGAACGGCCACGAGCAAGAGATAGTGGCAGTTTGTGGTATAGCTGGATTACAGGTTACGGATTGTAACCGCATCTGGGGTTAATAGGTAGCTGTATTACCTACGTACTCTAATTTTTCTCCATCCACATCGAACATCGCATAGACACGGTATGTCCCTCTGGTAGTTAACGTGTGGGTTTTGTCCAATGTCTTATAACCTTTATCGGATCCCCCGACCCAGGAAACAATGGTATGCCAACTACTTCCTTCTTTTCTTTGCAAACGCATTACAATGTTGACATTGCATACATTCTTTGCTACAACATTAGCTGTCGCATACGCTGTGCTTCCACTGATTTTTAATCCTGCGCTAATATTAATTGTTTTGTCATAAAACGGTTGTATTCCTTCTCCTCCACTTTTCGCTACATTCTGAACAACAAATTTTTCCTTCTGTACGTTTCCTTGTCCATCCATAGCAGCATAACTTACACTCGGAAGGCTAAATGACAATGCCACTACCAAAGCTGCAATTAACTTTCTTTTCATAGCTTAAATCTTTCCTTTCTGAATATTTTTCAATCAAACGATAAATATACCCTCAAAATATAAAACAAAAAAAAATTACTTAATCAATCATACTTTTTGTCAAATTGTTCTAATTATAATTTTTATATTAGAAACACAACGATAAATCATTCTATCTACCCAAACATAAATGGAACTAAATAAAGACAAAACAAAGAAATAATTAAGATTGTGATGAAACAATCTAATATTTTCTATTTTTATTGGCATAATACCGCATATTTTCTTTATTCTCGGTTTAGCGCTTTACTGTTCCTCCATGTTCAGGATATACATTAATCAGAATAAGAAATAAGTTCTTCTCATTGTTATAGTTATTAAATATTTCTATAAATAGATCTTTATTTCATTTTTTCAGTATAACACTTTTTTAAATGCTGTCTGAGCACCAATGATTTAATTAAATCTAGAAGCATAGTTCACCAGAAATGCTCAATTACACATATTAAGCTGCAAAACCTAACTATAGCAGGTAATGTGCTAAAAATTATCATTTTCCTTTTAACTTCAAGCTTTCTGCAATTTCAATCAATCTAGTTTTAGATGGTTTCCCACTAAGTTCCAATATATAAATGCCATCTGAAAATACCAAAGTATGAATATCACCATCAGACACATAATATCCAGGATACTCTTTTATCTTTACCTCTTCCACGTTTTTTGTTCCAGATGTAACATTTCCTATCATCCCATCTGTTTGCCAACTCTGGTTTAAGTATAAAAGATGTCCACTTTCATCCCTATAAACCAGTCGGTATACCTGGAATTTTTCATTGTAATATTCTTCTTCCAAGTAATACCCATCTGGTATATCTGTTATTTCGTATTTCTGAAATTCCTCTTGGGAGTGTTCTTCCCATTCCTGGTATACTGCTCCCATATGGTCGTTTTGGCGTTTTATCGCTCGATCAAATATAAAATGGAATACGGAATCTGCTGATAGTGCTACGCTTCCTGTAAATAGCAGAAGGACTAGAACTAACGCCACACGTTTTTTATGTTGGAGCGGGCGGTATAACACGGTCAGAGCCTTGTCCCTGTCTTCTAGTATCAGTTTCTTTCTCTTCTTTGCTTTTCTGCGCCTTGCTTTCCATAGCGACCAGTACATTTTACAGTGGAAACGTAAGGAAAATTTATGCTGTGGTAAATCAGTGGGGCGTTGTTCGTATTCTATTTTTGCTAGTTCTTCAAACGCTTTTTCTAATAACTTATCTATATCAACATCTTTCATAATATTCTTACTCCTCTCTAAATGCTTTGCTTTCCATACCCCTAAATCTTGGATAGCATCCTTCGACGTCCCTGCCTGTCTTCTGTAAATGGATTATACCAGAAAACATTCCTTCTGTCAGGTAAAATCAAAATAACGTTTTAATTTTTGAAAACAGAGAATCCGGCAAAGCAAGATTTTCAGCCTCAATGCTATCTCCGCAGAGCGTTTTTGTTTCGGGAGTTTGACAGTTGGATACTAGCTAAATACCTTGCAGGTCATGTAAAACCTACTTTTTTGTGTCAAATTTCATGAATTTATATGTGCTCTTTGCGGTATAATCTCACCGCCTAATCACACATTTATTTTCGCTTAGAGGAAAAAGGGACGTCCCAAAAGCGCTTTTTGGGACGTCCCTTGATTATAATAGACCTTCTCCGATAATGGAAGACAACCTGCCATTAACTTCGGTTCCGTCACTTTATTATTTGACCTTTTTTAAAGTACTCCATGCACCATAGAGTTTCTTAAATTTTCCATTTATTTTCACTCTTTTATATGCGCGTACACGCACATGGTAGATTTTGCCTTTTTTTAGCCCCGCCAAAGTTATGGAAACGGCTCCTAAAGATTTTACAGATGCTTTTTTCACGATCTTCTTCCGGAAACACTGGATATCATAGCCTGTTACGCCCTTAACCTTTGCCCAGGTTACTTTCAGTTTCCCACCTTTTACGAAGGCAAGTTTCTTAATCTTCGTTTTGTCAGGGGTGACTGTCAACGAAACTTTCACTGTTTTCTCTTTGAAATTATCGGTAGCCGCCGCTTTCACGGTGATAACGCACACCCCGATCCCTTTCACTGTCACAGTGCCGTTTCTTTTCACTTGCGCCACTTTTTTATTGGAGCTAGCATAAGTAAGCGCGCCATTTCCGACCGTCACCTTTGCCTTTAATTTAAAAGATTTTGCGCTGAGAGGTTTGCTGTATTTCTTTGTATATGCAATAACCTGTTCCTTTTTTGGAGCCGGCTTTAATGCCAACGCACTGTACGCTGCTTCTAATTTTCTAAATGCTTCTTCCACTTCTTCCTGTGTAGCTTTTTCATCATCCAGGACTTTTTTCGCTTCACCCATTGCCGCCTGGAAATCTTTCCAGCTTTTCTTGGTATATTCATCCTTCTCTTCTTCCAGGCAGGACTGGTACAGTTCCTCCAAGGCTCCCTTGTCTGCTTCATCTGGCTTTGCTGTCAGCGCATTGCACGCCGCTTCTAATTTTCCAAAGGCTTTTTCTACCTCTTCCTGCGTGGCTTTTTCATCATCCAGGACTTTTTTCGCTTCACCCATTGCCGCCTGGAAACCATTCCAGCTTTCCTCGGTATATTCACCCTTCTCTTCTTCCAGGCAGGACTGGTACAGTTCCTCCAAGGCTCCCTTGTCTGC
>CAOKNO010000087.1 GCA_948470065.1 uncultured Eubacterium sp. | reverse complement strand
TGTATGGATTGGACAGACGCGTCTGTCCCAGAGAGGGTTTCGCAATTACCTATTCATGGAATGCGGGCGTTACAGCAAAGGCAGGGCATTGCCTGTTGGAATTGCTGCGCTGTTGTTTACTTCGATGCCTCCTTTCGGTTGGTTTTCCCGCCTTGTTTTCCATTATAATATATTTTGCGCACGGATGCACTAAAATTTTAGTAAAATTATAAAAATTTTTTGGCACTATTTTTGGAAGAGACTGGTAAGGGATAATTTTCAGAGTAGAACGCGCTTGCTGTGCGGTAATATTTGTTGCTGTTTGCTTCTATTTTCTATTGCTTCTGTGATAGGAGATATGTTAGGATGATAAGTAGAAATAGACAGAAATGTTTTAGGAAAAGAGGATACAAAGGATGGAAAGGAACAAGCCGGAAAGGGCAGATGGGGGCAAGTTTAAGGCTTACCAAAGGAAATTAAAAGTAACTATTTTTGAATATTTTATGATCACGCTTGCGGCGTTTTTGTTAATTATAGGGGTGCATTTTTTCAAGTTCCCCAATCATTTTTCATTTGGCGGGGTTACAGGGATTGCAGTTGTAGTTAGCGCTGTGACTCCATTTTCGATGGGGACCATCAACTTTGTCATCAACACGGCATTGCTGGCGCTTGGGTTTGCGGCCTTGGGGCGTGATTTTGGGATTAAGACGGTATATGTCAGCTTCCTGATTTCCTTTGGGCTAAGCGGGATGGAGCGTGTGTTCCCAATTTCAGAGCCATTGACCCAAGAACCCGTCCTGGAATTGATTTTTGCGATTGTGCTGCCTGCGGTAAGTTCTGCGATTTTGTTCAATATTGGAGCAAGCGGCGGAGGTACGGATATTGTGGCGATGGTGTTAAAAAAGCACAGTACCGTAAACATTGGGACGGCTTTGTTCTTGGTGGATCTGCTGATTACCGTTGCAGCCTGCTTTATCTTTGATATCCAGACTGGGCTGTTTTCGTTCTGCGGCCTTTTGGCAAAGTCTTTGGTCATTGACTCTGCCATTGAAAATATTAACTTATGCAAATATTTTACGATTGTCTGCGACGATCCGGATCTGATCTGTGAATTTATCCATGAGAACTTAACCAGGAGCGCCACGATTTTTAAGGCGGAGGGGACGTTTACCCACCACCGGAAATACGTGATCCTTACGGTAATGAAACGCGGGCAGGCCGTGCAGCTTCGGAATTTTATTAAGGTGAACGAGCCGTCCGCATTTATGATGATTACCAACAGCAGCGAGATTATTGGGAAGGGGTTCCGGGGCCTGAATTGATCCAGACGGATCCACTGGGGCTGCGCTTAAGCTTATACCTGCGGGCTGTCCTGCTGGAAGCTTGCCAGAATCTCTTCCAGTTCTGCCATACTGCCTGCAATGTACCTTGCGCCATGCGCTTGCAGGAATTTGCGGCTTCGGAATCCCCAGCTTACGCTGATGCAGGGGATCCCGGAGTTCTTTGCCGTGGCAATGTCTACGTCGGAATCCCCGACATAGACGCATTGGCTTGGCGTAACCTGCAGCTCTTCCATTGCGGCAAATACAGTATCCGGGGCGGGTTTGCGTGCAATCTGGACGGATTCCCCGATGGCTGCGGTAATATAAGGAGCGAAGTAATCCTGGCACAATCCTTTTACCGCCAAATCGAACTTGTTGGAAACGACGCCCAGCTTATATCCCTGGGAAGAAGCTTTTTCCAAAAAGCCCATAACGCCTGGAAAGGGCTTCGTGAAGTCCTTCTTGTGGAGTTCATAATGCTCCCGGAATACCTTTAGGCATTCGTCAAATCCAGGGTTTTCACATCCGTTCGGGATTGCCCGTTCCATCAGCACAGAAACACCGTTCCCCACCATCCGGCGTACGCCGTCTTCCGTATGCTTCGGGAAGCCGAAGCGCTCCATGGCGTGGTTCACGCTGTTTGTCAAATCTGTTAACGTATCTAACAATGTCCCATCCAAATCAAAAATAATCGTATCAATTACACCTGGCATAATATCCTCCTTTTTTGAAAACGTAACAGACTAGAACCTTCATTGACATTTTACCATAGAGGGGCGGGGATGGCAATTCCTTTGGAACAACAGTTCTGTGTATGCCCTTGATTATTCATAGGAAAATGAGTATAATAAATTTTATTGAATAATTAGGAAAGGATCTTGGGTAATCATTGAAATTGCCAGAAGCAGATACCTTGGTAGGAAACGATAAAAGCGCCAGTAAAGAAAAGGAGAGTAAGAATGGGCAATCAGATTGTTGCGGTGAGCTTATTTTCAGGTGCAGGTGGTTTGGATATTGCAAGCTGTATGGCTGGAGTTCCAGTAATTCTAAGTACTGACTTTGATGAAGATTGTATAGAAACTCTAAAGGCAAATACAGAATATTTTGGCGATACAGAAATCATAAAAGGAGATCTTCATCAGATTGAAAGTGGTATATTTGAAAGAATTGTGGAAGTTAAAAAGCCGGAAAAGTATATAGTAATTGGTGGTGCGCCGTGCCAATCGTTTTCAAAAGCTGGATATTGGGTGACAAATGAGGTAAGGAAGGGCATTGATGATCCAAGGGCAACATTAGTGAATGAATATCTTAGGGTATTAATGGATCTTCAGCCTGACGGTTTTCTTTTTGAAAATGTTGAAAGTTTGCTGCACCCTACAAATAAAGTGATTGTGGATCGGTTTATTGAGATTATAGAAGGTATTGGGTATAAGTACAAAATTGTTAGGGCGAATGCTTTGGAATATGGGGTGCCGCAGAAAAGAAAAAGGCTTTTTATTTTGGGGACGAAAGGAGTATTTAAAGCGGATGAACCACGAAAGACACATGCAGATCCTTCGATATGTGGGGAATATGGGTTGTTGCCATATGTCACGGCTGGAGAAGCAATAGAAGGCTTTGGAGGGGCTGAGTTTTTTGAAGAGTACGAAGTGGCGGAAGGCGGAACCTATTACGATGATTTATGTGAAGTCCCACCTGGGATGAATTATAAAGCATTGACTGCCTGGGCTGGATATCCCAACCCCAAGTTTATTGCAGATAAAAGGTTTTGGAATTTCTTGTTGAAGTTATCTCCCGATCAGCCATCTTGGACCGTTTGTGCGCAGCCAGGTCCCTGGGTTGGACCATTCCACTGGGAGAACAGAAGGCTGCGGATACCAGAAATAGCTGCGATTCAGACATTTCCACGAAATTATAAATTCTGTGGTTCAAGAAGGTCTGTTCAGAAACAGATTGGGAATGCTGTGCCATGTCTGATGGGGAAAGCAATGATTGCGTATGTAAAGGAGAGTTTGGAATAATGCCGAATGTGCTCAGTATCTTTTCAGGTGGCGGTGGGATCGACTGTGGATTTAAAGAGGCTGGATTTGATATATGTTTTTCAACAGATGTATGGAAGCCAGCTTGTGATACGTTAGAAAAAAATAAAGTAGGAAAGCTAGTGGTATGTGATGATATCCGTAATATTAATTATGAGGAATCATTAGCAAGAATAGGAATGAAAAACTCTGATATTGATATTTTGGTAGGCGGACCACCATGCCCGGCATATTCAAAATCACGTTTTTATAGGACGGAGAAGAAAAGAGCATTGGAAGATGAGAACTCATTTACGCTTTATGAATATTTTAGGGCTTTACGTGAAATCCGCCCAAAAGTCTTTCTTTTTGAGAATGTATTTGGCTTTGTGTATAAACCACATAAAGCAGCGTTTGATTTACTGGTAAGCAAAGCGGATGAATATGGCTATGAACTTACATACAAGGTAGTAAATACTGCTGATTATGGCGTGCCGCAGACAAGAGAAAGATTTTTTTGCGTAGGTGTCTGCAAGGATTTTTCTAAGAAATTTGTTTTTCCAAAAGAAACCCACTATAATCCTGAAAAATCAGAAGGTAAGGACATAGAAGGAAAAAAGCCTTGGGTTACATGCAAAGATGCCATAGGTGACCTTGACTATGATCTTCCAGAGGATAAGGATATGCAGGCAGGTTCAAAACATAAGGAGCTTTTAAAGCTTGTTCCGCCTGGTGATAATTATTTGTACTTCACGGCTGAACGTGGGTATCCAAACCCTATCTTTAAGTGGAGATCAAGATACTGGTCGTTTCTTCTGAAATTATCCCCTGACAGGCCATCCTGGACAATACAGGCAAGTTTTTCTAATAACATGGGACCATTTCATTGGAAGAATAGATTTTTAAGGATAAATGAGATAAAGAGAATCCAAACATTTCATGATGGATATGAATTATGTGGAGATTTTAGGGAACAGTGGCGTCAAGTTGGAAACGCCGTGCCAGTTAAAATGGCTCATATGATAGCGATTGAAATCATGGAACAATATTTTAAGGGGGAATAGGAATGCCAAAGTTTAAACTTCCTTATGGAGTGGATTTTCCACCAGAGAAAATCAATATTTCTGAGGTGCTCCAGATGGCATTATGTCTGGAAGGCAAGGATGCGAGGAAACTTGTAGAGGAACTGGATAAAAAATATTTTGATAATGTATCAATGGCGGCCAATTGTAAAAATTCAATGGTTGCCTATGGGATTCTACAATCTGGTGGTGGGGTGCACTTAAGTGGCTTTGGCAATACATTGGTTTCCCTGTCTACAGATGAGGAACGATATGATACGATGGCGAAGCACATATTAACAAATCTCAATGGATTGATGTTTATTGAAGCAATAAGGACGTTACGTATAGGAGGGGAAAGACCGTCGTTGGAACGACTGGCAGATACATTGAATTTAATGGGATGCGAGCCATTATCAAAGACCAATAAACATGTTGCAACTATGAAAAAATGGTTGGAAAAAGCAAATGTGTTGGATGGATGGGAGATAAAGGAGACAAAACTGACTTGTTTGGCTGGAGTAGAGAACGATCAAGTTGAGATTTTGAAAGGGTTATCAGTCACACAGATCGTCTTTCTTCGTGCTCTTTGCAATGCAGATGCAGATGGATATCAAAATGCGGCAAAGATAAGGGATTTGGCTGAAATCTCTTTTAATGTAATATTTCCAGGGAAACAATTTTCGGCGCAAATTATTAATCCATTGGTTGAGAAAGGATTAATAGAGAAAAAACCATCGCTCAGTTCACATGGTGGAAATGCGCCTGAGGTAAAAATAGCGGATGCGGTAAAGGAGCAGGTACAAGCATCTATTTTAGGGCAGATACAGGTTTTGGCAGGAGTAGAAGTGATTCCATATTGCCAAAAGAGTTTAATTGAATTGAGGATGGAAATTGATTCTTCAGATACACATAAGAAAGGGCTTGCGTTAGAGGCATTTGCAATAAAAATGATGCGTATTGTTAATTTGGATTTTGCTGGAACTCGTGTGAAAGGAAGTCAGACGGGTGGTGCGGAAGTGGACGTCTTGTTTGATACGACAAGGCTTAATTATTCCAGGTGGCAGGTGCAATGTAAAAACTCACCAAAGGTATCGCTAGATCAAGTTGCAAAAGAAGTTGGCTTATCCCATGTGTTGAAAACAAATGTGATCGTGATACTTACGACTGGAAAGGCAGCCACACCAGCAAAAGAATATGCAGATACCATTATGTGTGAGATGAATTTATGCATTGTTTTTATTGAATCAGATGATATTGATGAGATATTGAAGGAGCCTTCAAGCATTGTAAAGATTTTGGAACGGGAAGCGAAAAAAGCCAAACAGGTAAAATTGCTGGGTAATAGTATTTGAACGAGATGTTTCGTAACATAGTTTAAAATATTATCCTAAGAAGAAAATAATCTTCTTTTTTCCATAGCAACGTTCTTCCATAATGGAATTATATGAAATAGGTAATTGCGAAACCCTCTCTGGGACAGACGCGTCTGTCCAATTCATACAAAAGCGGGCTCCAGATGCCGTCGCAAGTCGCCCTTTTTTTGTACAGATTGTACATCCGCTGTTTCTAGAAAGGGAGTTTTGCAATCGCCTAACTATATGAAAAAGGGAAAGGAGGTCTTGTGGGATTACGTTGTAACAGCCTGGATCTATATGCTGTTACAGGCTGCGCAATACACACGTCCAAAAAACGGGGGCGCTCCCCTGGTTCTTTGGAGCAACATGGAAATAGGGAGGAAACAAAATGAAACGAAAGGTTTTGGCTTTGTTTTTGAGCCTTGCTATGGTATGTTCTGTTGTACCGGCAACCACGCTGCAGGCACAGGGTATCCATACGGCGGAAGCTGTGGAAGGCACAGAAACAACGGATGAAGTAGATGTGGTGCAGGATGCTGCACAGGTAGATGATTCGGAAGAGAAACAAAAAACAAATGCAGCGGCGAGAGGAACCATTGAAGGTACAGAAAACTGGGGCGATAACGTAGCGCTGGATGCGAAGGCAGAGGCAGGTTATACGAACACATACGCGAGCGGGGCAGGAGCCATTAATGATGGTAAGCTGACCACGAATGCTGCTGAGGAAGGCTGGAATTCGTGGGGCGGGAACGACTCGAATTATCCGATGTCGGTTACCCTGACCTGGGAGACGCAGCACGTATTAAAAGGCATGAGCGTTATGTGGTGGGCGGATAACGCGCAACAGGAATCAGAGGGCGGCGTTACATTCCCCAAGAGCGCATACGTGGAATATCTGGATGAAACTGGGGAGTGGCAGAGGATTAAAGACGTAGGCCTTGCACATGGCGGGATTAATGGCGCCGACGGTGTTTGGAACGTTGTGGATTTTGAACAAGAGATTGAAACGACAAGCCTGCGCCTGATTGTAGAACGTAGCGGAACTGTTTCAAACGGCTTTGGAATCAGCGAATGGGAAGCTTATGGCAGCATGGTTTCGGACAAGCTGCTCGGCGCTAAGATTTCTGGGGCAGGCAGCCTTGCAGTTGAGGCAGAGGCTGAGTATACGGGCACGGCAGTCCCAGAAGCAATGGCAGAGGGCGCGTCGTTTGCATGGACCATCAGCCCTTCCGATGTAGCCGCAATCCAGGGAAATGCAAATACGGGTAAGGTATCCGTGAAAGCTTTGAAGCCTGGTAACGCAACGTTAAAGCTTACGGTTACCAAGGATGGCGTTTCAAAGGAAGCGTCCCTTGCGATCCAGGTGGAAGGGATTGCAGGCATTGACACTTACAAGACGGCGACAGCGGCAGGCGTTGCCCCAATCCTTCCGGATTCCGTTGTGGCTAAGGGCTTAAAATTTGACGAAGCGACTCCGTCGGCGAAGAGTGCAAACCGCCCGGATTTTGACTTTGCAGAGGAATTTAACGATAGCTTAATCCCAGTGACCTGGGAAGAAGTGCCGGCAGCGAAGTATGCGGCAGACCAGGCAGGCAAGACCTTTACGGTGAAAGGTACTGCTGCTTATGGTGGGAAGACATACGAAGCAACTGCAGAAATCGCAGTATCCAACCCGGCAAATACAGCGTCCTCCAACAGCAGCGTGACGTTTGAAAATGTTCAGTTGGAAGATGATTTCTGGGCGCCGAAGCAGGATACAAACGCTATGGTTTCCCTGAATAAGGCGATTGAAGAGATTGGGAAGGCAAAGGGCGGGGAACCGAACTTTGACAATGCCATTAAGAAATTAAACGGGGAATCCTACAATGGTTTCGAAGGCTTTGTATTCCAGGATTCCGATATCTATAAGAGTATTGAAGCGATTTCCTATACGCTTTCCGCGACCCAGCACGAAACCGGGGATGCGATCGTACAACAGCGCAAGAAATTGCAGGATACCATAGATCGTTGGATTGAAAAGATTGAAAAGGTACAGTATGCAGACGGCTATATTGATACGTTCTTTACCTTACGAGAGCCGTCATGGAGAGATCGTGGGGGCGGAGGCCCGGGAACGCACCGTTGGCGTTATTTTGCAAACCATGAAATGTACAATGCAGGCCATTTCTTAGAGTCTGTCGTTGCTTATACCCGTTACCGGGAAGGGATTAATAGCCCGGATTACAGACTGTATGTGGCAGGGAAGCGTTTTGCAGACCATATCGTAGCGCTTTTTGGTCCAAATGGTACGCGCCATGAGGTCCCTGGCCATGAGGAAATCGAGCTTGCGATTGTAAAATTCGGCAGGCTGGTGGAACAGTACGAGGGAGAAGGCGCAGGGCAGAAGTATTTTGATACGGCACAGACGTTGATTGACCGACGCGGTGAAAACAGCAGTTTAAGGGAAAGCGGCTATTCTGGCGGCAATTATTCCCAGGATAAGACTCCTTTTGCACAGGCGGAAAATGCAGTCGGCCATTCCGTACGCGCCAATTATTTCTATACTGGCGCGGCAGACGTGGCTACATTGTTAGAGGATACCAACCCGACCAAGATTGCATACCTGAACAGCTTGGATACAATCTGGGAAGCAGTTTCCGAACGTAAGACATACATCACAGGCGGGATTGGGACGACTACACAAACGAGTGAGTCAGAAGGCTACGGTGATGATTATGATTTGCCGAACGATCAGTCTTACTGCGAGATCTGCGCAGCGATTGCAGCGGCAAACTGGAACCAGAGGATGAACCTGCTCCATGAAGACGGCAAGTATGCGGATATGGTAGAACGTAACTTGTACAATTCGATCCTAGTAGGCACGAACCTGGATGGGAACCTTTATTTCTATAGTACATTGCTCCAGGTAGCCAGCGGGAACCGCCGTTCTGAATGGTTCAATTGTGCATGCTGCCCGCCAAACTTAATGCGTACGATTGCATCCTTAGGCGGTTATATGTACACCGTACATAACGACAATTTATTTATCAATATGTACGTAGGCAGCACTGGGAATGTGACGGTGGACAACACCCCTGTTACCTTGAAGCAGGAAACGGATTACCCATGGGACGGCGCTGTGAAGCTGACCGTTACCCCGGAACAGTCCAAAGCGTTTACGATGAAAGTACGTATCCCAGGATGGGTACAGGAACAGGACAACAAAAATGTTACGATTAAAGTAAACGGTACGGCAGTTGACGCATCCGTAGCAAAAGGCTATGCGACGATTACCAGGACATGGGCAAAGGGTGACGTTGTAACGATTGACATGCCGATGGAGATCCGCAAGACAGAAGCCCATCCAAAGGTTGTAGCAAACGAAGGCAGGATTGCGCTCCAAAGAGGACCGATTGTGTATTGTATGGAAAAAGCAGGGAACGCACAGTTGAACAGCGATATTGAGAACTTTAACCCATTGGATATCGTGATCCCAAGGGACGCGAAATTAAAAGCTACTTATAACAAGGATTTATTAAAAGGCGTTGTAGAGATTACTGGTGAGGCAAGGTATAACCTATATGGCGATCTGCTGCCAATCGAGATCCAGGCGATTCCATATTATGCATGGAACAACCGCGGCGATGATGCAGATTATATAGAAGGTCAAGTGAAGAATAGTTCTAGTAAGATGCTGATCTGGACGCAGGCCGATGAAGCAAAGCAGGAGGCAGTATCTGGTACAGCAGACGACGCTGCTTACGATGCAAAGGTAACTTCCGATAAAATTTACAGCGGCGCACGTATCGAAGGCGTTAAGACGAACTGGGAGCCAACCTCTTCTAGTATGGGGAATGGATTGGGCTGGAGCAACTGGGAATCCGAGCCTGGCAGCGAGCATTGGCTGATGTATGAATGGGACGAGCCGATTACGACGAAGCAGATGCAGATTTACTGGTATGATAACCATGATTGGGACAGATCCCCTGCTACGCTGAAGGTTCAGTATCAGGATGAAAGCGGCGCATGGAAGGATGCTACGATGCTGACGGAGTATGAAGGCGTGGCGGATAAAAACGATCAGTATAATGTCATTGACCTGGAAGAAATCACGACAAAGGCCATCCGTCTATTGATGACCGTGCGGAGTGAGCCAAGTACCGTCAAGTCCATTGGCGTTTACCGTTGGAAGGTAATGTTGGATAAAGACAGCGTTGCAGCCAATGTCCAGAGGATGATTGGAAAGATTGGGACTGTGGAAAGCTCCATTGCATGTAGGAAAGCCATTTACGATGCGCGGATGGCATATGAGTCATTGAGCGATGAATTGAAAGCAAAGGTTACGAATTACAATGTCCTGACAGCAGCAGAAGCAAGCTACAAGAAGCTGAACGAGGATGCGGCGGCTCCGGTTATTGCATTGATTAACAAGATTGGCGATGCACAGACGGATGATGCAAAGAAAAAGGCAGTAGCTGACGCACGGGCGGCTTATGACGCGCTGTTACGGATCCAGAAGGCAGAAGTAAGTAATTACCGTTTATTGCTGGATGCAGAAGAAGGTGGGTCTGGTGAGGATGCAGCCGTGAAGGATGTGTCTAGTAAAATCGACGCCATCGGCACGGTAGCGTACAATGCAGAATGTAAAGCGAAGATTGACGCGGCACGCGCAGCGTACAATGCATTGTCTGACGCTCAGAAGGCATTGGTAACGAATTACAAGGCATTGACCGACGCAGAAGCGAAATATGCGTCCCTGAAAGCAGACGCTGATAAAATAAATAACGTGATTGCCAAGATTAATGCTATCGGCACGGTAGCATACAATGCGGAATGTAAAGCAAGGATTGACGCGGCACGCGCGGCATATAATGCCTTGACCAGCGACCAAAAGACACAGGTAACGAATTACAAGGTATTGACCGACGCAGAAGCGAAATATGCATCACTCAAGCCAGTACAGCCGCAGAAGGTTGATATTTCGAAAGCTACGGTAAGTAAGATCAGCACGAAATATTACAATGGGAAATCCATTAAGCCATCTGTTACCGTAACTTACAATGGCAAGAAGCTTGCAAAAGACAAGGATTACACCGTAAGCTACAGCAGCAATAAGAATATTGGTACGGCGAAGGTGAAGATTGCTGGAAAAGGGGATTATACCGGAAGCGTAACCAAGAGCTTCCAGATTACGGTAAAGAAGGGCGCTTCTTATAAAGTAGGCGGCTATAAGTATAAGATTACAAACGCTAAGACAAGCGGCAAGGGTACGGTAGCCGTGACAGGCAGCAGCGCTTCAAAGAAGAGCCTGAAGAAAATCAGTATCGCCGATACAGTAAAGATTGGTGGCAAGAAGTTCAAGGTTACAGAAATTGGGAAGAGCGCTTTCTCTGGATATAGCAAGGTTACAAGCGCAACCATTGGCGCAAATGCCACAAAGATTGGCGAGAAGGCATTCTACAATTGCAAGAAGCTTAAGAGCATCAATATTAAGACGAAGAGCCTGAAGTCTGTTGGAAAGAACGCGTTCAAGAATATCCACAAGAACGCAACGATCAAAGTCCCAAAGAACAAGCTGAAATCGTATCAGAAGCTTTTGAAATCCAAGGGGCAGAAAAAGAGTGTGAAAATCAAATAAAGCGTGAACCTCTAAAGACAGGAGAAGGCAGGATAACATAGCGCAAGGATTGGAACACAACACGGGGCTGTTGTAGCAAAAAGCTGCAGCAGCCTCGTGTCATTTTGCGTTGCAGTTCGATTCGTATGGCTGTGTCCACGGATTCCAGAAAGAGAGTTTTGCAAGTACCTAATAATATGTTACAATGGAGAAAATAAGCTATGGACGAGGTGAAACAGTATGGTACTTTTTTTAGCGGTTCTTTTTCTGGCGGCAGTTTTAGGGTTGAGGAAGACGGACGATGGGGCAAGGGCTTACATGTCGGTTGGGATGACAGACAGCGTCAAAGGCTTTTTCCTTGTCCTGGTATTTTTTACACATATTTGGACATATACTGATTTTTCCAATACATACTTGGATCGTCCCGTTGCGTGGATACGGCAGATGGGCCAGTGTGTTGTGGTTATGTTCTTGTTCTATTCGGGATACGGAGTAATGGAATCGATCCAAAAGAAGGCCAGGCGTATGTAAAGCAGATACCCGTCCGAAGAGTTTTGAACGTGCTGCTCCAGTTCGAATGCGCCATGGGATTATTCTTGGTTTACCGCTATGTTTCAGGCGCCCATTATGGATGGAAAAAGATATTGCTTTCCTTGGCTGGCTGGGAAAGCATTGGCAACAGCAATTGGTATGTGTTCTGTATTTTATGGCTCTATATCTTTACCTTTGTTTCCTTCCGGATATGGAAAACGAATTATGGAAGGGCGGTAATAGGGGTTGCCTTATTGTCTCTGGCTTATTCCGCTGTCCTGCACCAGATGGGGTATGCTGGTGGTATAATAGGACTAAATTAAGAGAAACCCAATAAAATCAAGGGTTTGCACTGATTTAGTCCTATTATTTTAAGCCCATTTTAGGTCAAGATTAGGACAGCGCTGATCAAAATCGAAAACCTACATTACGAAAGTCAGACAATGGTCGATTACTGATACGGTCATTCTATGGCTTTAATGAAATGCGAGGTGAAACAGAATAACAAAGATTTAGGTAGGACTAAATTGGCTCTCAAAACGGATATTCCGTTTGTGCATTGCTGATCTGGTCCTGCCTTTTTGTTTTGAGATAGGAGGATTTACAGATGGGCTTTACAAAGAGGGAGCTGATTGAGTTCTTAGACGGGCTGGTGGAGTTAGCCAGTGAGGAAAACAAGGTAAAAGCAGTATTGGCAAAAGAAAAATTCATAAGTGACTTTGAAAATACTTATGGGTACGAAAAGGAGGTAATCACAGAAGTTTCAAAGCTGCCGCCGCACTATATAGCAGCAATGCCGGATTCCGTGCAGGAAGAAATCAGGCAGAAAGTAA
>CAOKNO010000086.1 GCA_948470065.1 uncultured Eubacterium sp. | reverse complement strand
TTAATTGCAAGATACGTTTTTTATAAAAAATCTATCCTTATCTGGTATCAATCAACCGATATTATGTAACATTTTATTTGTTTCAGTTCCTAATCCCAGCTTACTCCCCTTCAACCGTATGATCCCATAAGCATATACGCCTTAGCACCTAATCCAACTGCCAATCCATACTTTCTTCGTCTTGTTATATTGCCGCTTATAGAACACGCCATTTTCATGTTTATATTTCCATACTATTTCATCTGCCAGCGGCATAATTTCACCTGCGCCTGCTTCTGCCGCATACAAATCCCCTAACGTAAAGAATGGCATTACGAAAGCCTGGGATAGCATACCTAAAAATAAGAATAAGAAAAGCCCACGTGTAACCATAATCCTTTTGCATAAATTTCTCATTTGCCCCCTCCTCCATATGTCTATATACCTTCAACTCTGTCAACACATCTGTTATCTTAAGAACGTAACCTATGTATTCACCATCTTGATATACTTCAAAACAACCATCTCCCCCTACCAAATACGATGTTTCTGGCGTTGGACAATCATAAGACCTTGGAGTAGAAACTTTATAAGCTGGTTCAAAAATAAATAAAAACGACAGAAACAGCAGTACAACTGACACTACCGCAACCAGAACTCCATGGCTGCGCTTCCCGTTCCAGCTATTATCCTCCATAAAATAAAACCGCTGAGCCAAAGAACCTTGTTTTAGTCCTAAAAATGAACTGAGCGCCCCTAATTTTACCTTTGGTTTTTCTTTCAAGGTCTTTACAATACACATCATATACTCTGTAACGCCTTGCCTGTCCAAACCAGAAGCCAGCGATGCGTCTGTTTTGAACTCTATTACTTGCGTCACCTGTTTTTTCAACCAGTACACGCCTGGATTCCACCAATAAATACTGGTAAAAATTTCACATAAAAGCTTTACCAGTATATCATGATGGTAGTAATGTAGCATCTCATGCTTCAAAACATAGTACAATTCATCCTCTGTATACCGGATAGCCGGCATCAGGATCCTCGGACGCACCACCCCAAATACCGCCGGAGTCTCCATCCATGGCACAAGCTTGATCTCAAATGCCGTCCCTCTTCCATGTTCCTTATTGATGTCATGGACAATACCGTCCACATCCTGCCCCGCAAATCCTGCATATGCTGGGTATTTCCTAGCCATGTAGGAAAACATGGAATATTTTGCCATCTGCAACAAGAACCTTACCATAGCGCCTGCCATCCAGATATGCAGAATGATTTGGCTGACGGCCACTCTGTCCCCTCCAATACCAAACCTGAAATTCATAAGATTCTGGAAGCGAGTCATAACATATCTGCTGTAAACCGAAATCGTAAACCGAAATTCCACAGGAACCAGCATCCGGACTGCTATGCATAGAAATACAATCCAAACGTACTTCCCTATATAACCCATTAAGGCGCCCTTCCTCAATACCAGCCAGGTAAGCAAAATAAGAAAAGAACTGCTTACCAGGCAGATAAGAATGGATGAATGTGAAACTACCATCGCCCCTCCTCCTTGGTGTCCTGATTCCTTATTCCTTCTTTTTCCTTTCTTCTATAATCCTCTCCAATTCTTTCACCAAGCCTTCCTTGTCTTCCTCAATATCAAACAGATGATCGACAAGCCCTGCCTTCGACACAATCTTACCAAATGGGAAAATCTCACATTTCACGTATCCTACCGCATATTCCTCCGCTGAAACGGACGCAGAATAACTCCTAGTCAATACCGTCCCGCTGTGGACAATCTTCTCCACCCTTACAAATCCCTTCTGCATCAGCTTCTTCAGAACCGCCTGCACCGTGTTAATGCTGAGATCCGGCTTATTCTTTGGAATCTCAGATGCAATCATCGGTTCCTTGACAGACCAAAGTACGTTCATAACATCCAACTCACGCTTACTTAATGCAAAATCTTCTTTTTTACTCAATTTTTCCTCCTAACCGCATCGTTGCTCTTGTGGCAAATTGCCATCTGAGCACTTCATTATGCTTTATGCAATGACAACTTGTTCCACTCCCCTTCTGCTTAAACATATCATATAAAATATTTGGAATTATGTCAATGCGATTTTCTTTGTTTTACACCTTTTCCGTATTAATTTAGTAATACCGATAAAACATGGATGGTTCTATCTGGGCTTCCGTCACTTTGCCTACCTTATGATATACATTTTTATTCGCTAAGCATTCTCTCTCTATCTCCTTTTTCATTTTTTAATATTTTATATATTATTGACAACAGCGTTCTTTATGTATATGATTTATATGATAACAATTATTAAATATTTTTTTACTCATTCAGCTATTTTTAAATATAAAAAAACATACCGCCTTGCGATTCTTGGCATTTTTTACATGCCTAATCCTTTTCAGCGGCTGTACAGGTAAGGGAAACCAGATGCCCAATACCCCTTATGCCGTCGGCGTTATCGACAGCGCCAATTATGGCCGCGGCACGACGTATTTCCATTTGTACGATGACAGCCTCCAGAAATTAGGCGTCCTAGATTGCCCTTACCATGCCGTTGGCAGTTACGGCTCAACCCCCCTTCAAATAACAGGCGGAAAGCTTTATGAAGTATCCTTAAATAACCTAAATACCTATGATGGCTGCGCTGTAGTGTCTATGGATCTTACGTCTGGGGAATGGGAACATTATCCGTTTGAAGAAATTTCCTACCTCCAAGATTTCCGAGCAACAGAAGACGGTCTTTTCGTAATCGGGAACCTGAACCAAAGCGCCTATCTCAGCTATCAGCCATTGCGCAATGTGGCCGAAACAACGGTGGAGGCCAAAGCTAAGGCTACCTACCAGATTTCTGATATGTTTGTAAAGCCATAGCCCCGCCGCAAGCAGCAGGGCATAGGATTGGCTCCATAGAAGCAAGGACTCCCCTGCCTCCAAGCATGGGCACGTACAGATACTGCCTGGGCTATCCCTTATGCCAGCCCAGGCGTTTTCCCGGTATAGAGCTGGTAATACTTCCCTTGCTGGGCAATCAGTTCCTCATGCGTCCCGCGTTCGATCACCCTGCCCTGTTCGAGCACCATAATGCAGTCGCTGTTTTTCACAGTAGAAAGCCTGTGGGCAATTACAAACGTCGTCCTGCCCTTCATCAGCTTATCCATACCGTCCTGCACCAGGCGTTCCGTCCTGGTATCAATGGAACTGGTGGCTTCATCTAAAATCAGCACCGGAGGATCTGCTATGGCGGCGCGTGCGATGGCAAGAAGCTGCCGCTGCCCCTGGCTTAAATTCGCGCCGTCCCCAGATAGCATCGTGTGGTATCCTTCCGGCAGCCTGCGGATAAAGGAATCTGCATTCGCCAGCTTCGCCGCTTTTCTAACTTCTTCGTCTGTCGCATCCAGCTTGCCATAACGGATATTCTCCATCAGAGTATCCGTAAACAAGTGCGTATCCTGTAGTACGATCCCAAGGGAACGCCGCAAATCTGCTTTCTTAATCTTATTCACATTGATCCCATCGTAACGGATTTTCCCATCCTGGATATCGTAAAAACGGTTGATTAAGTTTGTAATCGTCGTCTTACCTGCCCCAGTCGAACCTACAAAAGCGATCTTCTGCCCCGCATTGGCGTACATTTTCACATCGTGGAGCACAATCTTATCTGGCTGGTAGCCAAAATCAACGCCGTCAAACACTACATCCCCTGTCAGCTCAATATAATCCGTCGTCCCTTGCGCCTGGTGGAAATGCTTCCAAGCCCACAGCCCGGTACGCTGCTCAGATTCTACAAGCGTTCCCCCCTCCCGCTTCGCATTGACCAGCGTTACGTAGCCATCATCCGTTTCCGGCTGTTCGTCGAGCAAGGCAAACACACGCTCTGCGCCTGCCATTGCCATCACTACGCTATTAAGCTGTTGGCTTACCTGGCTGATCGGCATGTTAAAGCTGCGGTTGAAGGTCAAAAAGCTGGCAAGCCCACCTAACGTAAACCCGCCTATTTTGTTCAGCGCCAAAACACCGCCTGCAATGGCACAGATCACATAGCTTAGGTTTCCAAGCTGGCCGTTCACCGGTCCTAACATATTGGCAAATTTGTTGGCATTGTTTGCACTTACAAACAATTCCTCGTTTAATTCACGAAAACGCGCTTTGCTCTCTTCCTCGTGGCAAAAAACCTTTACTACCTTCTGTCCTTCCATCATCTCCTCAATATATCCATTGACCTTCCCGATATCCTTCTGCTGCTCAATAAAATATTTACCGCTTTTCCCAGCAAACGTCTTTGTAGCAAACAGCATAATACCGACCATCAAAAGCGTCACAACGGTCAGAGGGACGCTTAATACCAGCATACTGATTAAAATGCTCACAACCATAATGACACTGGATAGAAGCTGGGGCATGCTCTGGCTAATCATCTGCCGCAGCGTATCAATATCATTCGTATAAACAGACATAATGTCCCCATGGGCATGCGTGTCAAAATACTGGATGGGCAGGCTTTCCATATGGGTAAACAGATCGTCCCTGAGATTCTGCAAGGTTCCTTGGGTAACTTTGACCATGACCCGGTTATACATCCAGGTAGAACACGCGCCAATCCCATATATCAGCCCCACCCGGAAAATTGCCGCTGCAAGCGGTGCGAAATCCGGATGCTTTGCGCCAATCATTGGCAAGATATAGACGTCAATCAAAGTCTGCATAAATAACGTACCCTGCACATTGGCAAGAACGCCGACAAAAATCCCAACCACAACCGCCAGGATATGTATTTTATAATTTACCAGGATATACCTCATCAGCCGGGCAAATAACTTTCCAGGATGTTTCATCTGGCGCTTTGGCCTTTTGCCCTTTTTTCCTTCTTCCTGCCCTATGGCTCCCTTGGTCCGTCCCATCCTATCCTTACCTTCTGCCATTACTTACCGCCTCCTTCTGTATCAAAATCTCCACCGCCGCCTGTCTGGGACTCATAGACGTCACGGTAGATATCACTGTGCCCTAGCAGCTCTTCATGCGTCCCAAAACCGGCGACCCTTCCGTCGTCCATCACAATAATCCGGTCTGCATTCTGCACGCTGGAAATGCGCTGCGCGATAATAAGCTTCGTCGTATCTGGTATCTTGGTAGCAAATGCCTTACGGATTTTACTATCGGTCGCAGTATCAACAGCGCTGGTAGAATCATCCAGAATTAAAATCTTCGGCTTTTTCAGCAACGCCCTGGCAATGCAGAGCCTCTGCTTCTGCCCGCCGGACACATTGCTTCCGCCTTGTTCTATGTATGTATCGTACTTGTCCGGGAAACGCTCGATAAATTCATCGGCGCACGCCATTTTACAAGCCTCCACGCATTCTTCTATGGTAGCGTTCTTATCGCCCCAACGCAGGTTTTCCAGGATTGTGCCAGAAAACAGCACGTTTTTCTGAAGTACGACCGATACCTGGTCACGCAGCGCCTCCATATCGTATTCCTTTACGTTAACGCCGCCCACAGACACGCTCCCCTCTGTAACGTCATACAGGCGGCTGATTAAGCTTACCAGGCTGGTCTTCGCACTCCCGGTCCCTCCGATAATCCCTATGGTTTCCCCTGCATGGATTTCTAAATTGACGTCTTTTAGCACAGGCTCTTCACTATTTTCATGATAGGAAAAGCTTACGTGCTCAAACGAAATTCTTCCATCCGTTACTTCTGTTTTAGGATCCTCGGGGTTCGTCAAGCTGCTCTTCTCATGGATTACTTCTGCAATACGTTCTGCGCTCGCCGTGCTCATTGTCACCATAACAAAAATCATAGAAAGCATCATCAGGCTCATTAAGATATTCATACAATATGCCAGCAGGCTCATAAGCTGGCCAGTCGTCAGCGCGTCGGCCACAATCATCTTCGCCCCCAACCAGCTAATCGCAAGGATACATCCGTAGACCGTCACCTGCATCAAAGGAGCGTTCCAAGTCAGGATATTCTCCGCTTTCGTAAACATCCTGCAAATATTGCCGCTCGCTTTCGTAAACCGTTCATTCTCATATTCCTCCCGCACGTACGCTTTTACGACGCGGATCGCAGACACATTTTCCTGCACGCTGGCGTTTAAGTCGTCGTATTTGGGGAAAATCTGCTTAAAATACCTCGTTGCTTTCCCCATAATCAAAAACAGGCATCCGCCCAGCCCAATCACAGCAATAAAGTAAACGCTCGCTAATTTTGCATTGATTAAAAAAGCCATTATCATTGCCGTCACCATACTAAAGGGCGCGCGGACACACATCCTCAAAATCATCTGGTACGCATTCTGGATATTCGTCACATCCGTGGTCAGGCGCGTCACCAGCCCAGCCGTGGAAAATTTATCAATATTCGCAAACGAAAAGTTCTGGATGTTATCAAACATCGTGCCCCTTAGATTCCTTGCCAACCCTGTCGCTGCGCTTGCCGCATATTTCGCGCCCATCGCCCCTGCCAAAAGCCCCAGCACCGCGATTACAACCATAATTGCGCCTACCTGGTAAATATGCGCCATATCCCCCTGTTCCACGCCGTCGTCAATAATAGACGCCATCAGCAGGGGAATTACCATTTCCAGAATTACTTCCAAAATCATAAAAACCGGCGTTAGGAGCGAATCCTTCTTAAACTCCTTTACTTGCCCTAAAATTGTCTTTACCATGTAATCTCCTCCTTTTTGGAATAAGACGTTGCAATATCTTCTTCCAGGTTCCGTTTCAATGTCCCCGCCACCTTGAAAAATACCTTCATCTCTTCCGGTGTAATATTACGCCTGCACCGTGCTTCCAGCTTGCCAATGTGATCCACATGCTGTTCATGGATCTGCCTGCCCCATTCCGTCAGCACAAGCTTTTTCAGCCTTGCATCCGATTCTACCGGCGCCCTTTGGATATAACCTTTCTTTTCCATCAGCTTTACAATACAAGTGACCGTGGATCTTGCAATGGAAAATTCCGTTTCAATATCTTTTTGGAAAATATCACGCCCGGCATTTTGATACAGAAACCCCAAGATCCAATTGTGCATAATCGTAACTTCATCGTTCCCAAGGCTGGCTTCATATGCCACAATATTCCGGAAAAACAAATTATCCAATGTCTTAATCATAAATCCCAACGTATCTTCCCGCTTCATTCCATACCCTTCCTTTTCTGCCCGTATCCCCTTATCGGCCCGTATTTTATTGACTGCCTCATGTTCAGGAATCCCTATTCGATAGTTCTATATCAAATTGTTTGATACAGAACTATTATATGTATTTTTTCCCATTTGTCAATAGCAAATTTATTTCTGTGGTGATCTTTACTTTTTTCAGCTTTCATTTATCAACTTCTCATGTTATCATTTATTTGCTCACATGAGCCAAAACTCCTTTATTCAAAATGTGGTTGGAGAACCAACATTTTTGTAATATTGGAGTTTTTTTGCTGTAAGCTAAAGCAATGCTGACTCACCTGCATAGCAGGTGGTTTATTCGTTCCCTAAAGTTCCGTTTCTCTTTTGTGAAACTACACAATGTGAAACAGGCTAAAGCCTAACAAAAAAAGGCTGCTCTTTTACCAAGCAGCCTTTTTTTGTCCACTGATTTTTAGGGTTTCATGCGTCTTCCTCCAATGCTTCAATCAAAAAGCTAACCGGGCGGAAGCCGTCGTTGCAGGAAATCATGGCGGACTTTTTATTTTTCATCCATCCATCATAAATATCTTCCCCGCCATACGCCAACGTCATAACAAAAGGCGACATGCTCTCCCATGCGCTGCCACACATCCCTTCGGGCTTCTCCCAGCCATTTGCCAGAAACACCTGCCCTTCCCTCATATCGCAGGCATGTCCTATCGGGTTTTCATACATTTCAGACAAATCCTGGTAATTTGCCTTGCGCATTACGGTTATCCTGCACTTCTTCATACCTGATCCTCCTATTCCAATTCCCTGCCATTTCTGATTGCCCTTCAAGAAACCACAATTGAGTAAATGCTACTTATATAAAACATAATTTCTCGGACGTCCACAAAACAACCGCCCTTTTAGATAATATCTCTGGTAATCTTCTGGACATGCGGGCACGCTGTTCCTGTCCCAGCTTAAACCGAACATCCTGCTATACGTCTGATCGCTTACCAGGAATGCAAAATACCCACCGGAAGTGTCGTTGCACTGCACATCGACAATATACCATTTCCCATCCACGCACACCGTATTCCACTGGTGGCTGGGGTTCGATGCATTGCCGTCTGCATGGACATAGTAACATCCAATCCCAATCCCATCACACAACGCCTTCATCGCCCTGGCGTAACCGGAACATTGCGCTTGCCCGTAGACCAAAGCGCCCCAAGCCGTATTCGCTCGGTTTACCGCCCAGCTTGCCGCATAAGAGCAGACAGAAACTAAGTAATCATGCGCTATTTTCACTTTCATATAATCAGACATGCTGTCGTCAATATAATGATCCTTGAAAAATTGTACCCTCTCCCTGACCTGGTTCAGCTCGCCCTGGCTCAAGGAAGGCCCATATACGCTCCCAGGAGAATAATTCCCGCCGCTTAAAACGGAAGCCTGGCCGCTGATTACAGCCGTCCTGATGGTATAATCGCCGTATTCCTTTTTTCCATTTACCATACGGTAAGCCCTCATCCGGAACGTATAAGTCGCGCCTACCTGAAGTTGGGACATATACAGCTTCCCCTCGCTGTTCCTTGTGACATCCGACACCTTCTGGTAAGCGCCGTTCCCATTCCGGAAGGAAAGCTCCAGCCCACTCGCCTTCTTCACCTTATTCCAGCTTACAGACGCCTGCCCCATCCGGTTCGAAACTACCTGCATATCTGGAGACAGCACCTTGGTCTGAACCTTCAGTACTTTGGAATATGCCCCATAATACGTTTTTTTCCCTAATTTTTTGTATGCCCGCACTTTAAAACGGTACGTTGTGCACGGCGACAGCTTCTTAACCGTATAAGTCGTTTTCTTTCCTTTGAGCGTTTTTATTTTTTTGTATTTCTTCGTCTTTGTATTGTACCTGTAAATCTGATACCCCGTAACGGAAGAAACCTTTTTCCACTTTAACTGAATGCTCCCAGACGTCTTTTTTGCAGGTTTCAAAGAGGATACTTTTTGGGGCAGGATCTTGAATGTACAGCTTTTCGTTCCCTGGTAATTCCCTTTCCCTTTTACCTGGATCGTCGCTTTCCCAATTTTCTTATTGTTCTTATAAGAAATAGAGTAATCCCGATCCTTTTTTAATTTCCGAACACCGTCTTTCAATGTAACCGAAGGCTTCACCTGTTTTCCCGTATACGTTTTATCCTTCACCTTGGATAGCGCGCATCCTTTGATCTGCTTTGGCAAGATGCGGAATGTAACCTGCTTCTGCCCCTGGTAGCTGTTTTTCCCAGAAATTACAATCTTAGCAACGCCCGCATTGATATTATCCTGGTAAACCACCGTATATTCCGTTTCCGGAATCTTTTCCCCGCCATACGTCAAAGAAACACGCGGCTGGATTGCCGCCCCAGTATACGTTACATCCGTAATCTTCCCCAAGGAAGCCTTAGAAATATCCCGGCGCGCCCGCTCTAACTGGACGCATACCGCAACCTGGAACCCCCGCCCCGCATCATACTTATAAGAAACCTGATCTTTGTCTGCTGTAAATACACCATGCTCTAGAAAAGCCCCCTGCAAATCCTGAATCCTACCCTCATTCTCTGTAAGAACCAACGGAAGCTGAAAACAGCCGTTTTCATCCGCAACTGCCGTAACCACATTCTCTTCACAAACCAACGTTTCCAGCTTCTCCAATGAAGACACATCAAGCGCCGCCAAATGATTCCCACTGCAATCCAAAGCCTGAAGTTCCGTAAAAACCTCAATCCCCCTTAAATCAAAAATCCCCTTTCCAGATACATCCAAAGATGTTACAGACATAATCTCCGCCTGTGATAACACCTTATCCCCATCTCTATCAATCTCCTTCTGAATAAATGCCGTAAACTCAGGATCCGGAAACGTACTGCCATCAATCGGCACTTCAATATCTTTCTGCCCGCTTCCTGCTTCCTTACCAGAAACCCCAGTGTCTCCTTCGAGTCCTTGGCTGCTATCTTCCCCATCCAGAGAAACTCCTGTTTCTTCTCTATCAGGATTCCCCTCTTCCCCTTCTCTTTCAGGGTTCCCTATTTCCCCTTCTCTTTCAGGGTTCCCTATTTCCCCTTCTCTTTCAGGATTCCCTATTTCCCCTTCTCTTTCAGGATTCCCTGTTTCCCTTTCAATATTGGAAACACCAGTCCCTTCCTTCAAATCCTTGTTAGCAGTTCCCGCCCTTGAAGCCAGAACGCTTGGCTCCTCCATCATCCAGGTAACTGTCTCCCTCTGAACCTCCTGACCAACCAGTTCCTGCCGCTCCCTATGATTAAACGAAGCTGCGCAAACCGGATCCCCTGCCATACTGCAAACCAACCCCACAACAACAATCCACGAAAGTATTTTCTTCTTCATCCACAATCCCTCCTGCTATGATAACTCAACCTTACGCACCCTCTACATGTATAACACAACACTACACAACCTCCCCACATGCTTAACACAACACTACTCCCCCTGCATCATAACGCAACACCACACAACCCCTTACTTAACTCCATCCCACATATAATCCCTTTAACAAACAGGCAGGGCTGGGGCGTCCATCCCCTAAGCAAACAATTCAGGGGCGCTTTTTGCGTAGGCGAAATCCACTGCTTACGTAGGCTTTGGAAACGAAGGCTCTCCTGAGTTTCCATCATGCCCGGTTTACCGGGCAATAGCCGGAGTTAGCAGTTAGTTCGCCGAAGCTTTGCCCCGTTTGCGTGGGGACGGACGCCCCAGCCCTGCCGTCCGTTCACCCATTTATATTCAGAGAACACGCATTTCCTTTGAAAGTAACAAGAACCCCCGGTCAGCCTGTCCTTCCCGGGGGTTCGGTTCTTTTTAGAACTTAATTCTCTTTACTTTCTTATTTCTCACCATATAAGGTAATCAGCTTGTTCAGATATTCATAACGCTCTTTTGCATGTTCTTCTGATACTGCAAACAATTCCTTTGCCCTCTCTGGGTTGAACCTTGCAAGTGCATTGTAACGGACTTCGCCGTTCAGGAATGCCTGGTAATCTCCAGTCGGCGCTTTGCTGTCTAAGGAGAATGCTGCCTTGCCTTCCTTCTTCAACTCTGGGTTGAAACGGAAATTGTGCCAGTATCCTGCTTCTACCGCATTCTTCTCTTCTGTCTGAGCCTTGCTCATACCAATCTTAATCCCATGGTTGATACATGGAGCATAAGCGATAATCAAGGATGGCCCTGGATATGCTTCTGCTTCAGCAATTGCCTTGATACACTGGTTATAATCAGCGCCCATAGCGATTTGTGCAACGTATACATAGCCGTAGCTCATTGCGATAGAAGCAAGGTCTTTCTTCTTCACTTCTTTCCCGCCTGCTGCGAACTGTGCGATTGCACCAGTCGGCGTAGCCTTAGAGGACTGTCCGCCTGTGTTGGAGTATACTTCGGTATCGAATACCATCACGTTGATATCCTGGCCGCTTGCCAATACATGGTCAACGCCGCCGAACCCGATATCGTATGCCCAGCCGTCGCCACCGAAAATCCACTGTGATTTCTTAGCCAGGAAATCTTTCTCAGCAAGGATTTCCTTAGAAGCATCGCATCCGCAAGCTTCCAATGCAGCGACTAACTTATCGGTTGCAGTACCGTTAACAGCGCCGATCCCATACGTATCCAGCCATTCCTGGCCTGCTGCTTTAACGTCTTCATTCTTGCCTTCTGCAACTAATGCTTCGATCTTTGTCTTTAATTTCCCACGGATTGCCTTCTGTGCCAGCAACATACCGTAACCAAACTCTGCCGCATCCTCGAACAAGGAGTTGGACCAAGCCGGGCCATGTCCTCTTTCATCCACGGTATACGGTGTGGATGGTGAAGAGTTCCCCCAGATAGAAGAACATCCCGTTGCATTTGCAATGTACATCCTGTCGCCGAACAACTGTGTGATCAGTTTTGCATAAGGAGTTTCACCGCATCCGCCGCAAGCGCCTGAGAACTCAAGCAACGGCTGTTTGAACTGGGAACCCTTAACCGTGGTTTCTTTGAATTTCTCAACAACGTCAATCTTCTTCTCTACGGTCAGGCCATAGTCGAAGAATGCCTGCTCGCCAACATTGGCTTCACAATTCTGCATGGTCAGAGCCTTCTCGCCCTTCTTGCCTGGGCAGACATTCGCACAGGAACCGCACCCTGTACAGTCAAGTGCAGAAATCGTCATGCTGAACTTGTATTCCGGCATACCAGTCATCGGTAATGCCTGCATTCCTTCTGGGACATTTGCTGCTTCTGCCTCTGTCATAGCTACTGGACGGATAACAGCATGTGGACATACGTAAGCGCAGATGTTACACTGGATACAGTTTTCTGGGTTCCATACCGGAACGTCTACTGCAATCCCGCGCTTTTCAAATGCTGCGGAACCAGACGGGGTCTGCCCATTTTCATATTTCTTAACAACGGATACCGGGATCTTATTTCCTTCCTGGCTGTTTACTGGGATCTGGATATCGTTTACGAAATCAACGACATCCTTCCTGTCCCCAGTTGCAACTTGTGCAAAGCTTTCATCCTGTGCGTCTTTCCAGCTTGCAGGTACGTCAATCTTTACAACGCCTGTAGCGCCAGCGTCGATTGCATCGTAGTTCATCTGTACAATCTTATCGCCCTTCTTGCCATACGTTGCCTTTGCAGCAGCCTTCATCAGTTCAATTGCCCGCTCTTCCGGGATAATCGCTGCTAATTTGAAGAATGCAGACTGAAGCACGGTATTGATACGTCCGCCAAGGCCGATTTCCTTACCGATCTTAATACCGTCGATGG
>CAOKNO010000085.1 GCA_948470065.1 uncultured Eubacterium sp. | reverse complement strand
GAGACACGAGGATTTTCAGTCCTCTGCTCTACCAACTGAGCTAACTGGGCATTTGCTGTTTTTGCTTCATGTGTTCCAGCAACGATGTTATTCTATCAACATATCCCGGAAAAGTCAATACTCTTTTTTTATTTTTTTCTCTTTTGTATAAATTGTATAGTTATCCTTTATTTTTACCCGCTCTTTTATATATTTTCATTAATCCATACGCCTTTATAAACGCCTATTGAACAAACAGAGGCGATTTCTGTGCCAACATAACTCATAAGGCGCTATCTACACGATTGAAAACCATGCAACCCATGCTTGAGCAGTACAACGGCACATCGGCACACTGGTAATACTTCGTTCCATTTGGTATAATAACAGTATCGTCCCCCTTTCCTATCACAATATTTTTGGCGTTTGCAAAACTTATTCTCTAGGAACAGCGGTTGTTACATCCATACAAAAGACGGGCGACTTGCGACCGCATCTGGAGCCCGCTTTTGTATGGATGGAATAAACGCGTCTGTTGCAGAGAACGTTTCTCTTTTATTTGGCATTAGGAACTACGACAACCATTTTTGCCTATGGCAACAAAAGGATGGTATTATGAAAAAAAAGATCAAAACACAATTCCTTACAGTCTCTGCTATTGCTGTAATTATTACCGCCTCAATATCTATGCTGCTATTTTACAATATATTTAAGAAACAAGTCTTTGAAGATATCAAAGCCTATAGCCATGCCATCCAATCCCTCGGACAGCCCTTTTGGACCTTAAAGCCATACCAGGCGCATTTGGTACAGGATGGGATCCGGATCACGCTGATCCGTGCAGATGGGAGCGTGGCGTTTGACAGCAGCGCAGACAACCAGACCATGGAAAACCACAAAGACCGCCGCGAAATAAAAGCGGCGTTCCAGTATGGGGATGGTACTGCTATCCGCTTATCTTCCACGAGTTCCTTGCACACCTTATATTATGCCAGGCGTTTGGAAAACAACATGGTGCTGCGTGTCGGAAAAGATTCTGGGAACATATACCAAATCCTTACGCACACCGTCTTCCTTGTGGCGGCATTGTCCCTCTTCATCCTATTTTTTTGTAGCATACTCTCCCACTTCCTTGCCCGCCGCCTGCTCTCCCCTCTAGAAACGTTAGCGGCAAACCCAGACAGGGCAAGCCCAGATGATATATACGAAGAAATCATCCCCTTCCTACAGACGATCCAGCAGCAACATGCAGATATCCTAAAGCATGCAAAAATGCGCCAGGAATTTACCGCTAATGTATCCCATGAATTAAAAACACCCTTAACAGCCATTTCTGGGTACGCCGAATTGATTGGCAGCGGAATGGCCAGCGGGCAGGACACCCAACGCTTCGCCATGGAAATCCATGCCAACTCCATTTACCTGCTCACGCTAATCAACGATATCCTAAAGCTTTCCGAACTAGACGCAACCGAAACGGAATTGGATTTCGAACAGGTAGACTTATACCAAGCGGCGCAAGGCTGCCTTGATATGATGGAATTAGAAGCATCCAAAAAAGATATCTGCCTTCAGCTTTGTGGAGAGCCATGCTTTATTACAGCAGACAAAAGCCTGATGGACGATTTGCTCTACAACCTTTGCAGCAATGCCTTACGCTATAACCGCTGCGGCGGGAGCGTAACCGTCACGGTAACGCCAACATGCGGCCATACCCTACTGTCTGTCAAGGACACCGGGATTGGGATCCCAAAAAAACATCAGCAGCGGGTGTTTGAACGCTTTTACCGTGTGGATAAAAGCCGTTCCCGCCAAAGCGGCGGGACTGGCCTTGGCTTAGCTATCGTAAAACACATCGTCACCCAACACCATGCCGAACTGACGCTAAAAAGCGAGCCTGGGGAAGGAACGGAAATCCAAATCCTATTCTAACTGTCCGCCTGGATTAACGCTTCAAATTTTAACTGTGCCGTCCTCATTCAAACTGCAAGGCAATTTCATGCAAAATGCCGCAAACTCCTTGCTAGAAGCATAGATTGGTGATATAATCTCACCATGGAAGCGTTCTATTGTATGGGCATTTATGGCGTGTCAATCCCATACATGCGGCGCATTGACGCTACTTTGAAGGAGGGAACAATATGGCATTTTTTACAAAGTTAGGCGAAACACTGACAGAAACCAGCAAAGACGTATCTCAAAAAGCAAAAGAAATCGCAGACCTTGCAAGGCTGAATATGGATTTACGTAAAAAAGAAGACTTTATCCAGAAACAATATCTAGAAATCGGGAAGAAATATTATGAACTCCACGAAGAGGATGAAGATCCTCTTTTCGATGAAATCGCCCTTATCCAAGAAGCATTGCAGGATATCCAAAAACTGGAAATCGAAATCGCTAAGCGAAAAGGACGGAAGAAATGCCTGTCCTGCGGGACGCTGTTAGATCAAGATTCCATGTTCTGTAAAAAATGCGGCTCAAAATGCGATTCTATTTTAGAAGAAGATATGGCGGAGAATGCAGAAGCCGCGCCGGAAGAGAATGTTACCCAAGAGGCTGCGCCTGCAGTTTCCATTGAACCAGACGAAGAAGAATAGAAGAACCTTGACTTTCCATACGTTCTATGATAGTCTTTATCAACAAGTAGTCGTACGGGCAGACAATTGAGAAACACTAGGAAAAAGAGAGTATGCATAAAAGAATGGCAAAGAGAGTCCCGGCTGGTGAAAAGGGATCCAGGAGATTATGCAGAAGATGGCTTTGGAGTGGCATTGCCCAACTGCAGGTTACAGCCGTGCAGATAAGCAATGACAGGTTCGCCTGTTACAGCGAAGGGGGGTATACGGTACAATCCATACTTGGATCGTTCCATGCACCCATTGAGGCCAGCCTTGGAACAGGCAGGCGAACAGAAGTGGTACCGCGGGTATGAACCGCCTTCTATATTTTTATAGAAGGCGGTTTTTTATCTGAGCAAAAACAATAATGCGCCCTGGCGCACACTTTTATCAATGCCATACAGCCAAAACAGCAAATTATATTTTTCAGGAGGTTTATCTTATGTGCACAGAATGCAAAAAAGGGAAATACTATATGACAACCGCCATTGCCTATACATCTGGCAAACCACATATTGGGAATACGTATGAAATTGTATTGGCAGACAGCATCGCCCGTTTCAAACGCCAGGAAGGATACGACGTTTATTTCCAGACCGGGACGGACGAGCATGGGCAGAAAATCCAAATCAAAGCAGAAGAAGCAGGGGTTACGCCCCAAGAATACGTAGACAAAGTTGCAGCGACAGTAAAAGACATCTGGGATATGATGGATTCTTCTTATGACAGCTTTGTACGCACAACAGACAAAGACCATGAAGAGCAGGTAGCAAAAATATTCCAGAAGCTGTACCGCCAAGGGGATATTTACAAAGGCTCTTATGAGGGCTTGTACTGTACTCCTTGCGAATCGTTCTGGACAGAATCCCAGTTGATCGACGGCAAATGCCCGGACTGCGGCAGGGACGTCCAGCCAGCGCAGGAAGAAGCTTACTTCTTTAAAATGAGCAAATACGCCGATCGCCTGATCGAGCATATTAATACCCATCCTGAGTTTATCCAGCCAGTTTCGCGCAAAAACGAAATGATGAACAACTTCCTGCTGCCAGGGCTCCAGGATCTCTGTGTTTCTAGGACTTCCTTCCAATGGGGGATTCCTGTGGATTTCGATCCGAAACACGTCGTATACGTCTGGCTGGACGCCCTGACCAACTATATTACAAAAATCGGCTATGACGCTGCCGGGGATTCCAGCGCATTATTCCAGAAAAACTGGCCTGCCGATCTCCATTTAATTGGAAAAGACATCATCCGTTTCCATACGATTTACTGGCCGATTTTCTTAATGGCCTTAGATCTGCCCCTGCCAAAACAGATTTTCGGCCACCCCTGGCTGCTGCAAGGCGACGGAAAAATGAGCAAATCCAGAGGGAATGTGCTGTATGCCGATGAATTGGTGGAAGTGTTTGGCGTGGACGCCGTGCGCTATTTCCTGCTCCATGAAATGCCGTTTGACAACGATGGCCTGATTTCCTGGGAACTTGTGGCAGAGCGCCGTAATTCCGATCTGGCAAACACACTTGGCAACCTGGTAAACCGTACCATCTCAATGAGCAACAAATACTTCGGCGGAGAAGTCTGCAACACCAACGTTACAGAAGACGTCGATGAAGATCTGAAACAGACCGTAACAGGGACGGTAGCCGCCGTAACCGCCAAAATGGATGACCTGCGCGTAGCAGACGCCCTAACGGAAATCATCAACTTATTCAAACGCTGCAACAAATACATTGATGAAACCACCCCATGGATCCTTGGGAAAGAGGAAGCCGCAAAGCCCCGCCTTGCGACTGTGCTGTACAACCTAACCGAGAGCATTTCCATTGGCGCAAGCCTGCTAAAAAGCTTTATGCCAGAAACGTCTGGGAAAATCCTTTCCCAACTGAACGCCGCCGAGATCCCATACGAAGAACTCGGAAGCTTTGGGCATTATGTAAGCGGCTCTAAGGTAACAAGCCAGCCGGAAATCCTATTTGAACGCATGAAATTAGAAGATGTGCTCGCCAAGGTGGAAGAACTTCACCCAGAGCCACAGGAAACAGAAAACGAAGCCGCGCCAGAGGGACCCGTGATCGATATTGCGCCAAAGGATGAAATCACTTACGATGATTTTATGAAACTGCAGTTCCAGGTAGGGGAAATCATTGCCTGCGAGACAGTTCCAAAATCCAAAAAACTGCTGTGCTCCCAAGTGCGCGTTGGAAGCCAGATCAAACAGATTGTATCTGGGATCCAAAAACATTATACGCCAGAAGAGATGGTCGGGAAAAAAGTCATGGTATTGGTGAACTTAAAACCCGCCAAATTAGCAGGGGTGTTGTCGGAAGGGATGCTGCTCTGCGCTGAAAACGAAGCTGGGATGCTGTCGTTAGTCGTACCGGAAAAGGACATGCCTGCCGGAGCAGAAATCTGCTAAAGCAACCGAAAGCGCATTCCACAATTACCATAACCATGCGAATAGAGAGGGAACGCCATGATATTTGAAAGCCATGCACATTACGACGACAAACGGTTTGATCCAGACAGGGAAGCCTTGCTCGCTTCCCTGCCCGGCCAGGGGATCGGCTGTGTCATCAATATAGGCTCTGACCTAGCAGCCTGCAAAAAAACCATTGCACTCACAGAACAATATGAGTTCGTATACGGTGCAATCGGCATCCATCCCAGCGATATCAGCGACCTAAACGAGGAAGCTTACGAATGGCTGCGGGAAAAGAGCAAGCTTCCCAAAATAGTAGCCATAGGGGAGATTGGGCTGGATTATTATTGGGAGAAGGAGGAAGCAAACAGGAAGTCGCAGCAGTACTGGTTCCGCCGGCAATTGGAACTGGCGCACGAATCTGGGCTTCCCGTATCCATCCACTCACGGGACGCAGCCGAAGATACGTTGCACCTAATGAAGGATTTCCACGCCGAACGTATCCCAGGCGTAATCCATTGCTTTTCCTACTCTCTGGAACTGGCGGAAGAATACCTGAAGATGGGATATTACATCGGGATCGGAGGCGTCGTAACATTCCGAAATTCCAAAAAATTGAAAGAAATCGCCGCGCAAATCCCTTTGGAGCGTATTTTATTAGAAACGGACTGCCCCTATCTGGCTCCGGAGCCAAACCGCGGGAAGCGGAACACTTCCCTGAACCTGCCCTATGTAGCGCAGGAAATAGCCAGGCTGCGCGGGATTTCGGAAGAAGACGTGATGACGGCTACCGCTAAGAATGCCAAGCATCTCTTTGGGATCCCAACTTCCCCAGAGAATCACATTTGATTGGGCAGGGATAGGGTTTGCAATAGCATAGAATATAACATCCCATACCAGCCAGAAACGGAGGAATCAATGGCAACATTAGGAACCCCACAGAATACCATCGCCATACTGCAAAAGTACCAGTTCCATTTCCAGAAAAAATTCGGGCAGAACTTCTTAATCGATCCCAGGATCCTTCACAAAATCACCCATGCGGCTGGGATTACAGACAATGATTTTGTCCTGGAAATCGGGCCAGGAATCGGGACTATGACCCAATATCTCTGTGAAGCTGCCCGTGAGGTAGCAGCCGTTGAGATTGACAGCAATCTAATCCCAATCCTTGAGGATACCTTACACGAATATCCAAACGTAAGCATTATCCACCAAGATATTCTGAAGCTAGATATCCACCGCCTGATCCAGGAGAAAAACAATGGAAATCCTATCAAAGTTGTGGCCAACCTGCCATACTATATCACAACGCCAATTATCATGGGGCTGTTCGAAAGCCATATCCCAATGGAGAGCATCACCGTTATGGTGCAAAAAGAAGTGGCTGACCGGATGCAGGCAACCCCAGGGACAAAAGATTACGGCGCCTTGTCGTTGGCAGTACAGTATTATTCCATCCCGGAAACCGTCGCCAATGTGCCCCCCAACTGTTTCATCCCCCGCCCGAAGGTGGGAAGCGCCGTAATACGCCTGGCAAAGCGTAAAGAAAACGCCGTTGCGGTCCAGGACGAAGCGCTGCTGTTCTCTCTTATCCGGGCATCGTTCCAGCAACGGAGGAAGACCCTGGCAAACGGCTTACACAATGCCCCCGGGATCCCGCTTCAAAAGGAACAGGCGATCCAGATCTTAGAACGCCTTGGCATAAGCCCCAGCATCCGCGGGGAAGCCTTATCCCTAGAACAGTTCGCTTTGCTCTGCAATGCCATTACTGCTACTGTGGATGGACGCAATACAGAACAGCCATAAGCCCGCTGGCAGCACATAGCAAGAAGTATCCAGGCTTACGGACGCCGTCAAGGAGAATCTGGCTGAAATTCCACAATATCCTGCCGGAACCGCTTGGGGATGTTCTGCATCTGTAAAGCCGGATTCACCCTTCCCTCAATGGCAATGCTCTCAAAAAAGCAGCGCCAAAGCTTCTGGTATTCTGCTTCCTGTGGGGAGAAACGGCTTAACTGCCCTTCGTCTAGCCCTTGGGTGTCCGTCAGGAAATATCCTTTCCCCTTACGGTGCAAGACAGCCTGCCCGCGTCCGGCATCGTATATCATAAAATCCTCATTGGGAAGGCGATCGGAAAAATGATCCCCTAAGAGCGGCAGCACATGGTTCTTCGGATGGATCCTTGCAAATAAGACGCCATTCCCAAGCTCCTGGAAGCGCAAGAAACCGAGCAGATGGTGGGCTTCATTGCCCATGCTGCGGGAAAGCTGGAAGACACGGTTTACATAAGGTTCTCCCAAGTACCCCAACACCTTACTGCTGTCTTTTAAGGACAAGGCAAGCGCTACTGTCTTATAAATAGCATCCGCCTTATCCATCCGCTCGCGGTTCCTTGCAGCCCTCCCCTGCTCCTCCTCTGCCAGAGCCGCCTGGCACAATTCTATATAGATTTCTTCCCCCAAGCGCTGCCGTAAGGTACGCGACACCTTACCGCTCTTTTCGCTATCTGTCTCCACAGTAAGATATTCACAGAACAAAGCATAATTCTCCGGCCAGCGCGACGCAAGGGAAATGTTCTTATGTCCATATCTGCTTGCCCAGGCATCATATATGCCAGTAAAAATCCCGTCAATACTATCTTCACAAACAAAAATATACATATCCATCCTCCCTGCCAAAGCGGCCTTATCATACGGCCGTAATCTGCTGCTGCACCGGGACAACTTCTTCTGGCGGCAATTGGAACGACTCACAAATCTCTTTGTCAAAAAGGCTAAGCTGGCGGTATCCGCTCTCTCGGATCTCCCTTGGGATCTGCTTCTTGTCACGCATTAAATTCTCACAGATATAATCTGCATCCAGCTTCGTCCGGTACATCATCTTCCCAGAACAAGTAATAAAGAACAACGCGCGCTTAAGCACCACGCCAATCCGCCTCAAATCATCAAAATCCAAGCGGTTCCTCCTACGCGCTTTTACAATCCGTTCCGCAGACTTATACCCTATCCCTGGCACACGCAGAAGCGTCTGGTAGCTGGCTGTATTGATCTCCACCGGGAAACACTCCATATGGCGCAAGGCCCAATCACACTTAGGATCCAGGAAAATATTAAAATCCGGCCGTTCTTCCGACAGCAGTTCCGATACCTGGAAATGGTAATAGCGCAGCAGCCAATCGGCCTGGTACAGACGGTGCTCCCGGAGCAGGGGCGGCCCGCCGGGAAGCGCTGGAAGCAACGAATTGCCATTCACATTGACAAACGCAGAATAGAAAACCCGCTTGAGCTGGAACCTCTGGTAAAGCCCCTCCGCCACACTCATAACCTGGAAATCATTTTCCGGGGTAGCCCCGATAATCATCTGCGTAGACTGCCCCGCCGGGACAAACGCCGGAGCCTTACGGTAAGCGACAATCTCCTGCTTATTGTCGCTAATGCGGTTCTGGATCTGGCGCATCGGCGAAAGGATGGTCGTGCGCGACTTACAAGGCGCAAGCCTCTGTAAGCTGTCCGACGTCGGCAATTCAAGATTGATACTCATGCGATCAGCCAAAAAACCCGTCTTCTCCACCAAAGCCGGATCTGCCCCTGGTATTGCCTTAACATGGATATATCCATGAAACTGATGCGTATTGCGCAGCAAAGAAAGCGTCTGGTAAATCCGCTCCATCGTCATATTCGGGCTGCCCATAATCCCAGAACTTAGGAACAGCCCTTCAATATAATTCCTCCGATAAAACTCCATCGTAAGGGTACAGACCTCCTCTGGTGTAAAAGACGCGCGCCTCACATCGGAATTGCAATTATTCAGGCAGTACGCGCAATTAAAAATACACTCATTCGTCAATAATATCTTCAAAAGTGAAATGCACCTGCCGTCCGCTGAAAATGAATGGCAGACGCCAGGGGCAATGGCATTCCCCATCGCGCCCCTTACCCCCTTGCGCTCTACGCCGCTCGAAGTACATGCAACATCATACTTCGCAGCGTCCGATAAGACCTTCAGCTTCTCCAACAGCCCCATATCTATCTGTAACTCCATAAGCAAACACCTTCATCCCATCTCGGCAAACAAATGTTCTTATTAGAGGATACCACATCCCACAACAAAATGCAAGTATAAAAAGAATATTTGTTCGATTTTTATCACAGCTAGTAACAAAAGCCCTCATATCCATCTCATTTGTTTCATATAATCCTATAATACAACAAATGGGAAAACTCATTCCAGAAAGGGGGATTTTTTGAAAGAAAAAATAAAGACATTCCTTGCCATCTGCGTGCTGGTGCTAACTATGCCCTATATCATTACCCTTCTGTTCCAGCAGAATGATACAAGCCCAGATTCCAAACATGCGCCGCTTTCAGCCAAAGACACCGCTTTACAACAGCCTGCCAGCACAGACGATCCAAATATGGATATCGAAGAATACCTAGAAGGCGTTATCGCAAATGAAATCCCTCTGGATTTCCATCTCGAAGCCATCAAGGCACAGGCCGTAATTGCCCGGACTACCTTAACGTCCGCACTAGAATCTGGGACAGAAGAACTGCCAGCCTCTATGTCGCGTGAGGAAATGCTTACCCTCTGGGGACAAGACGGCTTCGAAACGAATTACCGCGTGCTAGAAACAGCCATTGAAAGCACCCGCGGGGAAGTCATCACGTACGACGGCAGCCGCATTCTTGCCGCATACCATGCCGTCAGCGCAGGGGCAACCAGATCTGCCATTGACGCGCTAGGCAATGAAAAGGCTCCGTACCTGAGTACTGTAGAAAGCGATTTGGACATCCCTTCGCCAGACTACCTGAACGTCACATTCCTGGACAAAAAAGATTTCTTACATAAATTACAGGATGCCTGCCCCGGCCTGAAAACAACGGAAGATAAGGTACTAGACGCCGTTTCCATCGACGGAAGGGACGAAAGCGGCTATGTGACGCAAGTAACGCTTGGAGAAACTACCATGTCGGGTGAAAATTTCCGGGAATGCCTAAACTTAAATTCTGCCTGTTTTTCCCTCAAAGAAGTGGAAGGGCGTATCCGGATTGTCACAAAAGGGCTTGGGCATGGGCTTGGGCTCAGCCAGTATGGCGCAAACGAAATGGCAAAAGAAGGTATGGATTACAGGGAAATTTTAAATTATTATTATCAAGGCATTGCAATCCAAAAAGACGGATAAACTTATGAAATCCTGTATAATTCCATTTTTTCCGGCAAAACTATGAAGGAAAAACAAACAGAAATGGAAGGTGACAGGATGAGAAATAAAAAAATAACATCACTCTTTACCAAAAAATCCTACATTATCGCCGCTGTTATTATGGTAGTAGCAGCTTTAGGCATGACGGGGCTCTACTATTCGCAGCAGGAAAAAAAGCAGGAAGAGCAATTAGCAAAAGAAAAAGCGCAGCTCGTACAGCAGGCAAAAGCCGAAGATGAAGCCAAGGAACAGGCAGCCAAAGAAAAAGCAGAAGCCCGGGCAAAGACCGCACAGGCGCTGAAGAAAAAAGAACAGGCGCTCGAAAAGAAACAAAAAGAAGAAAAAGAACAGCAGGAAAAAGAGCAGGCGGCAGAAGAAACCGCAGCCGTATCCGAAACAATCACACCAGAATCCGACAATTTCTTAGACGAACCAGAAACCGTGGCAGAAGCGTCTGCAGCCATCCAGCCAGAACTACATTTTGACGCCGCTACGGATCTCCTCTGGCCTTTGCAAGGTAATGTGATTTTAAATTTCAGCATGGATCAGACGATCTACTTTGCAACCTTAGACCAGTACAAATACAATCCTGCCGTTATTATCCAGTCGGAAATCAATACCCCGGTCACAGCAGTAGCAAAGGGCAAAGTAACGTCCATTGAAACAAACGAAGAAACCGGAGCCACAATCACAGTCGATATGGGAGACGGCTACAGCGCCCGCTACGGCCAGTTAAAGGAAATCCCCAAAAACCAAGGGGATTATGTGGAAAGCGGCGAGATCCTTGGATATATCAGCGAGCCGACAAAATACTATTCTGTAGAAGGAGCAAACCTTTACTTCCAGCTTCTGAAGGACGAAACGCCTGTAAACCCAATGGAATACCTGGAATAACACGCACCGCCGCCGAAAGATGGCATAAAAATGGGGCTGTTGCAAAGTATTGTTTATATACAAAATATGGATGAGTTTACGTGATTGAAATCCATATCTTGTATACAATATCTATTTTGCGACAGCCCCTCTGCCTGCGGCGGGTTGCTTTGGCAACAAATTCCTTGCCGCCATAGCGCAAGCATTGTTTTTTATCCGATAGGAAGTCCGAAAGAATTTCCTAATAGGATTATGGCAAGATTGGTAAAATTGACCTGCAAGGGAAATCCAGAACTTATTTCACCCTAATTCGAAAAAGATACAATATGCATACTTTCTTAGAAGCAATGTTTTGTGTTATAATACTTTTATGTAGCAGCTTTTATGCCCTTAGCTGATTCTATGCCGCCTCATCAAACAGGAACCAATCTGGATGCCCTTCATAAAATAAATGTAGGGAATCCAAAAAACCGCAGCGCTTATTTTCCTACCATCGCCCGATTGCACGGCTCCTACAGATTCTTCTAACGGAAGCCAGATCAACATCCCTTGGGAAAAATACCAGTTTTACGTGCTGCTTTGCATAGATCGCCCGCATGCGGGAATAAGAGGCTGCTTGCAGTCTCTTTACATAATGTAGCTTATCACTTCAACCATATTCGGAGATATCCCCTATGATACGGATATCCCACCGACAATATTATCCAAACAAGACAATCTAGTTCAAACCAGGAACTAGCCTGGATTATTTTTTGAACTACGTTCCTGCACATGATAGAACAACTTACAACAAACAAGAAGCCAAATCATTTTCGGCTTATACAGAATGGATTCGGATTTATGGACAAGATTAGAACAGAGATAGGCAAACAGAACGAAACAATGGAAGGCAGGGATAAGAACGATTCCCATAACTGCAAAAAAATGCAGAACGTTACATATATCTTAGAGTGCAACGACGGGTCATTCTATACCGGTTGGACCAACAACCTAGACAAGCGGCTTCATGCCCACAACGCCGGGACTGCAAGCAAATACACACGCGCCCGCCGCCCCGTCAAAGTGGTATATACCGAAGCCTTTGATACGAAACAAGAAGCCATGCGCCGGGAAAACCAGATAAAAAGGCTTACCCGGGCGCAAAAGGAACGCCTAGTCTCGTCTTCTTTATAACAAAGGCATTGTCGCCACAAAGAAATACATCATGATAAAATGGCACATACTGCCGCCCATCACAAACAGATGGAAGATTTCATGGGAACCAAAATGCTTATGCCTGGAATTAAAAACCGGAAGCTTTAAGGCGTAAATCACCCCGCCAACCGTATAAATAATCCCACCTGCAAGCAGCCATCCAAATGCCGTCGTGGAAAGTGAATTAATGATCTGGGTAAACGCTAGGACACAGACCCACCCCATTGCTATATATAATATAGAAGAAAACCATTTTGGGCAAGTAATCCAAAGCGCCTTCACCAGGATCCCCGCCAGGGCAATCCCCCATACCAACGCCAGCAGGCCATATCCTGTCCTTCCGCCCAGCACAATCACACACACAGGCGTATACGTCCCCGCAATCAGCACAAAAATCATCATATGGTCAAGCTTTCGCAGGATCTTGTTCGTCCGTTCCGATAAATCCAATGCATGGTAGCTTGCACTTGCGCCGTAGAGCAAAATCATACTGATAATAAAAACTGCAAGCGAAGCTACATGCACCTTATCTGGATTTGTCGAAGCACGGATCAAAAGCGGCGTCGCTGCAAACAATGCCATCAGCATCCCAACAAAATGTGTAATCGAACTTCCTGGATCTTTTAATTTAAACTTCATACCAGCCATCTCCTTTTCCTTAATAAATGTTTTTAGGTAATTGCGAAACCCTCTCTGGGACAGACGCGTCTGTCCAATCCATACAA
>CAOKNO010000084.1 GCA_948470065.1 uncultured Eubacterium sp. | reverse complement strand
ATGTTGTCGTGGAACTTAAAACAAAGAGATTTGAACCGGAGTATGTTGGAAAATTAAATTTTTATGTTACCGCAGTAAATAAGCAATTAACAGGAGATGGCGATAATCCGGCAATAGGTTTACTTATTTGTAAGGATAAGGATAATGTTGTGGCGGAATATTCTTTGGAAGAAGTTTCACAGCCGATTGGTATTGCAGGATACGAATTAAGCAATGCGCTCAGCAAAGAATACCAACGCAGTCTTCCTACAATAGAAACGTTGGAGTCTGAAGTGGCAAAAATGATGAATACAAAATAAATAGTCTGCAAGTTGTAGACTGTTTTGTATCCATGTTATTTCGCACTAAACTGTCAGAATTAACAAGAGAAAGATATGTTACCACAATTCTAAAGAATCTTCCGCATCTACATTTGTGAAAGCATTCCAATCAGTTCGTTCTGTCCTGTTCATTTCATGTTATAATTTGTTACAGGTTTTTGTTTCCCTTATGTTTGCCCTTATAAGGGTTCGTAACATGAGGGAAAAGAATATAACACAAGGGAAAGCATAAGGGCAAACTCATTTGCTATAAATTTAGCGTTTTCAAGGATTTTCGGTCTTTTTGAAGATAAGATATAACAGTTAATAAATGCTATAGAAAGTGTCCTATCAGAATTCACGTTTTGTTCACAAGGTTCTTTAGGGAAACTTTAGGCAGTTCTGGTAAGCTTTATCGTAAGAAAAAGCAGGAAGGAGATTGCCATGGTTTCTGTCAGAAGGAAAAAACCATTCAATAAACAAAAAGCGGTGATATCGGCTTTGATCGTTGCGGTATTGTCTGCAACTGTGTTCTTCTGTATCCGTGGGCTGAGGGCTGAGGTAACGGCTCGGTTTGGGGAGGTAGAAGAAAAAAAGGCGCAGTCTGCGCAGGTAACGTCCGGTAGTATCCATACGTCGGTCACTGGGGCTGGCACGCTTCAAAACGAGGAGGCCGAAGAATTTACGATCCCCAAGGAGGTAGAGGTGACGGAGTTTTACGTAGAAGCCGGGGATCGCGTTAACAAAGGGGATATGCTGGCTTCTGTGGACAGCCGTTCCGTTTTGGAAGCAATGGCGGGGCTTCAGGAAGAGATGGATGAGGTGGATGAAGCCTTAGAAGCGCTTACCGAGGAAGGGGCGCAAGAGAGTATTACAGCCGGGGTGTCCGGGCGCGTCAAGAAAATTTATGCAGCGCAAGGTCAGGCGGTTTCAGAAACCATGTATGAAAAGCAGGCGTTGGCATTGATTTCCATAGATGGCTATATGGCGGTCGATGTAGAGGCGGGAAGCCTGCAAAAAGGGGATAGCGTCACAGTGACAGGCAGCGGCGGGATCGAATATGAAGGGACGGCGGATACGATCTGGTCGGGCACGGCAACCATTCTGATCCCAGACGACGGTCCAGAGTATGGCGATACGGTAACGGTATCTTATGGGGAAGGGAAGACCGCGTCTGGCAGCTTATATATCCACGAAGAGGTTTCCGTCACAGGTTATTCGGGCATGGTATCTTCCGTTGATGTTTCCGAAAATGAAACCGTTAGCCAGGGCGGCACGCTGTTTACGTTAGAGGATACGTCGCAGTCTGTAAATTATGCCGCGCAGTTGGAGCAGCGTAAGGAATTAGAAGATGAAATGCAGGCTTTGGTCACCATTTATAAGGAAGGGGCTTTTTATGCCTCAGACGCAGGGCTTGTGGCTTCCGTTACCGAGAGCGGCGGCGAAACGCAGGCTGCGGAGGCGAAAATAGCGGAAACAACAGGTTTTTCTATGGAAGAAGCTTCAGGCGGCGCAAGCGCGGTCGAAGGGAATGAGGAAACGGAGGATACCGTCATTGCCATTTGCCCGACCAAACAGATGTCTATTTCTGTCAGCATAGACGAGTCAGACATTTTAGCCGTTTCGGTTGGGCAGGAAGCCGTGGTTTCCATTGATTCTTTCGGGGAAGAGACGTTTTCTGGGACAGTGACAGAGGTGGATCAGACGGGCAGCAGTTCAAACGGCGCGGCTTCTTATTCCGCTACCGTCGTTATTGACCGGACGGACGCGATGCTAGAAGGGATGTCGGCTTCCGCTGTGATTACGGTGGAAGGGAAGGATAATGCCCTTTTGCTTCTGGAGGATGCGGTAAATAAGACGAGTTCTTCTTCGTATGTCTATACCTCTTATGATGAAAACACAGGGGAATTGGGGGATAGGGTAGAGATCACGACGGGCTTGTCCGACGGCAGTTCGATTGAGGTTACGGACGGCCTGTCAGAAGGCGATACGGTCTATTACCAGAAAGAGGAGAGCGGCGCGTCGGAAACGCCGTTTGGAAACAATGGGTTCTTTAAGGGACAGGATGGGGCGACGCCCCCAGGCATGCCTTCTGGGAACGGGATGGGTTCTGGCGGAGCGTTCCGTGGCGGCGCAGGCCGCGAGAGATAACGATTGGAGGTTGCTATGATTGAAATGAAAGATATTAGGAAATCCTATCGGATCGGTTTGGAAACGGTTCATGCGCTGGATGGAGCCTCGATGCATATCAAGCCAGGAGAGTTTGTCGGGATTATCGGGCCTTCCGGTAGTGGGAAATCTACGTTAATGAATATCATTGGATGCCTGGATCTGGCAGATGAGGGAACGTATATCCTAGATGGGATTCCGATTGAGGATTATAGCGAAAAGGAACTGGCAAAGGTGCGCAATGGGAAAATAGGATTTGTCTTCCAGAACTTTAACTTGATCCCAAAGCTGACCGCAGAGGAAAATGTGGAGCTTCCGCTGATTTACCAGGGGATAAAACGGAACGAGCGTATGGAACGGGTAAATGAGGCGCTTGAGCGGGTCCAGCTTTCCCACAGAGCCTTCCATTACCCAACGGAATTGTCAGGAGGGCAGCAGCAGCGTGTCGCGATTGCCCGGGCGATTGCCACAAAGCCTTCGCTGATCCTGGCGGATGAGCCGACTGGGAACCTGGACTCCAAAACGACAACGGAGATTATGGAGATTTTCCATGAACTTCATAGCCAGGGAAATACCATTGTACTGATTACCCATGACCGTTCTGTGGCACAGCAGGCAGCCAGGCAGATTTTCATTATGGACGGACGTGTAATGGAGGTGGGAGAGGATGCAGTCGTTTAAAATGGCATGGAAATCAATTTCCGGAAATAAGCTTCGGACGGCGCTTACGATGCTTGGCATTATTATAGGCGTGATGGCGCTTGTAATCCTAGTAAGCTTGGTAAACGGAGCCACAAGCAGCGTGACCGATACGGTGTCTGGCATGGGGAAGGATTCTATGGCAGTATCCGTTTTGGATCCGAAGGATCAGCCGGTGTCTTTAGAGGATTTACATACCTGGATGCAGGAAGAATCCATTGGCCTGGCCGCTCCTTTGGTACAGGAGCAAGGGACGGGGGAGTACGGCGCAGAAACGGGTACGGTGCAGATCCTTGGCACGACGGCTTCCTATTATGGGATCCAGGGGCTGTCCCTGCGTCTGGGCAGGTTTTTGAAGGCCACCGACGTGGAACATCACAATGCTGTTTGCGTGGTAAACGAAGAATTGGCGGATGAACTGATCGGTTATGTGGACTGCCTGGGAGAGGAAATCTCGCTCAATGGCATGAAGTACCAGATAGTAGGCGTTTTAGAGGAAGAGAGTGCTGCAGTAAGCGGCATGGCAGGAAACGGCGGGAACCATACGCTGACGGCGTATCTCCCATATACTTCGTTTGTGCGGCTGAGCACAGAAGCGACGCTGGATATTGATTCGTTTTATTTGGAAGCAGCCGAAGGGCATACGATGGAGGAAGCAGAACGCCGGATGACGGCGATACTGATGGAACGTTTCTCACAGGATGAAGACGCATTTTCCATCCGCTCCCAGGATATATTAGAAGACGCCATGGGGGATATTACATCCATCTTAACAATCCTGCTGGGCGGGATAGCCGCAATTTCACTAGTTGTCGGCGGCATAGGCATTATGAATATTATGCTGGTAACGGTAACGGAACGTACAAAAGAAATTGGGATCCGCAAGGCGATCGGAGCCACGAGGGGAGCCATCCTGCGGCAGTTCTTAATTGAGGCAATCGTACTGTGCATGATGGGCTGCGCCATTGGGATTTTCGGTTCCTGGTGCGTCCTACAGGCAGTTACAACCGTAGTTTCCAGCCTTGGCATGAAATTTGCAATGAATGGGACGGTCGTGCTGGCAGCCGTAGTATTCTGTTTTGCAATCGGGCTGGTATTCGGCTTATATCCAGCCAATAAAGCCGCAAAAATGAAGCCGATAGACGCACTTCGTTATAGTGGGTAAGAGGAACCGATAGACACGCTTTGTTATGGCGGATAAGAGAATCCAAGCGCCAGAGGATATGGGCGTAGGGCTTGAGATTTGTGGAGGGAAGATGATTATGGAAAAAAAGAAACGGTTCTATATAATACTGCTTGTCATAGCAACCGGGATACTAATAGCAGATATCATTGTTTTTGCAGTTTCAAAGCCTGTCGGCAGACCATCTTTTGGGACCCCGCCGGAAGGCTTCGAAGGAGGGACCCCGCCGGAAGGGTTCGAAGGCGGGACACCACCAGGAAATTCTGCTGGAGAAGCTAGTGGAACGCAAGGGGATACAGTCAATGCAGAAGGAAGCAGTTCTGGGGTTCAGGAGTCCGGAAGCATGGTAGATGGACAGGAACCAGAAAACACAGTTGACGGAAACGAATCTGGAAACACAGTTGACGGACAGACACCTGGAAGCACAAACGATGGACAGGAACCTGGGAACACGGTTAGTGTGCAGGAATCTGGAGGCACGGTCGACGGACAGGATCCTGGAACTGTTTCTAGGAATCGGGAATCTGGGAATACGGGAGAGGATGGGACACGGCAGGATAATGGCGCTGGGCCAGAAGGGTTCCGGGGAAAAGGCGCTTTGCCGTCTTCCTTTGCAGGCAGGGGCATTGGGAGGTTCCGGCTCTTATGCATTCCCATTGGGGCAGTATGTATTTTGATAGATCTGATTGCCGCTATCGGTCTTGCAAGGATTGCAAAGCAGAAAAAATATAACGAAACGTTGCAGGAAGAAGAATACCTAGATCCGGCGCAGATCCGGCAGAAGAAGAAACGACGCAGGAATACTACGTTTATGATGCTTGCCGTCCTGTTAGCAGGGGCGCTTGTCATGCAGGCCTTGGGCAGGAGCGGAAGCTATGGGCAGCGTGCGGTAATTGCACAGGAAACGAAAGAAGAAGTGGCCAAAAAAGGTGAAATCAGTAAATATCTGAAAGGAAGCGGCGTGTTATCTTCACCATCAGAGGTTTCGGTATCCATTCCAGGTAATCTTACTGTCGCATCATACCAGGTAGCGGACGGGGATGCCATTCAGGCTGGAGATGTAGTTGCAGCCATAGGAGAAGATTCTGTAAACGCAGCGATTGGGCAGGCACAGGCTTTGCTGCAGGAATTGGACGAAGCATTGGAAGGGCTCAAAGAAAATGAGGTTAGCCAGACAATACAGGCAAAGACGGCAGGCACGGTAGCTGCCGTTTTTGCAGAACCAGGGCAAGAAGTGGTGGATACGATGTATCAGGATGGGGCGCTGCTTCTAATATCGTTAGATAACCTGCTTGCTGTCGATGTAGGGAATCCAGGAGGTATCACGGTTGGAAGCCCCGTTAAGGTCCAGCCTGGGGATCAAGAGAGCCAGGCATTGACAGGGTATGTTGCATCTATCGACCGGGAATCCATTACCATTACGGTAGGGCTGGAAGATTTTACCCTTGGAGAGGAGGTCAGTATTACCGATGAAGCAGGCGCAAGCCTTGGATCCGGAGCCTTATACCTTTATAGCCAGCAAAAGATTACAGGCTATTCCGGAACCGTTGCTTCCGTAGAGGTTGCTCCAGGAGATACGGTCAGCGAGGGGACGGAATTATTTACCTTATCCGATACAGGGCAGACGGCGGGAACCCAGGCGCTGCTCCGGGAACGGGAAGCCTTAGAAAAACAGTACAATCAGTTGGTGGAAATAGGAAAAACGGGGTATGTTTATGCCAAAGAGGACGGCGTAGTCTCCGGCGTCCAGGATAATCTGCAAGCTTCTAATGTGCAAGTTTCTGAAGCCATAGAAGGGCAGGAAACAGAGGCAGAAGGGAAAACGCTGGCAGTAGAAGCTAAGGCTTATCAGGCGCAAGGCAGCAAAGAGCAATCGGCAAAGGCACAAAACGTTAATACAGAAGGACAAGAAAATATATTGCAGGCGAGCACAACCGCTCAGAAAGTGCAAAAGGGGGTCGTACAGATAAGCACGGCTAATCAAAATGTACAAAATGGTCTTGCACAGATAAGCACAGCTAATCAGAATGTACAAAATAGTCTTGCACAGGTAAGCGTTGCCAGTTCAGAATTACAGGGCAATGGTTCAGCAGAAACAGAGGATACAGTTTCTAAGACAGTTACCCTTATTTGGATGGATGCAAATGGAGCAATCCTATCTAAGGGATTGCCCGAAAAGGTAACCGTCCAATTGGAAGCGAATGGAACCATCGTAAATTCGGTTGCATTGTCAGCGGGTTCCGATTGGAGTTATACTTGGGGCTGTTTACCAAAATACGAGGGAAACTCGGAAATTGTATATCATATTTCAGAAAAAATACCAGAGGGATTTGCCGCTGCCTGGAAAGTATCTGGGGATAGTACTATGATAGTCAATACAAAGGAAGGCGCGGCAGAGCCTTCCGGCGGAAATACGGATTCTTCTGGTGAGGAGGAACAGCCAGGGGAAACAGGAAAGCCTGACGGGTCAGAACCTGAAGGGGAGGAAGGTGAGCCAGGGGAAACAGGAAAGCCCGGTGGGTCAGAACCTGAAGGGGAGGAAGGAAAGCCAGGGGAAACAGGAATGCCCGGTGGATCAGAATCTGATGGGGAAGAAGGTAAGCTTGACGAAACAGAGAGGCCTGGAGCGGCAGATACAACGCCAGGGGAAACAGGAACGCCGGAAATGCCAGGAGATTCTGGGGTGGCAGAGGGGCAAACCCCCAACGGTGGCGCGAAACCCTCGTCACAGTTCGACGCGGGCAAAACAAGCGATAGCGGAAACAGTTGGTCAGAGGATAGCGTTTCCTCTACGGCGGAAGGAGAGGAAGAAACAGAGGTAAGCTATGCTTTGGAGGAAGCGGTGCTGTACTCTTACCAGCCAAAGGAAACTGTGGACGTAGAGATTAGCATAGATGAATTAGATATTTGCCAAATCCAGACAGGGCAGTCTTGCGAGGTTACGCTGGATGCAATTTCAGGGCAGGGCTTTGCCGGGACAGTGGCAAAGATCCATCCTTCTGGGGAAAATTCTGGCGGGAATACAAAATATACGGTAACGGTATCCATGGAAAAAACAGATGGGATGTTAATAGGAATGGATGCTATGGTGCAGTTTCCCATAGAAACGGCAAAGGATGCGCTGTTAATCCCGGAAGAGGCTTTGGTGGAACTGGAGGATAAGACTTATCTTTATACAGGATATGATGAAGATACCGGAGAACTTTTGGAGCTTACCGAGGTAACGACAGGTTTGTCGGATGGGGAAAAGGTGCAGATTTTGGAAGGCTTAGAAGAAGGGCAGACATATTACTACCAATATACAGGGAGTTTACTGTAAGATTAGATGATACGGGAAAATGGGAACAAGGGTAAGAGTGGACGCCCGGGCATGGAAAATAGGCTGTTGCAAGGGAAAGAAGCTGTTGTAAGGGAGAATTGCAGGGGCTGGCGCAAAAGGGAATCGAACCATCTTTTGCGCCAGCCCCTGTTGTGCTGCAGGCGTTACCTAACGGTAATCTTAATCTTTGCCGTCTTCTTATTGAAGGTCTTAACGGTAATCGTTGCCGTGCCTTTCTTCTTCGCCTTTACTTTCCCGGAATCGGATACGGTTGCGACTTTTTTATTGCTGGATTTGTAAGTAATCTTGTAGCTTGCGGATTTGCTTGGCAGCTTCACCTTAATTTGGTAAGTCCTGCCTTTTTTCAGTTTCTTGCTTGTTGCGCTTAGGCGGATTTGCTTAGGCGCTTTGCGTACGGTGACCTTGCAGGTTGCTTTCTTGCCGTCTGCCGTAGCGGTAATCGTGGAAGAACCCGTTGCCTTAGCTGTAATCTTGCCGTTTTTGACGCTTACGATCTTTGGCTTGCTGCTCTTCCAGGTTACGTTTTTGTACGTTGCGTTCTTTGGTGAAACAGTAGCCTTTAAGGTAAAGGCTTCCCCTTTGCCAAGCGTGATGGATTTCTTGTTTAGTTTTACGCTTGTTACGGCTGTTTTAACCGTAACCTTACAGGACGCGCTCTTACCGTCGATGCTTGCGGTAATAGTTGCAGTTCCAGCCTTCTTGGCGGTTACGATCCCGTCTTTTACAGTTGCGACGGAATCATTGCTGGATTTCCAGCTTACCTTACCAGTTGCGTTTTGAGGCGTTACCGTAGCCTTTAAGGATGCGCTCTTCTTCGGTGCAAGCGTCAGCGTCTTTTTATCTAATGTGATCTTGGTTGCTATTACGACGGGTTCCCCAGTCCCTTTGACTGTGACCTGGAACACCTTGGTGCCAGATGCGGTTTTGTATGTGAATACAGCGGTTAAGTTGACCTTTGTATCTTGTTTTGGAAGCGTTACCGTACCGTTGTTGGAGATGACGGCCTGGTTGTTTGAAATCCATTGGATGGATGCGACTTCTAATTCAGAAGGAAGTGCAAGCGTCCCGGCAGATGTGATCGTACCGTTTTGGAGCAACGGCATGAAGTCTGCCTTTGCAATGATCTTATCCAGGGTTTCCTGGGCGTCTTCCCCAGGATCTACGTTGACGTCCCCCACTACGCCTTCCATGGTTGGTACGAGCGGGTTCATATAACCAGTCTCTGGATCAAAGGTCACTTCGTCGATACAGGTTTCCCTATGGTATCCAAGCCCGTCGGTGTAAATGCCAAGCGGCGTATAGAACCTGTGGTATGCAATGTAGCATTTATCGCTGTCCGGGAGATACAGTATGGACTGGTGCGCCGTACCGAGCATATCGCCGGACTCGTCTTTCTGGAGCAAGGTATAATGGAACGTAACGTTGCCGTCTAATTTCTCAGCCGTCCCATAATTTACATGGTAATTCGGGCTTCCGGTATCGTCGCAGGACCAGGTAAAGTGGTACAGCCCGTCGCGTTTTGTCACAACGACAGATTCACGGAAATCACGCATCCCATTTACGCGTTTTAAGGTATCCGTCTTAACCGTCGTCATATCGTCGTTCAGTTCTACCATAGCCGTGCCGCTCCCACCGTTTCCAAAGAACAGGTAGGAGGTACGGTTTTCGTCGTCATCTGTAAAAATAGATGGGTCGATGACCTGGCCGCTAAAGCCGATGTTTGCGTCGCTCATCATTTTCGGGTAGACAATTGGCATATCGTTTGCCACATAAGGCCCTTCCGGGTTGTCTGCGACTGCTACGCCGATTGCTTTTCCGCTGCCGCAGCGGCTCTGGTAAGCGCTGTTGACATTTCCACAGTAGTAGAAGTAATATTTCCCGTTTTTCTCTTCGATGGACGGCGCCCATGCATTGCCGTCGGACCATGGCGAAGCAGCGATTGCGACGCCTTTTTCATTGTTGCCTGGAGACTTGTTTGCAACGTCCAGGATAACGCCTTCGTCTTCCCATTCCACCATATCCTTAGAAGACCAGGCATGGAATACGGTGCCGCCCCAGCCGGAGAAGCCGTCTGTGGTCGGGTAAATCCAGTATTTCCCGTCGAAGTAGTCAATATCCGGATCGGCATATTGCCCAGGAAGGACAGGGTTCCTTGCAATCCTTGGAGCCTTTAAGGTATACGTTTCTGTCCGGTCTTCGGAGAGCGTAAGCGTAAGTTCCACATCTTTGGTCAGATCCAGGGTCTGGCTTGCTGACGCGCTGCCTTCTACCATTGTCATGGGCTTTCCATCTACAGTTACTACGACGTCTTTTGTCAAAAGCTGTAATGTGACAGGGACAGCCGTAAGGTCTGTGTTCTTGCGGACATAGGAGGTTATTTCTTTCTGCTCCTGGTCAATCTTAGAGGTAATAGCCGTGTGGTAATCCGTTCCCATCGTAACAGAAGGATTTTCTGGCGCTGTCCCGATGGTAGTAGAGCGCAGCAATGGAAGGTTCTCTGCAACGTCGTCAAAGATCTCTTTTGCGCTCAGGGCGCGGTTGTAGACCTTGAAGTTGTCAAAGCTTCCCTTGAAATACGCATCGCCAGAATAGAAGGATTTCCCCAGGTAAGCCAGGATATCCGTGCCTAAAGCTGCGGTGGTGAGTCCTGTATTCTTGTTCTCAGACGCTAAGGCGCCGTCTACGTAGAGCTTCATATTTGTGCCTTCAAAGACAAGGACAATTTTCTGCCAGGTTCCAGTCGGCGCGCCGGATGTTTTTACTTCCTGTTCGGATTCCCAGCTTGCGGCTGTGATGGCATTGCGGATTTCTGTACCGCGCACACGCAGGAAATCGTAGTATGTGCTGTCTTTCCCGTAGGCGAAGGTGAAGAAGTTGCCGCTGCTTAATTCTGATTTTACATCCATGGAAATGGACATCGTGTTGCGTTTGTCAAAAAAGCCTTTGGGAAGCTCGGCATAACTGCCGTTTGAGCCGTCTAATTTCAAAACGTTGCTTTTCATCTCTTCATCATAAACAACCTGCGCTTTACCAAACAGCGTGCCATCGTCTTTGGAATCGTCGCCCGTGGCGGTATCCGTGATGGTCTTCTTCCCAAGATCCTGTTCGAAGTCATATGTTAAAATCGGTTCTTCTACGGGCTCCTCATCCTTGCCAGGAGTCACCGTATCCTTAAATGCTTCTAAGACGCGCGCTTCTTCGGTCTTTGATAGGCGTACCACCGTACCATGGCGGAAATGCCCGTCTGGGAAGGAAGGTTCTTGCGCTGTAAATTTGCCCGTGGACAAATCGTCGGTGAGGAATGCTTTGTATCCGCCGTGATCGCCCATTGCGCACCAACGCCCGTCTGGGAGCTGGTATACCGTAAAGCCTTCCCGGCTGTCAAATCCGGCCGCTTCGCTCCCGCTCCTTGTGACAAGGCGTGTCCAGGAGCCGTTTGGCGTGCTTTTTTCTTCGCCGTTCCTTACATCCAGGACGTCTTCTGTATCCAGGGTGTCGCTTACGTCAACGACAGTATTCCAGTCAGAGGTAGAAAAACGGTAGAATTTCCCGTCGCTCTTGACGATGGAGGTGTCGATGATATTTATTTGATCCTTCGTATCCTGGTCTTCGCTCAGCCATACCTTTGGCTCGGAGAAATTTTTAAAGTCCCTGGTGCGGCAGACATAGACGCGCAGAGCCTCTTCGTTTGTGTTTGCTTTGGATTTGTCGCGGGAGGACCAATATACGACGTAGTCGCCTGTGGTATCGTCATAAATTGCTTCCGGCGCCCAGACGCAGCCTGCGTTATCGAAGCCTGCGTAGACAAGGCGCGGCTCGCTCCAGTTCACCAGATCGGAGGATTCCCATACGACAAGATTCTGGCTTGCATTAAGCTGATCCCAGCCGCTGCCGCCAGCGCCGCCGCCTTCTGCGTGCAGATCTGTGCCGAGGATCCAGTACCTGTCCCCTTCGGCGGAGCGGATCAGATGCGGGTCGCGTACGCCTAGATCGCTGCCAGGAGCGTCGTTTGCCAAGATCGGCTGTGCCGCGCCGTCCTTCTTATTCAGCTTCTTCCAGGTCATGCCGTCTTCGCTGTAGCCGAAGAAAATCTTCTCATAGCCGCCATGCGTGCCGAAGTTTGCCCACAGATAGCCTGCGCTGTAATCGGTGTCCAGGGCTGCTTCTTTGGGCTGTACGACAACGTCAAATGTCTTTTGCATCGTATCGTCGCTCGTTGCAGAGGACAAGGTTGCCGTCAGCGTTACGGGGATGGCCGCGCTGCCAGCTTCCGGGCGTGTCACGATGCCGCCGCTGTAGAGGCTTCCTTCCCCAGAATCTGTGATTACATCCTTGTTGCTAGAGTTCCATGATATAGACGATCCATACCGGCCTTTTTTGATGAGCGCCAGGTTGCCGCGCACATCGTCGGCATTTAAGATCTCCAAATCATCGTAGTCTTTCTGTAACGCCTCGTTCTTCTGCTCCTCATTCTGTTCCTTATCGATTTCTTCCTGCCTTGTCAAGAAGTCCTGATACTGGGATTCGATTTCTGCTTCCGTCAGAAGCCCGTCGTAAATTTTATAGTTATCAATCTGTCCTTTGTAGTATTCGCCGCTTTTCCAGTTCGCTTTGCCAATCTGGAGGATTCCGTTTGCGCCGACAATGTCGCTAAGCTTGTAATCGCTTTCAGATTCCGCCTTCTTCTCGCCATTGACATACAGTTTGGTATCCGTTTCGGAAACGACGAGATCCACATGGGTCCATTCTGCGGTTGCGGAAGCTTCCAGGTTGTTGCCTGGCCGCCCGTTGGTATTATTGTAACGCTCTGACAGGATATTTCCTGTTGTATGTAAGATCCCAAGGTAGTGCTCATTTGGGTAAACCTGTGTATCGGTATTTGGGGCGGCAAAAAAAGTCCAGCTTGCCTCGCCTTTTTCTGGCTTAGCGTCATAAGAGATGGTGATATTTTCTTTTCCTGCCAGAAGGCTGCCGCCGTCTTGATTGGTGACGTTTAAGAATCCGGTAGCGCCGTCTAAATATAAGGCGTGGTCGTTTCCCGCCCGTTTGATTAGTCTGCATCCGTCGCCCAAGGCAGCCGTTGCAGTCCCGCCTGATAGGACGCCGTCTGTTTCTGTATCAAAGCTGAAATCTGCCAGCTTCGGTGTTTCTGGTTCTGCCGCTGCCAAAGGGACGGACGGAAGGCCGGAAACAGTCATTACGCTTGCCAACATCATGGCAAGCCATTTATTTTTGCGGTTTCTCATCATATTTTGGTTCTCCCTTCGTTATTCATGGAATTAGGAGATTGCAAAACTCCCTTTCTAGAAACAGCGGATGTACAATCTGTACAAAA
>CAOKNO010000083.1 GCA_948470065.1 uncultured Eubacterium sp. | reverse complement strand
CAAGACGCCGCCCTCTCACGGCGGAAACAGGGGTTCGATTCCCCTACGAGCTGCTGGCTGTTTTTAAGAATAGCCCAACCCGGAAAAATGCTTCATTGCTGGTTCTTCCAGTGATGAAGCATTTTTTTCATACTTCTATCAGAAATGGCAGAATAACAGAGCAATGAAAGTTCCAAACTGTAACCTACCGTCCTTCCCCTTGCTATGGGCCAAACATGGTGTCTTTCGGGTTTTCCGCCTCAAAGTCAAACACGCACCTCTCATACGCATTGATAATATGTGTCTGCCGGTATTTGTCATACCGTTTCTGGTTCCTCCCATATGTCAGGTGCACATGGCCGTGCAGGAAGAACTTCGGCTGGTATTTCTCAATCAGGCGTTTAAATACCTGGAACCCCTGATGCGGCAGATCCCGCCCATCGTTGATCTGATAGGCGGGCGCATGTGTCACCAATATATCAAAGCCGCCCTTGCGCAGAAGCTGTAGACGCAGCTTTGCCGCCCTCTGCTTCATCTGCCGTTCCGTATACTGGTACTTCCCCTCACTGTAACGCATCGATCCCCCAAGCCCAAGGATCCGTACGCCCTTGTATTCGTAAATCTTATCTTCAATACAGATACACCCTTCGGGCGGGCATATCTCATATTTCCCATCATGGTTCCCATGTACATACAATACTGGCACAGAAGAAAGGGTCACTAAGAATGAGAGATAGCCAGGATCCAAATCGCCGCAAGAGATGATCAGGTCGATATCCTCTAGCTTGCTCTTGTCAAAGTATTCCCACAGGTATTTTGATTCTTCGTCTGAAATCGCCAGTATTTTCATGCGTAGCTTAACCTTCCTTTTTCTTTACTCCCTGTTGTTTAATCACAGGCTCCGCCTGTTCATTCAGTTCTTCCTTACTGGGGATTGTGCCAACAACATTTTCTGCCAGCCAGTCCATGGTCATGATTTCCTCTGGGGAAAGGCTTTCTTCCGTATCCTTGAGCACCACGCCGGACTGGGAGTATAAGACGCCAGAAAACGGGTTAAATTCCTCGTTGCTGATGGTCGCTTTCAAAAGCTCGACCAGACGCTTCGATCCAAGGGGCAGGTACTTGGAAAAGACTACGTCAATCACGCCTTCCGCCATGCCCCACCAATAATTGATGGCCTTTTTTTCCGACGGATCGTCGTCGTACTTCCAGCTTCCATCCATAATCGCCCATATAATCTGCTCATAGAATTTGCCCCAGTGCCACAACGGCATTGCAAGGTTCCTCGGACGCCCTTCGTCTATATGGTAAATGCCAAAGAAACGCCATGCCTCCTCTGGGATTACCATATCCATCCCTGATACGCAGGAAGAGCCGCATGCACGGATATTCTCATCAATATCAATCTCCTTTTTCGTCGACCATTCCAGGAAGACCTTTGCCCTTGGGTTGATCATCTTCGCCCCTAACGCAAATGCATTGATATTGGCAATGGAGCCGTAAATCGGGTAATCCGCGATATATGTCAGCTTGTCATTTTCAGCCATCGCCCCGGCTATCGCCCCCATTAAGAATTTTGCTTCATACATCCTGGAATAATAGGTGCGGATATACCGATGGGAAGTATTTAGGGAACAATTTAAAATATGTACTTTGGGATGTGCAATCGCTGCTTTTACGCTGGCTGGCGCAAATGGCGGCGTCGTCGTAAACACCAGATCGCAGCCTGCCTCAATCGCATCCTCCAGCAATGATTCTATATTCTCCAGCGTCCCGTTTTCATAGCTGACCGTCTGCACTTCCTCCGGGAAACGCTGCTGTAAATGGAGCCTGCCAAGCTCATGCGCATACGTCCAGGCGGATGTGCCTGGCGTCTTCTCATAGATAAATGCAATTTTTAACTTCCGTGGGGCAGACAGATGCAGAAGGCTGAACAAGGATTTCTTCTTCGGGCTGGGCTTTGTCTTCAAGCTGACCCCAGAGTGTTCCCCAAGCATGGCAAACTCTTCCCAGCATTGAGCCACCAGCGCCTGCATTTCACTGGTCGTCTTCTCTTCGATTGTATGGTAGCCGTACAAGGTAATAAAAGCCAGGAAAGCATCCCCGGGGGAAATGTCCAGCTTCCCGCCTCCTTTTGCCTGGTACTCCGCGTGGAACCGCGTAAAGACAGAACTAAATTCCAATAGCTCCTCCTCGCTCCAAGCTTCCCCTGGCTGCTTGCCTACTGCTTCCCGCAGCTTATCATAACTCCCTAACTTGGTAAACCAGAGGTAATTGATCGGCGCCTCCTGGTAAAAATCCAGATACTCATGATAAATCTTATTTTCCTTATCCTCAGACGGCTTTGGGACAATACGCGTAACCGTCCCCTGGATGGAAACAGCCCCAAAGTACTTCATCACGCTGACGCGCTTATTCCCCTCCACCACGTAAAATTTGTACATATACTCATATACTTTAATCGGATCACGGACGCCCTCTTCCACATGGCTGTCACTTAATTTTACCCATTTTGCAGCAAATTCACTCGTTTCACGCAAAATCGGCATAAAATTCCCTGCAAACGAACTGCTCCTTGCAACCGTCTTCGTCCCTACAATCTGATCGATCGGGATCTGCACCAGCCCAAGAGGAACCTCAGAATAAGAACCACGTTCTGGCAAAATATCATCCAGCACTTGCAGGATCGGCTTTTCCCCACGGAGCATCCTAGCCTGGTAATCTTTCTTCCCTAGTTTAAATGCTTTGCTGTAATCTTCTTTTCCCACAATAATCCTCCATTCACACCGTTGCAATCTGTACCAAAACATCCAGGATCTCTTGCAGGCTGTCATAGATTCCAACCACACCTGCTTGCTCCATTTCACCAAAATCCTGCTCAAATCCATAAGAAACACCGATACAGTCAATCCCTGCTTCCCTTGCGCCCAATGCATCGTAACGGGTATCGCCGATCAGCGCCACTTCTTCTAGCTCCTGAATCCCAAGGCGCAGGAACGCTTCCCGCAAGACCTGGATTTTCGTACTGATGTTTTCTTCCTTCCGCCCGCCGCAGATCGTATCGAAATACTGCGCAATCCCAAACCGCTCTAAAATCTGGCGGCAGGCTGGCTCCTGTTTGGAAGACGCCACGCTTAACGAAAAACCATGCGCCCGAAATGCCTTCAAGGCTTCCTCCACCCCTGGGAACAGCTCGCACTCCTGCACGCCCAAGGTTTCATAACGTTCCCGGAATACTGCCGTCGCCTTCTTCGCTTGCTCTGCCCCAAAGCCATATTCCCGCCGGAACGAATCCTCCAAAGGCGGCCCGATAAATCGCTGAAGCTTCTTCCTGTCCGTTTCCTGCATCCCAAAGTGCGCCAATGCATGGCGTACACATTTCGTAATGCCCTCTTCTGTATTTACAAGCGTACCGTCTAAGTCGAACAATATGGTCGTTTTCCTTTTCATCCTAGCCGTTTTCCCTTCCTCTCTCCCTTACCTACGGGATACGCTCCAGCAATTTCCTCCGTTTCTCATCAAACAGCAATTCCTGGTTGTACTGGTAATACCGCTGGCATCCGTAACCTTCCAAAAACTTTACCGCATCGTAATTTGAATTTAGTTCTGTGATAAACATAACCATCTCTTGCCCTGCGCCAAACGCCCCCTCTAAGAAATCAAACGCATATTCCAGGCAGTCGCAAGCCCTTTGCCGCTGCTTTTCGTACTTCTCGTTCTCGGCTGCAAACAATCCTCGGATCCGCACAAAGGCGTTTGCCCGATCCGTGATCCCCTCTAGACGCAATACCTGCAAAAACCCTTCCATGGACTGGATCAGCCTGCGGTATTGCACGGTTTCCCCACGGCTTAGAAGTTCTGCCTTTTCCTGCCTTGCATATTCTGCCTGCAGCTTTGCAAGGACGCCGGAAAACAACTGCTGCCCGCTTTCGCCTTCTGCTGGCGCTGCCTCTGCCCCGCCCCCTTTTACCTCCGCCGTTTCGTGCTTGCCTGGCACGTCTTCCTTGCCTGCCCCGCTGCCCGCCAATGTTTTAAATTCCGACAGGTAACGGTGCGTCTGCTCCATCTGCCACTCCTGCCGCACGGCCTGTTCCAACGCTTCATTGACTCTCGCAAGGATAAGCCCAAGGACGCTGATCCGCTCGTCAAAGGACGCATGGGCGGTTTTTTTCAACAGGATCTCATCCAAATGCCCGCGAAAGATTTCCTCTAGCTGGTAATCCGTCTGGTACTTTTGGTACAATTCCAGATAATTCGCAAAGTCCTTCGCTATGTTAGGGAACTGGATATACTGCGCTACGACCTCCCGGTCTACGTCTTTCCCCAGCTTCTCATAAAGCTTCATCAATTCCGAAAGATCCTCCCATCCTCTGGGCGTGGCAAAATGCCTGCCATCCACCGTCGTTTCCATCTGGTAGAAATTCTGTTTCTTCGTATTTAAATAGGAAAGGATTGCACCATGGATTCCTTGCTGGTATGCGTATTCCTTCCACACAAGGAAATCTGGCCCTACCTCTATTTTTTTCACACGATCCATGGTCACGACGTCAAACTCCCGGACAGATTTGTTGTATTCCGGCGGGTTCCCTGCCGCCACAATGACCCACCCTTCTGGGATCTTATGGCTGCCAAAGGATTTACACTGTAAAAACTGCAGCATCGCAGGCGCCAAGGTTTCTGACACGCAGTTGATTTCATCCAAGAAAAGCAGCCCTTCGCGCAGCCCGGTCTGCTCCATCTTCTCATAGACGGCGCCTACAATCTCGCTCATCGTGTATTCCGTCACGGCGTATTCTGTCCCATCGTACTGCTTTTTCGAGATAAAAGGAAGCCCAATGGCGCTTTGCCTTGTATGATGGGTAATTGTATAAGATACCAGGGCAATCCCACATTCTTTGGATACCTGCTCCATAATCTGGGTCTTCCCAATGCCGGGAGGCCCCAAAAGAAGTATCGGACGCTGCCGGATAACCGGGATGGCGTACGTCCCAAACTCATCTTTTTCCAAATAGGCTTGGATGGTATTCTTAATTTCTTCCTTCGTCCGTTTGATATTCATATCCGACTCTCTGCCTCCTGCTTCACACCGATGACCCGATATCGCGTTCATCCAATACCAGTTTGATTGCCCAGGGCGGTACGTCTACATCCTGGTAGTCTTCCCGGAAAAATACAAATGCCGTATCATAAGGCGGCTTTTTGGACGGAAACGTCCCATAGCCATCCGTAAAATAAATCAGCCCCCGCAGCTTCTGGAAGGTTTTCTTAGCCAGCAATGCATCCACATACGCAAAGGCAGGGCGAAAATCCGTACCGCCCATGCCCATGATTTGGAACCGTTCCATATATGCCGCAAGCTGCGCTTTATGCTCAATGGTAACATCCGACTGGACCTGTTCGTCGCATTGGACGATATGCACGCAGAATTTCTGGCAAAACGATTCTGACTGGCTTAAAATCTGATACGTTTCTTCCAAAAATTTCTTTACCAGGCTGGCTTTACATGACATGGATGTGTCAATCACAATCACGAAATCTTCTATTTTCTGGACTTCCCTCGTTTCTAGATGTTCAATCAACGGCATATTCCCATACAATTCCATGCCATAATGGTAGAAGATATAGTCGAAGCTGTCCAGATCCACTTGCATCTCTTCTTTCAAAACGCAGAATTTCTTCAAAAACGCCTGGTAGTCATAACGTTCCCGGTTCTCCACCCGGATCTGCTCCCTCAGCCCTTTTGTACCCTCTGCGGCTTCTTTCGAAAAGAGTTCTAACTCCGTCTCCATCTTATCCCGTATGCCGTCCCACCGCGACTGCTGCTCCATCGGCGCGTTCGGGCCAGATTCCTCTCTTTCCCATAACGCATGGCCATCTACCGCAAACTCCCGTACCATCCTTGCCAGCACGCGCGGATCCAAATCCGCCTGTTTGAGCAGGGAATAGACGCCTTCTCCATGGATGGCAGGGATCTTCTTCTGTAAACCGTCGTAAACTGCCCTGCGGTACGGCTTGGGCGCTACGCGAAGGCAGCGGCAGGGCAGGCCGTCTAATAGATACTCCACGGCAATGTCACATGCCAGATCCCACAAAGAGATGGCTCCTTGCCCATCTTCTTCCCGCCCTGCGCGTCCGCTTTCTGGCACATTCCAGATATGGCCGAACAGACAATGTAGGATTGTGTGCAGGTAACAGCGGTTTACAGCCACTTGGCTTGCCTGGTACTGCCCAATCAGGTATTCTGGATTGTAACGGTATCCCTTCCCATCCGTGGCGGTAGATGCTATCTGCATCGTTGGCATTGGGTGCAGGCTGTGCAGCGCCACATCAAAAAAGCGCAGGTTCAGGTACAGTTCCGCCTTACATCCTTCGAGAATCTCTCCGCAAATACTTATTTTCTCGGCCAACACCTCTTCAAACATAATAACATCCTTCCCAAAACACCCTAACGGCTTCTTTGACGTTACAACACAAACTCCTTTTTCCTCACTGGGAACCGCTCATGCATCGTATGCATCAACTGGCTTAACGCCGCCGTATCTTCCCTAGAAGCCGCTGCATGCAGCATACGTTCTAATTCTTCCCGGGATCCTGCAAACTCCCCAGCCAGCCATTTCAAATCCGTCAAGTCCTCTTGCCCCAGCAAAAGTACGGCCGCTTCTTCCATATGCTCCCGAAGCCAGCAGCTATACCTCGCCTTCGCGTCTTCCTCAAGCCCATAGGGATAGCGCAGCCTAGAAACCGCCAGATCCACAAGGACTGGAAATTCAATATTATATTTCCCAGTTTCAAACAAACTATCATATTCTTGTAGCATGACCTGGGTATCCCGGAATGCGTTCCGGTATTGGATACCCATGCCATGTGTCTGCGTCGAAATAATCCTGGCCGGCGTATTCTCAACCGCTTCTTCAAAAAAACCGGGATAGGCCAGCCGGTATGCAAGCTTATCGTCCGTTCCTTCTATCGAATAACATCCAACCGACACATACTGTTTCAAATCCTGAAGGATTTCCCGCAGGCAGGATTTCCCGTCTTTTTGATAGCACGCCAGGGACGAAAGCTGCCCGCATCCCGTAAATGCGCCTGCGCCAATATAAGAAATATTACTGTAAAACGACAGCTTCCGGAAATGGATACAGTTATAAAAAACATAACGCCCCAGACGCTTTATGGTATCCGGAAGGTATAATTCTTCCAAATCCTCCCCGCAAATACAAGGCAGGCCGCCTACATGGGGCGGCTCCTGCTCCATCTCTTTGGCAAACGCATAGGAAGCGATCCCTATAACGGGCGTCCCTTCTAGGCTTCCTGGAATATCCACCCGGCTGCTCACGCCGTAACAGCGCAAAATACAGATCCCATCCTCCTCTTTCTGATATGCAAACTCCTGTTCCTGATGGATTGGCATCTTAAAATCCCTCCTTGGCTGCAAAACGCCATATGTGCCCAGACGAGGCGGATGCGCCTATCTGTCCGCCTGTCCCAGCCCAATTGCCGCCGCATCGATCTTATCAAGCCCCTCTTCGGTAAGGCGGTACACCGTACTGCATACCTCTGTAATATAGCTTCTGTCATGGGATACGCTGATGATAGTACCGCCAAATCCTTTCAAAAGTTCCCGGATCACTGGGTTTGACAATGGCGAGAAGTTCCTAGTCGGCTCATCCAGCACCAAAACATTATTCCCCTCCATGCTCATTTTCAAAAAAAGCAGTTTGGCTTTCTGCCCGCCCGACAGTTCTGCGATCGCGTGGGACATCTCATCCGCCGTATACTTCATGCTTCCTAAATACGTCCGGATCCTGCTATACTCTTCTTTGCTGTATTCTCGCTGGAGAAATTCCACAGGCGTCTTCCCAAGATCGAGCAATTCCGTATAGTCCTGCGGCATATAGGCTGCACGGATATCCTTACGTGCAAGGAGCTCTTCTGCTATTTTACGTAAAAGCGTCGTCTTCCCTGCACCGTTTTTGCCGATAATACAGACCTTTTCAGGTCCCTGCACCCGTAAATGGATCTGGCGCGACAACACCTTCTGCCCATATTGCTGGGGCTCCTCAGCCGCAAGCTGATCCAAATCAAATTCGAGGACTACCTTTCCATTCGGGATATGGATATCCTCTGGGAATTTGATAAAAATCGCTTCCTCTATATCCGGCAGCTCGGTCCGTTCTGCAAATTGCTTCTCAAAACGGCGCTCCATCGACTTGACGCTATGAATTTTCTTCTTCAGAAGCTGGCCGCCATGAGGATTCTGCCGGGTAATGGTATTCTGCTGGTATTCTACCTTCTGCTGGATCTGCCGGAAGCGTTCCATCTGCTTCTTATACTCGCTTCGCTCTTTGCGTGCAAGCTGCTCTTGACGTTCCAAGCTGCCGAGCCGTCCTGTGATATACTGCCGATAGCCCATTTTGGCGATCGTATGCTTCGCCACCGTTTTCCTGCGGATCTGTTCCAAATGGATGATGGTATTCGCCGTCCGCTCAAGGAACATCTCGTCATGGGACACATAGAGGATCGGAAGGCTGCATCGGCTTACAAACTTCTCCAGCCATCCCAGCGTTTCTAAATCAATGTCGTTAGACGGCTCATCCAGCAGCAAAACATCCGGCGATCCAAGCAGGATAGCCGCAAGCTGTAGCTTTACCTTCTCTCCCCCAGACAATGTCCCAATCTTACGTTCCTCGTAAAAAAAGCTATGGGGCAGGCCAAGGCTCCCTGCTAACTTCCCAAGTTCCCTTGGCGTCTGGTCAAAAAACGCTGGAAGGCTGTAAAAATATTCAGACACAGCGCTTTGTCCTAATTCCTTTGGCAACTCCTGCGCCAGATACCCGATCTTCTGCCCGTTTTTCACAATCTCCCCGGTATAATCTGCATATCCTTCTACCAGGGATTCCTGGTAGATAAGCTTTAGAAGGGTTGATTTCCCATTCCCCTCCTCGCCAATCAAAGCTGCTTTATCCCCAGGATTCAGCGTATAGGAAAAATCCGTTACGATTTCCCGGAGATCCTTCTTATGTGTGATCGAAATATGTTTCAATTGTATCATCTATTGCCCTCCTCTGACTTAGGGCATGAAAGCATCGTTTCCTTCTTCAGAACCCGGCTTCAGGGAAAGCAGATGATACAGAAACCAAAATCTGCCTTCGCCTAAACACAATGATATTCCCGAAAGCAGATTTCCATATGGTACGTTCCTCTATGGTAGGCCAAAAAGCCAACGGCATATGCCAGCACAAGACCCATTGCCGCTTTATGGCAAAAGGACACGTCTTGGCTGCGGCTGCCCGGCATACCGCCCACAGGGATAACCTGCTGAGATTCTCTATTTCGGTAACAGAAAACAAAGCGCTCTTCACGCCCTTCTTACAATCCGCATCCCTGCCAGCAGGCAAACCCCTGCCAATACAGGATGCACATTTTTCTCTGTTTCATCCTAAAATAGATTATCTCAACATGTTATCCCTCTTTTCTTTTTGTTTTCTTTTTCTTCTTCCCAATCTTATCAACACTATGAAGCTTTGTCAACCCAATTCTTCCAACATCTGGGCAACCGTCTTACCAAGCAGCGGATGGCGGTAATATGGGGCAAGCTCCGCCAATGGCTGTAAGACAAAGGCGCGGTTTGCCATGTCATAATGTGGAATCTGCAGATCTGCACTGTCTATCGTACAGTTATCGTAGAAAATAATGTCCAGATCCAACGTCCTAGGCCCCCAGCGTTCCTGCCGCGTGCGCCCCGCTTCTGCTTCTATCCGATGGAGCTGCTCTAACAATTCCCAAGGATCAAGCAACGTACGCAGGCGTATCATGCCATTTAAAAACTCCGGCTGTTCTGTTACGCCATAAGGCGCTGTCGCAATGATTTGGGACACTTGCTCTACCACGCAGCCTTCTAGGCCTTTTAGCATTTCAATGCCATGGCTTATCAATTGTTCCCTCTCTCCCAGATTGGATCCAATGGCTACAAATGCCTGATGCCAGCCGCGCGTCACTTCTACCGACACTGACTCTAAGGGCAGCCCAATCGGCGCCCAGGGCTTGGCAATTTCCAGGCGGATTTTTTCCATCTTTGGGAATTGGATCAGGACAGCCCATGCGGTCTGTTCCGCCGCCGCCTCTATCAACTGGAACGTATGCTTTACCATAAAATCAGTGATGAAACGCGACGCCTCCCCATAGTGGATGGTTTTCGTTAAATCGTCTTTTAACCCAGACTCCCTCACAGAAACATATAAGGTAGCGTTAATAATAAACTTCTGCCCTAGCCTGTTCTCTTCTGGAAGGACGCCATGCTTCCCGAACACTTCTAAATTTTTAATCCGTATCTGATCCAAGCCTTGCCATCCCATCGCTTGTCCCTCCTTCTTTGTCACGCTCTATCCTTGCCATCCATCCCGTATGGCTTCCGCCATCTGTATGGCGCGCTTATTCTCTTTGACGTCGTGCACCCGCACAAACGCACAATGGGACAAAACAGCAAACGTCGTTGTCACCAGCGTTCCTTCCACGCGCTCGGTGACAGGCAGATCCAAGGTAAGGCCAATCACGGATTTACGCGACGCCCCAAGCAACATGGGATATCCCAGCTTGCCCAATTCCCCTAATTTTGAAATAGCTTCCAAATTGTCCCGATAATCCTTGCCAAACCCAATACCTGGATCTAGTATGATCCTGTCTTTTGGGATACCTGCACGAGCCGCTATTTCCAGCGATTCCTGCAGATCTGCCGCCAGTTCCCGCATAAGCTCCTGGTATCCTGCCTGGCTGCGGTTATGCATCAGGCAGCATGGTATCCCAGCCTTTGCTACTATCCCTGCCATCTGCCCGTCATACTTGAACCCCCAGATATCATTGATTAGATCCGCCCCGGCGTTTACCGCCGCCATGGCAACCCTAGCTTTATACGTATCTATGGAAACCGGGATATCGAACCTTGCTTTCACCTGTTCCACAATCGGCGATATGCGCTGGATTTCTTCTTCTTCTGATATCTGCTGATGCCCTGGCCTGGTCGATTCCCCGCCAACATCAATTAGATCCGCCCCCTCTTTTATCATCCGTCCTACATGGAAAAGCGCCTGATCCAGACGTCTGAATTTGCCTCCATCGGAAAAAGAATCCGGCGTCACATTCAAAATCCCCATAATATAAGTATGTTTCTCTGTCTCAAATAACCGGTTACCAATCTGCATACGGATCCCTTCTTTCTTCCTCTTGCCATCTCTGGTTCCTCTCTGTCCCATTTGCCCACAGGCGGTAAGGCCATAGCTGTGCCCTTACCCTCTTCCAATCATATGCCAGGCTTCCTCCCGTAACAAGGGTTCTTGTTCAAACGCCCCGCGCAGCTCTAGTGTGACCGTCTGTGTCCCTGGCTTTTTTGCGCCGCGCATTGTCATACACATATGCTCGGCCTCTACTACCACCATCACGCCCTCTGGCTTTAAATACTCCATCAAAGCATCTGCAATCTGCGCTGTAAGCTGTTCCTGGATCTGGAGCCGGCGGGCATATACCTCTACCGTCCGCGCCAGCTTGCTCAGCCCCACGACATTCCCGGCTGGGAGATAGGCAATATGTACCTTTCCATAAAATGGCAGCATATGGTGTTCGCATGTAGAATAGAACACAATGTCCTTTTCCACCACCAGCCCTCTGCCAGACGCCAAAAAGGTTTTCTCTAAATGCGTCTTGGGCGACTGGCCCATCCCGGCAAAAATCTCTTCATACATCCTCGCAATCCGGCCAGGCGTCTCCTTCAGCCCTTCCCGTTCTACATCCTCCCCTAGCCCCTCTAACAGCAGGGTGACAGCACGTTCGATCTTCTCTTTATCTATCATATTGCCTCTTTTCCTCCAATGCCTTCTTGGCTTCTCCCAGATAAGACAGGGAACCAAACGCAATCACCATTGCCTGATTTGCCTGTGCAAGCTCCAAGGACTGCCCAACGGCCTGTGCAATCTCAGGGCTGTAGGATACGTCTTTATGGTACTGCCCTGCTTCTATGGCTAACTGCCTGCCATCCAATGCCCTTGGATGCTTTGGCGTAACAGTAATCACCTTCCATGCCAATGGCATCATAATCTCTAACATCCGTTCATGCGCTTTATCCGCAAGCACTCCTATTATATAGATAATTTTGCGATTTGTAAAACCCATTTTCAAAGTTTCACACAATTTTTCCGCCGCGCCTTCATTATGCGCCCCATCTATCACAAACAACGGTTCTTTACATAGAACCGTAAAACGCCCCACCCAGCGCGTATGGGAAAGCCCTTGTAAAACCGCTTCCCGCGGGATCCTAAGCCCTGCTTCCCGCAGTAACCCCACGGTTTCTATCACGCAGGCCGCATTTTGCACCTGATAAGCGCCAGCCAGGGATAGACGTACCTCCCCAACCCTCCCATAAGAGAAACACAGCTTGCCTTGTTCCCAACCGACCTTTTTGGCTTCTTCCTCTTTGGCATAAACCAGGCTGGCATGTTTTTCCTGGCATACCGCTTCGATAGCCCGACGTACCCCAAACTCTTTCGGCCATGCTGCCACCACGCTGCCGCCCTCTTTGATAATCCCTGCCTTTGCTTGTGCAATCTCTTCTATGTTATTCCCTAGAAACCGCATATGGTCTTTGCTAATGGAAGTAAGCACGCTTACAAGCGGGCGTTTTATGATATTCGTAGCGTCCTCGCCGCCGCCCATCCCGGTTTCTAATACCACGACCTGGCATCCCTGCCGCAGGAACCACACAAATGCGACCGCTGTTTCCACTTCAAAGGCCGTAGGATGCACGAATCCCATCTCCTCCATTCCTCTGCAGGCGTCCTCTATCTCTGTCACTATTGCTGCAAACGCTTCCCCTTCGACCGCTTTCCCATTGACCAGGTACTGCTCGTTCCTGCCAAAGACTGCCGGGGACGTATACAGCCCGACGCAATAACCAGATCTCTGTAAAATCTCCGACAGCATTGCACAGGTAGATCCTTTCCCATTTGTCCCTGCCACATGGATATAATCCATCTTCTCATGGGGATCCCCAAGCATCTCCATCAACCTGCGCATCCCAGAAAGCCCAAGCTGGATCCCTCCCGTTTCCTGCAGCTTTTTAAAATATCTTTCTACCTCTTCCTGATTCATTTTGTCTCCTTTCCCTATCTTAGGCATTAGGCGATTGCAAAACTCCCTTTCTAGAAACAGCGGATGTACAAT
>CAOKNO010000082.1 GCA_948470065.1 uncultured Eubacterium sp. | reverse complement strand
CAATAAAAATCCCATAGCCTTTTGTCGCGTCCTGCACAAACACATGGGTGACTGCACCAATGACTTTTCCATTCTGTATAATGGGGCTTCCGCTCATGCCCTGTATAATCCCTCCCGTAAGGCTTAATAACTCTGGATCTGTGACTTGGAAAAGAATCCCTTTATTCTCGCTGTTATAATCCATCTCGGTGATCAAGATAGAATATTCCTTCCGTTCCCCAGAAACGGTGGAGATAATAGAAGCTTCCCCTTCCTTAATCTCTTGCTTTAAGCCAATTGGATAAGGCGCAATGCCTTTGTCTTCTTCTGGGATGCGATCTAACGTGCCATATATCCCAGTTCCGGCATTTTCTGACACATCTCCCAAGCGGTATTGATCTAGATAAGTAATCACGCCGGAAATCTCGCCGGGGTTGCCTTTCTCTCCTTTGACGATATCTGCAATTTCCGCTTCATACAACGTCCCTTCCCCAATGTTTACCCGTTTTCCAGTATCCATATCGCTGACTGGATGTCCCAAAGCGCCATACGCCCCGCTTTGTTCATAAAAAGTCAATGTCCCGACCCCTGCCAGGTCGTCCCGCACCCAGATCCCTAATTTAAACTCGTCCTCTGCCGTCTTGACGGGCTGGATCTTCGTCTTGATATATTCCCCATCCCGCAGGATCCCCAAGACAACGGGCTCTCCCTGGCTGCCACATACCTCCTGGATCAGCTCTTCTTTGGTACTTATGACCGTATCGTCTACCGTCTTGATATAATCCCCGCTCTGCACCAGGTGATCGGCTGGATCGTAATTCATCCCGTCTGTCCCCATCACAGTCCCTGTACCAATAATCAAAATACCGTCTGTCTTTACATAAATCCCCACAGGCGTCCCGCATGGGACGACTTGTGTTTCCTCTACCACCTCTACCGCAACTTCTTTTACATGGATGAACCCGAACAGCTTACAGGAAATCGAATAGCTTCCCTGTTCCTTCGACTTCAAGGAAAAACTTTCATTCAAATCCAGCCGGATCTTATCCTTGTCCACCATAGGTGACTGGTTCCCAAACACCTCCAGCCCACTCTGTTCCATCTCCCCGGTGATTGGCAAATGGAAGTCAAAGCGTTCCTCTTGCCCCTTTTCCATCCTTATCTTATCCGGGATTGATTCTTTTATCGTAAAAAATGAGAAAAACAATACCCAGCAAAAGCCTGCCAGCAGGCTTCCCCAGGCAATTGATTTCTGAAAACCAGTCCGTTTCCTTTCTAAACTGTCCATCTTTTCACATCCTCCAAAGATTCCAAACTAGCTTCCATAAGCCCGAAATCCTTTGTTAGTATGCGAAATTCTATTGTTTTAAGTCTGGGATTTTTTGTTAGAAAAAGAACTGTTTTTCTGTTTGACAGTATTCGCTAGTTCCTTCATCTCCCTTGCGCTTTCCATTACTTTATCTGTGATCTTCACGCCGCCCAGCATCCGGCCAAGCTCCGTAATGCTATCCTGCCCGCCCAGAAGTTCAATATTCGAAAATGTCGCCTGCCCTACCACATTTTTACGGATTAAAAAATGATGATCCGCCATGGCGGCAATCTGCGGCAGATGGGTAATGCAGATGACCTGATGGCACTTCCCGATCACGTCCATCTTTTCTGCTACCATCTGTGCCGTCCTCCCGCTGATCCCAGCGTCAATTTCATCAAAAATCAGTGTGCCGATTTGATCGCTTTCCGCCAGAATCGTCTTAATTGCAAGCATGATACGGCTCAATTCCCCGCCGGACGCAACCTTGCCCAATGGCTTGGCTGGCTCGCCTGGGTTGGTGGATACAAGGAACTCTGCATCGTCGATCCCATTCGCCGTATAATCCCTCGTCTTCTGGAACTGCATGGTAAACTCCACATCTAGAAAATTCAAATCCACCAAGGCTTCCTTTATCTCCCCTGTAAGCTTTTTGGCATATTCCTGCCGGATGGATGAAATCTCATTTGAAACCTCCAAAAGCCTTGTTTCCGCCTCTCTATGGCGTTTTTCCAGTTGGCCAAGATATTCCTCATAATCCTTCAAACGGTGATAGCGCTGTTCTTTCTCTTCCTTTGCCTCAAGTACCGCCTCTATGCTGCCCCCAAACTTATCTTTCAGACGGTTTATAATATCCAGCCGCTTCTCCACCTCAAAGAAGGCTTCTTCATCAAATTCTTCGTCTGACAGATAACCTGCTAGTTCCCGGTTGAAATCATTCAGCAGGTTATCAATTTCCTCTAACTGGCCGCCAAGCTCTTCTAGCCTTGGATCGTAACCAGATACAGACTGAAGTTCCCGCAATGCACGCCCTATCTGCTCCGTCGCGCTTGCGTCTGCCCCTGTCATCTCGTATGCCGTTCCAGCAGATTCCATAATCTTGTGGCTGTTCGCCATTTTCCGGTAGGAAGCTTCTAACTCCTCATCCTCCCCAAGGATCAAGCCTGCATCTGAAATTTCCTGGATCTCGTACTCCAAAAAAGACAGTTCCCGTTCCCTGCCTTCGCCATCTTGCAGCGCCTGTCCCTTTTCTTCCGATATCTCCTGGTATTCTTGGTAACATTTCCGTAATTGATCCTTTTTATCCCCCAAAGCCGCTTTCGCATAGACGTCTAAGATTTCCAGATGTTTTGACTTGTACATCAGCGACTGGTGTTCATGCTGCCCATGGATGTCAATCAGAAGGGACGCCACTTTTTTCATAAATGAAGCGGACACGATTTCAGAATTAATTTTGCCCACATTCCTGTTTGGCATAATCTTTCTGGACATAATCACCTCGTCATTTTCTGGAAAAACATCCATCTCTTCCAATAAACGGCGCTGCTTTTCGTCCTCCACCCGGAAGGTCAGCTCTACCAGCGCATACTCTGCCTGCTCCCGCAGCAGTTCCTTATGTACTTTCTTCCCAAGCGCCAGGTTGATGGAGCCGATGATAATCGACTTCCCGGCGCCCGTTTCCCCAGAAAGGATATTCAGCCCATCCCCAAATGAAACCTCTGCCTCTTCAATCAAAGCCAGGTTTTTCACATATAGACTTACTAACATTTACTCCTCCTTTTCTACCATCTTGCGGAGCCTGGCCATAAGCCGCTTGGTGTCGTCTATCGTACGTACTGCGCACATAATAGTATCATCCCCGGCAATGCTTCCCACAATCTCATGGCAATCCATCGCATCCAAAGACGCTGCAACCGCCATTGCCATGCCGGAAACCGTTTTGATCACTAAGATATTCTGCGCCATATCCATAGAAACAAACCCATCCCGGAATACCCGGATATAGGTCCCGTTCAAATCTATTTCTTCCTTTTTCTCCCGAAAAGCAGCGTACTTCTGCCGTCCAATCCCATCTGACACCTTTGACAGCTTCAATTCCCGGATATCCCTAGAAACCGTAGCCTGCGTCACATGAAATCCCTCTTGCTCCAAATACTCTGAAAGTTCCTCCTGCGTTTCAATCGTATGCTGTGCAATTAACTCTAATATTTTCGCATGTCTTCCCGCTTTCATCCATCCCTCCACATTTTATCCCTTACACGCTCTCCGCTCAAATATATGCATGTAATTTCTTGCGCAGCCGCTCAAGGAAGCTAAGCTGGCTGATTTTCAAAATCCTGGTGCAAGGATTCGCACGCCGGATCATGATTTTTTCCCCAGCCCTCAAAGCCCCGACCGGGTTCCCATCAAAGCTAACCTCCACTCGTTCCTCCTGCCCTGGCTTGCGTGGGGCAACCTCGATCGAAATTTCAGCCTCCGCATCAAGCACAATGCTTTTTGCATTTAAGGAATGCGGGCTGATTGGCGTAACCAACAGAAGGCTTGCCTTCGGATCTACAATCGGCCCTCCTGCAGACATACTGTAGGCCGTAGAGCCTGTAGGCGTTGCAACAATCATCCCGTCTGCACTGTACGTATTCAGGTATTCCCCGTTGACCGAAATTACCAGATCCACCACTTGCAGGATGCCAGAACGGTGGATTACGATGTCGTTTAAGGCGATCCGCTCTTCGCCCTTCCCCTCTTTTGTCAGGCAATAACCAGCCAAAAGCATCCGCTGTTCCACCGTATAATGGCCGTTCCCCAGAAGCTTTTCCACGCCTTTCCTTACTGTTGTTTCCTCCAACTCGCACAGATACCCCAAATGCCCTGTATTTACGCCAATCAGAGGGATATTCCTCCCTGCCATGTTCCTGGCAGCCTCTAGCAACGTGCCATCCCCTCCGATGACCAGGATACACTCTGTTTCCGAAGGGATTTTGGACTGGTCAAACAGCGTGCCATCCTGCCCCCGGTTTGCCTGGAACCCACAAACGCCGCCTAAGCTTTCAATGAATCTTTGGATCTCACCCGTCAGCCGCAGCCCACAGTCCTTTTGCGGGTTCGCTACAATATAAAAATATTTCATTTCCTTTTATCCTTCTACCTGCCCATCCGTGGGAAACCTTATTTCTTCCCATCAGAATCCAGATCCTCGTGCGCCTGTTTCACAACCGCGGCTATCTCAACGCCTTCTTCCTGGACGCCTGCGCCCTTTTTCAGGTGTATCAAGTATTCAATATTCCCTTCCGGCCCTTTGATGGGGGAAAACCCAAGCCCCAGGACGCCAAACCCGATAGAAGATGCAAACGCCGCAACCTTCTCAATGACTTCTACATGTACCTTCGCATCCCGGACAACGCCCTTCTTCCCTACCTTTTCCCTCCCAGCTTCAAACTGCGGTTTAATCAAGCAGGCCATTTCACCCTGATCTTTTAGCAGTCCCCAGGCCACAGGTAGCGCCTTCGTAAGGGAAATAAAAGAAACATCTACAGAAGCAAAATCCAGCGCATCTTCAATATCCTCCGGAGCCACATAACGGATATTTGTCTTCTCCATGCAGACTACGCGCGGATCCTGACGCAGCTTCCATGCAAACTGCCCATATCCCACGTCTACGGCATACACCTTCTTGGCTCCATTTTGGAGCATACAATCGGTAAACCCACCCGTAGACGCCCCGATATCCATGCATATCTTTCCTTCCAGGACAAGGGCAAATTGCTGCACCGCCTTCTCAAGCTTCAGCCCGCCGCGGCTGACATACTTCAGCCCGCTTCCCCGTACCTCTATTTCTGCTTCTTCTGCAAAGGACGCGCCTGCCTTGTCCTCTCTTTGCCCGTCAACAAAGACGATCCCTTCCATTATCATGGCTTTTGCCTTTTCCCTAGAAGGCGAAAGGCCACGGCGCACCAGCAGCACATCCAACCGTTCTTTCATCCTACGTCCTTCCCCGATTCCATAATCTCTAAAATCCTGTTCCCAATGGATACGCTGTCAATGCCAAGCTCTTGCTTTAGAAGCTCCACATTCCCATGTTCCACATAAGCATCTGGGATTGCAATATCCAATACCCGGGCAGGCAATGCCTCCCCCTGTAGCCTTTTTCGGTTCAAATAACAAGAAACATGCTCCCCAAAACCGCCGCTTTTTACATTTTCCTCCATCGTCACCAAAATCTCATGCCCCTTGGCAAGGCGCTCGATCAATTCCGTATCCAAAGGCTTTACAAACCTCGCGTTTACAAGGCTGCATCCATATCCCTGTTCCTTTAGCATCCTGCGCACCTCACACGCAGTCTTCACCATGCTGCCAACCGCCACCAATGCAATCTGGCTTTCTTCGTAAATTACCTCACCCTTCCCGTATATAATCTCAGCGCGGTATTCCTTCAAGCCATCGTATGCTTCCCCGCGGGGATAACGTATGGCGGCCGGATGCCCGAGCGATACGGCATACTTGATCATATCTGACAGTTCCCATTTATTCTTAGGCGCAAGAATGCTCATATTCGGAATGGAAGACAGATAGGATAAATCAAAGATCCCCTGATGCGTTTCCCCATCGCTGCCCACGATCCCGGCGCGGTCTATGGCAAATACAACCGGAAGATCCTGGATGCATACATCGTGCAGCACCTGGTCGTACGCACGCTGTAGGAACGAGGAGTACACCGCCACGACAGGCTTAAGCCCGGCTGCCGCCAACCCGGCTGCAAACGTTACGGCATGGCCCTCTGCAATCCCCACGTCAAAAAAACGTTCTGGGAACATATTGTGGAACCGCTTCAGCCCTGTCCCGTCGCTCATCGCTGCCGTAATTGCCACGACCTTTTCATCCCGCTCCCCTAGCTTGCGCATCACCGTAGAGAAAATATCGGTATAATTGGCCTTCTTCCTGGGGCGCTGCGGCAGCCCTGTTTCCACCACAAACGGCTCCGCCCCATGGAACCTGGCAGGATGGCGTTCTGCAGGGGGATACCCTTTGCCCTTTTTTGTGATAACATGGACGACGACCGCCCCATTTACCTTAGCCGCCTCCCGAAATACCCGTATCAGCTTATTGATATCATGCCCATCCACTGGGCCTAAATACGTAATCCCCATATTTTCAAACAGCATTTCTGGGATAAACAACTGCTTCAGGCCGCTTTTTGTCCTCCGGATCTGGGCTACCAGACGTTCCCCATAGACCGGGATCCGGTTTAGGGAATTGGTAACCCCAGTCTTGAGATCCTGGTATGCATACGTTGTACGCAGGTTCCCCAGATGGCGGGAAAGCCCTCCTACATTTTCAGAAATAGACATATGATTGTCGTTCAGCACAATAATATAATTTGTCTTCAGCCTAGAAGCATTATTCAGCGCCTCATACGCCATCCCTCCCGTCAGCGCCCCATCGCCGACAACCGATACGACTTTATAGCTGCCGCCGGTAATCTCCCGCGCCTCTGCATACCCCAGCCCCGCAGAAATAGAAGTCGAGCTATGCCCGGTATCGAAGCTGTCGCACGGGCTTTCCTTCCGCTTCGGGAAACCGCTCATGCCGCCATGCTTACGTAAGCATTCAAACCCATCCTTCCTCCCAGTCAACAGCTTATGGGTATAAGACTGGTGCCCCACGTCCCATATCATCTTATCTTCTGGTAATTGGAAATACAAATGCATCGCCATCGTCAATTCTACTACCCCGAGATTGGAAGCCAGATGACCGCCGCTTTCCGAAATCCGCTCAATCAAAAATTCCCGGATTTCCCTAGCCAGAACTGGCAATTCTGCTCGTTCTAATGTTTTAATGTCATTGGGTCCGTTGATTTTTTCTAACGCCACGGCGCATCCCCCTCCTTCCAAGGCAACCAAAACAGGCCATAGCTTCTATCTGTCCCGCTGGATCAATTCCAGCATCAGGGAAGTTAAAAATTCATTCCTGACAACCAAGGATTCCAGCAGCCCCACGCTATGCCTGGATAAACGCTCCACTTCCTGCCTGGCGCGATCCAGCCCGGCCAAGGTAACATACGTCGTCTTATGGTTCCTAGCATCGCTGCCAACCGGCTTCCCTAATACTTCTTCCGCCCCTGTTACATCTAAAATATCATCCTGGATCTGGAATGCAAGCCCCAGCTCCCCGGCTGCCTGCTCTACGCATCTCTGCTCGCTCTTTGTCGCTCCTGCAAGGATAGCCCCAATCTTCATGGAAGCTTCCAGCAACGCCCCTGTCTTCCACCCATACATGGCGCAAAGCGTTTCCTCTTCCATGGGCTTGCCCTCGCATTCCACATCGACGCATTGGCCACCCAGCATACCATAAACCCCAGACTTATGGGCCAGCGCCTTCAAGGCCTTCCCAATATTCGCATTCCCAGGCTCTATCTCAAATGCTTTCACCGCTGTTTCAAATGCGTAATTCAATAGCCCGTCCCCAGCCAGGATCCCCATTGCTTCCCCGAACTGGGCATGCGTCGTTTTCTTGCCCCTCCGGTATGCGTCGTTGTCCATTGCCGGAAGATCATCGTGCACCAGAGAATACGTATGCACCATCTCAACCGCTGCCATAAAAGGTTCAATCACTTCTGATCTCCCCCCAAACATCCGGTATGTTTCCCACATCAGCATCGGGCGCAGACGCTTGCCGCCTGCTTGTATACTGTAATTCATCGCAGAGATAACCGTCTTCTGAAGCCCCTCCTCCTTCGGGAGGTACTTAGAAATCACTTCCTCTATCTGCGCTACACGGGCTGCGGTTTGTGCTTTTATATCCATATCCATCCTGTCCTTTCTCGTGTACTGCCTTCCATAAAGCCTCTGCCTGACGCAGGCTATGCCATCCCCACCGTGGCGGCAAGGCGCCTGCGGCGGGCATAGACATACTAACGCTACTTCCCGGATCCGGCGCCAAAACCGGAATATGTACGGAAACCCAGCATATAAACGGCTCTTGCCAGATCGTCCTCATAACCAGACCGCGCCGCCATCCCATACAGCCCGTCTACTACGGTATCGCGCGGAACCTTGACATCCTCTGCGCAGCGGACGACGGATTCAATGACGTGCGGCAATTTCATGCACATCTGGAAAAACGCATCCTCCTGCCCTGTCACCATCGCATAGAACCTGTCGATGCTGACCCTCCGGATCCGCCGATGGGAAACCTTATTCTTATCCACCGTAGTCTCCCATTTGATGTTCTGGGATTTCTGGGCAATGGCTTCCACCAGAAAGCAGGCGCAATCATCGTCCTGTAAGAGCTGATCCTGCATTTTCCGGTATGTTTTCCCAGCAGACGCAGAATTCATGGTATTGTGCTTGTTCTTCATTTCCACATAAACCCGGCGTACCAAATCGCCATCTGGAAGGGAAATGCCGTTTTCATCCTCGTAAATAATGTCCCAGCCGCCTTCCCTGCCATTTTCCGGGACGCGGCAGCGCGCGATATATTGGAAAATCCGCTGGTGGAAATACCCGATATCATTGTTATTCGCCTTATCCCTCTGCCGGAATATTTCATTGCTGACAATGGTATCCCAGGTAGAGCCATAAACGGTCTTATCAAAAATCAGCTTGACCGGATCGATGATATTCTTGTTGAAACGCTTCACGTCGAACGATTCTAGCTTCTCCCCATACTTCTCAATGGTAGCCTTGACATGCTTAGTAAAATCCTCTTCTGAAATAAAATCTAAGTCCCATCCCATACGGCGTCCCCTTTCTGGATTCCCTATCTTCCTTCCAACGCAGCCCGGATCCCTGCCGCCACCTCATAGGCCAGGTTCACCGGGACGGCGTTGCCCACCTGCTTGTACTGGGACATGACATTGCCGCAGAACCCCCAGTCGTCTGGGAAACTCTGGCACCTGGCATTCTCACGCACCGTAAACGGCCTGGCTTCTAATGGATGGCAGCGTTCGGTCTGCTTCTGGGATGGGGAAGTCAAAACCGTAAGGTTCGGCTCTTCCATGCTCATACGGCGCAAGATCCCAGTCCTGCCGCCTTCCATATTCCAACAGCTCTTCATATATTCTTTGGCAATTTCCGGATCAATATCCCTCCAATAGCCTCCCGCCGGGACTAATTCAAAAATCCTGCGCTTATTCTCCCCATACGCTACCCCAAGGCTCTCCGGCACATCCTGTAAGATGTCGCGCAGCACTGGCTTATAATCATGGGGCTTCGGGAAATGAAAATGCACAGATTCCTTCAGATCCTTGCGGATCCCAACCGTAATCAGCCGTTCCCGCTTCTGCGCCACACCGTAATCCCATGCGTTCAGCACCTTCTTCTGGATGCTGTAGCCTGTTTTACGGAAGATCCGCAGCATCGTCTGGTAGGTCTTCCCACCATCATGGCTCAACAATCCCTTTACATTTTCAAACAGGAACATCTTAGGCTGCAGCTTCTCTAGGAAAACTGCATAATGGTAAAATAACGTCCCTCTTGCATCTTCTAACCCCAGCCGCTTGCCTGCATAGGAAAAAGCCTGGCAAGGCGCGCCTCCAGAAAGCAGATCCAGTTCCCCTTTCTCCAACTGGAAATACCCTTCCAAATCCAATTCCGTTATATTGGCGATATCTTCACAGATCACGTTCCAGCCAGGCCTGTTCCGATGCAACGTATCACAGGCATCCTTATCTATCTCAATTAAACCCAGGGTCTCGAACCCGGCCTTTTCTACTCCTAACGCCAGCCCGCCAGCCCCTGCAAATAATTCAATTGTTGTAAACATACCTACCTCTTTCTATCTGAACGCGCTTTCAATCGAACATATTTTCTACCATCATATCACCTTTCCCATCATTATGCAAGAAAAAATTTACGCCCCATATACGGTTAAAATGCCTCCAGTTCCCCTTGGTGGTTGAGCAGCAGCATCTTCTTTTCCACACGGTCGATTTTCTGGCTGCATGACTTTAATTTCCGGATCCCTTGCTCATACAGTGCAAACGACTCTTCTAAGGCCGTCTCCCGCTTCTGCATCTTCTCAATAATCTCTTCCAGCTCCTGGAAGGTTTCTTCTAAGGTTTTTCCGTCCTCCTCTTGGCAGGCGCCTTCCTGTTGATGCGCTTGGTTTTCTACCGCGCCTACTTCCTGCCGGGCGTCTTTCGCCCCATCCTGTCCGTTGCCCTTTGCTGTCCTTGGCATATCTTCCCTCCCTTCTGCATTATTTTCCCATTAGGTAATTGCGAAAACCTCTCTGGGACAGACGCGTCTGTCCCATCCATACAAAAGCGGGCTCCAGATGCCGCCGCAAGTCGCCCTTTTTTTGTACAGATTGTACATCCGCTGTTTCTAGAAAGGGAGTTTTGCAATCGCCTATTATTTTCCCATAAGGGCCTGCATGTTTATCCGGAAAGCTCCACCTTCTGCACCTTAGCCGTTACCTTTCCGTCCAGCATATGGATATGAAGCACATCCTCTGCCTTGATATCCTTGGCATAAGGGATCCCATTCCCAGTGTCATCGGATACAAACGCATATCCCTGGCTCAATTTCCGCACTGGGGACAACGCTTCTAGCTTCTGGGCCTGCAATTCCATCCGGTGCTTTTCCTGCGCCAGAAGGTATTCCATCTGCATCCGCAGCTTATCTTCCAAATCAGCCGCCATCTGGCGTTTCTCATTGAGCTGGTTCATGGGGCTTACAAATTCCAGCCTGTCCCAATCCTGGGCAAGCCGCCCCTTGTCCCGTTCCAGCTTCTCTTCTATGGCGCGGTTTAACGCAAGCCTAGCGGACAGCAGCATACCTTCCAGTTCCCGGATATCCGAAACGGCAAGCTCTGCCGCTGCAGAAGGCGTCGGCGCACGCAGATCCGCCACAAAGTCCGCAATGGTGACGTCCGTCTCATGCCCTACGGCAGAAATCACTGGGACAGCGCACTCAAATATCGCCCTTGCCACAATCTCTTCGTTAAACGCCCAGAGATCCTCCATGGAACCACCGCCCCGCCCTACAATCATCACATCCACGCCAAGCTGCTCTAACGCATGGATCCCGTTGGCAATGCTTGCGGCCGCGCCGTCCCCCTGCACAAGGGCAGGATACAAGATTGCCTGCACATAAGGGTTCCTCCGGCTCGTGATATTTTGGATATCACGGATGGCCGCCCCGGTCGGCGCGGTCACAATCCCTAACGTCCGGATATACTTTGGGACCGGCTGTTTATACTCTGGGGCAAACATGCCCATTTCCTCTAATTCCTGCTTCAGCCGCTCAAACTGCTGGTACAAGAGCCCTTGACCATCCTGCAGGATCTCCCGGGCATAGAGCTGGTACTTCCCATCCCGCTCATAGACGGCAACCGAGCCCAAGACAACCACACGATCCCCATTTTTCATAGGGAACCCAAGCCCTTTCCGGTTTCCTGCAAATAAAACGGCGTTCAGCGCCCCCGTTTGATCCTTCAAGGTAAAATAAATATGCCCGGACGTATGGTACTTACAGTTTGATACCTCGCCCTTGACATAGATACGGTTCATCAAAAAATCCTGGGCAAACATATTTTTTATATAGGCGTTTACCTGCCCTACCGTATATACATTCTTCGTCATACCAATTTCGCCAGGATCCCATTGACAAAGGAAGGAGAATCATCCGTCCCATAGCTTTTCGCAAGCTCTACCGCCTCGTTGATGGCGACGCCCTGCGGGATGTCTTCCTCGTATTTCATCTCATAGACGGCTAGCCGTATCAAGGCCAGATCTGCCTTGCCCATACGGGTGGTCTTCCATCCATGCGCCCTTTCGTTGACCTGCTGGTCAATTTCCTCCAGCCGCGCTACGATATCCCGGAACTTCCCTTCCATATACCGGAGTTCGCTTTCCTTCCCCTGCGGAAGTCCTTCCAAAAACAATTGGATCTGCTCCTCTAGCCCATCTCTCTCATGGAACTCCACACGGAACAGCAATTTAAAGATCTGTTCCCTGATTTCCCTTCGGCTCATCCTGCTTCCTCCTATACCCACAAAAAGGGTGTCCAAAGACACCCTTATTTACTGTTCCATAATCCGTAACCTGAAAGCCGCGCTCCTTAGCCCAATGCCCTCTCTGCTGCACGTACAGCGCCCTGCATTGGAAATGTTACTTCTTCTGTTTTTCCAAATCCACACGGGAAATCCGCACATTTACGCTGCTCACTTCTAGGCCTGTCATATTCTCTATGGCAGATTTCACACGTTCCTGCACCTTAGCCGATACCTCAGGGATTGCATACCCAAAGCGGATATGAAGCGCGACGTCCACCTTTACCACATGTTCCTGGACGTCTACCTTAATCCCCTTTGAAAGGTTCTTCATGCCTAGCTTGCTGACCAGTTCATTCGTGATATTCCCGGCCATAGAGCTTACGCCTTCCACTTCGGTAGCGGCCAGGCCCGCAATAATTGCAACGACTTCGTCTGCAATGCGGACTTCCCCCAAGTTATCGTCTTTTATCATATATGCTTTCCTATCTTCTGCCATCCTTACGCCTCCTAAGCTTATTCCTTCTTGCCGCCGGCCACCCCAGGGCAACAGCTTCTTTTTTTATTATATCAGAATCTTATTAAATTGCAAATGTATTCTTCCCATTTTTCGGTTTTTCTAGTCGGCTGCAGAGGGCATTATAGTAAAATTTTACCTAAAAAAGTTGAAACATCCACTGGTTTTTCTTAAGATCCTATGCTATAATAAGCAACGTTAAGCTGCTGTAGACAGCAAACTGCAAGATACAGCATTGAACGTAAACTCAGACAAATGAATGATTGGAGGGACACTATCATGAATGGAAATGTTATTGTAGGGCAATCTGGCGGTCCAACCGCTGTCATCAATTCCAGTTTGGCAGGGGTTTTCCGCACTTCCATCGACCGTGGAGCCAAAAAGGTATACGGGATGCGCTATGGGATCCAAGGGTTACTTGATGAAATGTATGTAGATTTATCCGACTATATCAAAAATGAATTGGATATTGAGATTTTAAAACGCACGCCGTCTGCGTTCCTCGGCACCTGCCGTTATAAGCTCCCGGCAATCCATGAAGACCAGGAGATTTATGAAAAGATTTTTGAAATCCTGTACAAGCTTGACATTGAATGTTTTATCTACATCGGCGGGAACGATTCGATGGACACCATCAAGAAACTTTCGGATTACGCCATTTTAAAAGGGCATCCACAGAAATTTGTCGGCGTACCGAAGACCATAGACAACGATCTGGCTTTGACAGACCATACGCCAGGTTATGGGAGC
>CAOKNO010000081.1 GCA_948470065.1 uncultured Eubacterium sp. | reverse complement strand
TTGTATGGATTGGACAGACGCGTCTGTCCCAGAGAGGGTTTCGCAATTACCTATATCAATCAAAGTTCCTTCCGGACATAAAAAGGCTGTTACATATTTAGAGTGGTTTCCTGTACCATTTCCCTATATGCAACAGCCCTGCCTATCTTATCTTAATCTTCCCCTTACGTTCAGACTACTTGTTTTTTCGCAATGAACACTGGGAATGTATTTGTGCCCGTAAGCTTCTTACCTTCTGAAATCTTTACCTTCTTATCCGTAATCACATACTCTGTGTCTGCGCCTGCCTCGATTACGGTATCCTGCATTAAAATACAATTCTTTACCTTCGCGCCCTTGCCGATCTTCACGCCACGGAATAAGATGCAGTTTTCTACTTCCCCTTCGATTACGCAGCCGTCTGCCACCATGACGTTCTTTGCAGAAGCGCCGTTCACATAGCGTGTTGGGTTATCGTCACGGATCTTTGTATAGATTGGGTTCTTATCGAACAGCGCTTCTAAGTTCTGATCCTTAAGGAGCCGCATGTTCTCATCAAAATATTCCTTCAGGCTCCCAATGCGCGCGGCGTATTCCTTATATTCATACCCACGTACGTCCAGATCCCCCAACTGCGGCACCAAAACGTCGCGTTCTAAGTATACGCCGCCGTTCTTAAACGCTTCGCTGATCAGCTCAATCAGAAACTCACGTTCAAACACATAGACGTTCATTGAGAAATTCTTCTCCCCTGTATCCTGGGGGTTGATATGTATTTTGTTTATGCGGTCGCCTTCCAAATCTAAGGTAAAATACATCCCCTTGTTCAGATCGTCCGACTTCATAATGCTCTCTGGCAGCTCTTCCTTCGTATATGCAATCGTAGCGTCCGCGCCGCTGGCGATATGGGTATCCAGCAATGCCTTAAAGTCAAAATTAAACGCAATATTCGTATCGGACATCACGACATATTTTTCCTTTTGGGAACGCAAAAACCCTTTGATACTTGCAAGCAGGCCAACCCTTCCGGTATAAGCCCCCATATTCTTCTGCGCAAAGGGCGGGAAAATATTCAAGCCCCCGCTTTTACGGCTCAGATCCCATTCACGGCCGGAACCAAGATGATCCAAAAGCGAGAAATAATTCTCACGTACTAATACGGTAATATTATCAATGCCGCAGTTCACCATGCTCGACAGGACAAAATCAATCATACGGTAACGTCCTGCAAACGGGATTGAGGCCATCAGACGTTCGCTCGTCAATTCAGGCACAAGGTCATCATAGCTGTTCGGGAAAATAATGCCCAGTGCATTTGTATTATTGGAATTCATCATTGTTTATCACCATCCTTTACATTATCGCTGACCATAGCATCCGGCCCGACCTGCGCATTATCCCCCACGTAGACGCCAGGCCCGATTGTAGCTACCCCCGCTTCCTCTCCTTGCGGCATCTGCCCAACAACAGCATTCTGCCCGATAATTACATTTTCCGCTATGATACAGTGTTTTACCTTTGCACCGGCTTTGATAATCGTATTGCCCATAACAACTGCGTCTTCTACTTCCGCGCCTTCTTCTACCTTAACGCCCGCAAACAAAATAGAATGCTTCACATCCCCCGATATCTTGCAGCCGTCTGTAATCATGGAATTTTCCACATGCGCGCCTGCATTGATCTTATGCCCGGTCATACCGCTGTTGCGGCTGTAAATCTTCCATTTCTCATCGTATAAATTGATGCCGCTGTGCTCTGGATCAAGGACTTCCATATTCGCTTCCCATAAAGAAGAGATCGTCCCGACGTCCTTCCAGTAACCATTGAAACGGTATGCGTACATCCTGCGGCCATCTTTTAGTAAGTTCGGGATAATGTTGTTGCCAAAGTCATTTTCTGAAGCAGGATCCTCTTCGTCCTCCATCAGGTACTTCCGCAAAATATCCCAGTTAAATATGTAGATCCCCATGGACGCCAGGTTCGACTTCGGCTCCTTGGGTTTTTCTTGAAATTCTGTAATCCTGTCATCCTCATCCGCCACCATAAGCCCAAACCGGGATGCCTCTTCCCAAGGCACTTCCATCACAGCTACGGAAAATTCCGCTCCCTTTTCCTTATGGAACCGCAGGAAATCACTGTAATCCTGCTTACAGATCTGGTCGCCTGACAGGATAATCACATACTGCGGGTCGTAACGGTCAATAAATGAAATATTCTGATATATCGCATTCGCCGTGCCTTTGTACCAGTCAGATCCAGACGCCTGCTGGTAAGGCGGAAGCACATGCACTCCCCCATACAGACGGTCCAAATCCCACGGCTGCCCGTTCCCAATGTACTCATTTAACACCAGCGGCTGGTATTGCGTCAAAATACCTACCGTATCAATCCCAGAATTTACACAGTTCGACAGCGGGAAATCAATAATACGGTATTTTCCGCCAAACGGAACTGCCGGCTTTGCCAGCTTCTGGGTCAACGCATAAAGGCGGGAACCCTGTCCGCCAGCAAGAAGCATAGCAATCATCTCTTTACCCATTTCTTTTCTCCTTTTCTTTTTCATATTATCCCTGCGAACCCCTGCCTTCCGAAAACCAGGCCATATCACTATCCTTATTGGGAAAAACAGGAATCGTCATAGTAACTATTGTACATCAACAAACGGATTTTGTAAATAATTTATTACATATTTACCAAATAAATCGTTCTACCTGGAATCCATCCGCAAAGCAAATCCCCCCATTACGCCGCGGCCTCTGGAGGGTTCCATACACACAAAGATTTTCCTAGAAAAAAGAAATTTTATTGTTCCCAACCAGAAAACGATATGATATAATGTTGTTCTGTATCAGACGCTAGCAAAACAAAGGAGATGGAGATAAGATGAAATTAGGTATCGTGGGATTGCCCAACGTAGGGAAGAGCACATTGTTCAATTCACTGACAAAGGCAGGGGCAGAGTCTGCCAACTATCCTTTCTGTACAATCGATCCAAATGTAGGGATTGTCACAGTTCCGGATGAACGCCTGAAAAAGCTGGGGGACTTATACCATTCTAAGAAAGTCACGCCCGCCGTCATCGAATTTGTAGATATTGCAGGCCTGGTAAAGGGCGCCAGCAAAGGAGAAGGGCTTGGCAACCAGTTCTTGTCCAACATCCGTGAAGTGGACGCTATCGTACATGTCGTACGCTGCTTTGAAGACAGCAATATTGTCCATGTAGACGGCAGCATCGACCCAGTACGTGATATAGAAACGATTAATCTGGAATTGATTTTTTCCGATCTTGAAATCTTAGAACGCAGGATTGCCAAGACCAGCAAGGCCGCCAGGATGGACAAGGCGCTTGCCAGGGAATTGGATCTGCTCGAACGTGTAAAATCCCATTTGGAGGATGGGAAGCTTGCCAAAACGTTTGCACTGGCGGATGAAGACGAAGAAGGATGGTTTGCAGGCTACAACTTATTGACAGCAAAGCCTGTTATCTATGCGGCGAACGTAGCGGAGGACGAGCTTGCAGATGATGGGGCAGGCAACCCATCCGTGCAGAAGGTACAAAAGAACGCCGCCGCGGAGCAATGCGAGGTCTTCGTCATCTGCGCGCAGATTGAACAGGAAATCGCGGAATTAGAGGAAGAAGAAAAGTCCATGTTCCTTCAAGAGCTTGGCCTGGAGGAATCGGGATTGGAGAAGCTGATTAAGGCAAGCTACAGCTTGTTGGGGCTTATCAGCTACTTGACGTCCGGAGAGGATGAAACGCGCGCATGGACCATCAAGAAAGGGACGAAAGCGCCCCAGGCAGCAGGGAAGATCCACACTGACTTTGAACGTGGGTTTATCCGAGCAGAAGTTGTGAACTACCAGGATTTGCTGGATTGCGGCTCGCTTCCTGCAGCTAAGGAAAAAGGCTTAGTAGGGCTAGAAGGAAAAGACTATGTGGTACAGGATGGAGATGTGATCTTATTCCGGTTCAACGTCTAAAACACCATGCTTTGTCCATATTTGAATTAAGAGGGATCATTTATGAAAGCAGAGAACAGACGGTTTTACCATGCAATGGCTGCATTGGTAATACCAATTACCATACAGAATTTTATTACGAACGCCGTAAATTCCGCTGATGTCTTTATGTTAGGATACGTAGGGCAGACGGAACTTTCCGCGGTTTCCTTGGCAAACCAGTTCCAGTTCCTGCTGTCGGGCGTGTTTTTTGGGATCTCATCCGGCGTTACCATGCTGGCCTCCCAATACTGGGGCAAGAAGGACACCAATGCCATCCAGGCGGTTATGGGGATAGCCATGAAGATCGCGTTTGCTATCACCACCCTTCTGGCGGTTGGGGCAGCCGCAATTCCTGAAACGTTGATGCGGATTTATACCAATGACAGCACGCTAATTGACATCGGAGCCTCTTATCTGAGGATTATCGGGGCTTCTTATGTATGCATGAGTTTTTCACAGGTATACTTATGCGCCTTGCGCAGTATGGAACGGGCGCACCTGAGCACAGCCATCAGTTCCGTGGCGCTTGGGATGAACGTGGTTTTGAACGCCATCTTTATCTTCGGCCTATTCGGCGCGCCGAAGCTAGGGGTTATCGGCGTGGCGATTGGAACGGTGTCCGCCCGCGTCATAGAACTTGCCCTATGCCTTATCGACGCCTTCCGCGGAAAAGTATTCCGCATCGACCTTAAGATGATGTTTGGCAGGCATAAGCTGCTGACGCAGGACTTTTTTAAATACGCCGTCCCAGCTCTTATCAACGATTGCGCCTGGACTGTGGCATTTTCGATGTACTCCGCCATTATGGGGCATATGAATGCAGACGTCGTCGCAGCAAGCTCTGTCGCCGCGACCGTCCGCAGCCTTTGCACAATCCTCTGCTTCGCTTTAGGAGCGGGCGCGTCCGTGCTGCTTGGGATTGAAATCGGAGAAGGGAAAATAGAAGAAGTGAAACGTGACGCCAGGAAATCCTGCCATGTCACATTGGCAATCGGCATCCTGACCGGTCTTGTGCTGATTGCAATCCGGCCATTTGTCTTCCAGTTCTTTGACTTGACAGACCGTGCAAGCGGGTATCTGGATTTTATGCTTATCATCAGCGCTTATTACGTCGTAGGCCAGGCAATGAACACGCTTATCATCGCCGGGATCTTCCGCGCAGGTGGGGATTCCAGGTTTGGGATGATCTGCGATATTATTGTGATGTGGGTAATCAGCGTGCCATTGGGGTTAATTTCAGCATTTGTGCTAAAGCTTCCGCCGATGGCGGTATACTTTATCTTATGTTTAGACGAGTTCTGGAAAATCCCGGTCGTCTACCGGCATTACAAGAGCCTGCGCTGGCTCAAGGATATTACCAGGGAATTGGATTAATCCATATGCTCCAGGCGCGCTATCCCATAGAGACAGGCTACAGAAACTGTGCCTGTCCTGCGGGGCAGCGCGCCTGTTTAGATCTTAAAAATCCCTCCCTGCAAATCCGAAAGATCATCAAACGGTATCCCAATCCCTGCGATCTTCAATATCCTGCAAGCCTCGTCTATCCTAGATACCTCCCCTGTCACCTGTACATACTCGCCGTCCCGGAAAAATTCTGCTGTAATAACGTCCATTTTGTGGATCTGATGCAGCTTGCCGTCAAGCTCTACCTGCCGCTCCTCGGACAATTCCTTCTTAGGAACCAGGATCCGTTCCTGCTCTGCAAGGGCTTCCTGGAACCCTTTCAATGCGTCAAAGGGCATAAACTGCTTCGCCCGGTTGGCCCTGTCCATTTTAGGCCGTATCTTATCCGCCATCCTTATGCCCTCCGATCTGCCGGTTGCGTTCCACTGCCGTGGCTCCCTCCATCAGATCCATCCCCCGGATCAGGGCATTTTTCCCGAACCTCTCTTTGACTTCAAGGACTGCCTGTTGCAGCTTCCTGTCCCGTTCTGCCATCTTATCTTCTGCAAACAGCCCATATTGCCTATAAGCCTCATCCGAAACGCCGTTGCATGACACATCCAGCCTGCGGATTGGCCTGCCCTTCTGTACGATGCGCCCATACAAATCAAGGACATACGGCGCCATGATGCGGTAGCTGTTCGAAGCTTCTGGCAGCCGCGCCGTACCAGAAGAAGGCTCTAACCCCGTTTTATAAGAATACCCGACAGACAGGGAAACAGACTGTGCCGCCATCCCCTGCCCCGTAAGATCAAGGCATAAGGCGTCCACCATTTCTTTGACCAGAAGCCTGGCTTCCTCAAACGTATAATCCCGAAGCAATACCTGCCCGCTCGACAGGGAACGGCTTTTGGGCTGATAAGACTTGATATCTGCGATCGTCGCACTCTCCCTGCCCCATGCGTGGTCAATCAGAAGCTCGGCGTCCACGCCGAACATACGGTACAGCGCCGCTTCCTCCGCTTGCGCGAGATCGCCCATCGTCGTTATCCCAAGGCTTCCCAGCCGCTTCTCTGTCCCAGGCCCTATCCGGAAGAAATCAGTGAGCGGCCTGTGATCCCATAAGGTTTCCCGGTACAGCCGCTCGTCAAGATAACCGATATTGTCTTTTACATGCTTCGCCATCAGATCAAGCGCAACCTTCGCAAGGTACAGGTTCGTCCCAATCCCTGCCGTTGCCGTAATCCCAGTCGTTTTCCTGATATCCTCCATAATCGTTACTGCAAGTTCCCTGGCCGTAAGCTGGTACAAGCTAAGATACGGCGTAACATCCAAAAACGCTTCGTCGATGGAATACACATGGATATCCTCTTTCGCCAGATATTTTAAATACACCGCATAAACATCCGCTGCATACTTGATATATAATTTCATCCGCGGCGGCGCCATAATATATTCCACATGTTCCGGGATTTGGTACACCCTGCATCGGTTTTTTATCCCCATTGCTTTCATTGCTGGGGATATCGCAAGGCAGACTGTCCCTCTTCCCCGCTCTGGATCGGCTACTGCCAAGTTCGCAGCCATTGGGTCAAGCCCTCGTTCCACACACTCCACCGAAGCATAGAATGATTTTAAATCAATACACAGATACGTTTTGCCCTCCATTTGGAACTCCTCCAATCCTGGACTTTAATGTTAGTATCTGTGATTACCGGATTATTATTACGCTTCTTTCCAATTAGCTGTCTGACAAACCTGAATCACTTCCTTAATACTTCTTTCAGAAGCTCCATCAATTTGGGGACGTCAATCGGCTTTGCTATATGGCCGTCCATCCCTGCCTCATACGCTGCCTTACGGTCTTCCTCAAATGCATTTGCGGTCATTGCAATAATCGGAATCTGGGCAAGCGCGGGATTCCCAAGCGCGCGGATCTGCTTAGTCGCTTCATAGCCATTCATAATCGGCATTTGTATATCCATCAAGATAAGATCATACTGCCCAGGCGAAACAGCCTTCATCTTTTCCACAGCAACCTGCCCGTCGTCCGCCACATCCATCACAAACCCTGCTTTCTGTAAGATTTCTACTGCAATTTCCTGGTTCAGTTCATTGTCTTCCACCAAAAGTATGCTCTTGCCTTCAAATGAGACGTCCCCTTCCGTAACGTCGTCTCCCAGTTTCTGGAGCGCAAACGGCGATTCTAGGACTTCCCTCAATTCCGACAGGAAGATCGGTTTTGAGCAGAATGCCGTGACGCCAGCCTTCCTTGCCTCTTCTTCGATATCCGCCCAGTCATACGCCGTCAGGATGATAATCGGCTTCTCTTCCCCAATCAGGCTGCGGATCCTCCTTACGACCTCAACGCCGTTCATATCCGGCATCAGCCAATCTATGATATACGCCGCATATACATCCTCCTGCTCCTGCGCAAGCTTGGTGCGCAGCACCGCTTCTTTCCCAGAAGTCGTCCAATCTGGCCGCATCCCTATGGTAGTAAGCATTTTCGTAACGCTTGAACAAGTATTAAAATCATCGTCAGCCACAAGCGCCCTAAGCCCCTGCAGTTGTGGGATCGCCTCTTGCCTTACCGGCCCATAGCAGGTCTTAAACTGCAAAGACACCGTAAACGTCGTCCCTTTCCCTTCCTCACTGGCAACGGAAATAGAGCCGCCCATCATATCCACGATATTCTTTGTAATCGCCATCCCAAGCCCCGTCCCCTGGATCCCGCTCACCGTACTGCTCCGCTCGCGTTCAAACGGTTCAAAGACATGCTCCAAAAACTCCTTGCTCATCCCAATCCCGGTATCCTTTATCTGGAACTCATAAGACGCAACCCCCTCTTGGGCATTCCCCTTTTGCAGGATCCGGACGCCTACAACCCCTCCAGGCTTTGTAAATTTCATCGCATTGCTTAAGAGGTTTAGCAATAGCTGGTTCAGCCTTAGCTTATCGCATAACACATTTTCATTTACCACATCCGCCGTGTCAATAAAAAATTCCAACTGCTTTGACGTGATATCGGCTTGTACAATCGTTTTTAAATCGTGCATGATTTCCGGAAGGGAAGCTTCTTTTTCTTCTATTTTAACCTTCCCGCTCTCAATGCGGCTCATATCCAGGACGTCATTAATCAGGCTGAGCAGATGGTTGCTTGAGGTCGTTATTTTTGAAAGATAATCCTGTACCTGCTCCCTATTATCAATATGCGCGGCTGCAAGCGACGTAAACCCGATAATCGCATTCATCGGGGTCCGGATATCGTGGGACATATTGTTTAAAAACGTCGTCTTTGCCCGGTTGGCATGCTGCGCCGCAGCCAAAGCGTCTTCTAGATCACTTTTTTGCTTCTCTAGCTGCTCCTCCATCTTTTTCTCATCATCAATATCCATAAAAAGCCCTACAAAACTAATTGGCGATCCATCCTCACGCCTAGAAAGCCTTCCAGCTGCATGGAACCAACGCCATCCTGCATTTTTGGTCAGGAGCCGGTACTGTACATGATACGTCTTCTCACCCGTATAATCCTTTACGGTATCCCAATACTCCTTTATCACCCGTCCTTTGTCTTCTTCATGTAATAAGTCTGACCAGGATTCCAGCTTATCTGGGAAATCTTCCTTATCCTCATATCCAAGCATTTGCCGGAAGACCTGGCTCCAGTTACAGGAAACCAACTCCGCGTTTTCATTAAATTCCATGCTCCAACGCCCGGATCCCATTGCCGTATGGATGTTCTCCATAGCCGTCTGCTCCCTCTCAATCTGGGCGAACGCAGCCCGGATCTTATCCCCATCCGCCTTTTCCTGGACCAACAGATTCCTTGCATTCTTCCTTGCCTGGGAAACCAATGCTACGGTCACAATAAGCATCACAAGCACAGTAACGGCAATCTGGATTACGTTGCGCCCCATCATACCGGAACTGATCGAACTAATCTGGCTGCGGATGACATTATCCTGGATTAAGAGCGTAAGCATCCAGTTCGTCCCTTCTATCGGGATATAGCATAGTTCCTCCTGCCCTCCCTGGTATTGGAACGAAACCTGCCCCGCCCTTCCTTCCGCAAAATCCTCTTCTACCTGCCGATAGCTGTATCCCTCGTCCATCTGGGCATCGGAAAGCGCCGCGAGCAAATTGTCGCCTGCCTCCATATACCCAAATCTGTCGCTGGTCAACCCCTCCCCATTACGGTAAAACAAGCTGCAATACGTTTCATTGTCGCTGGTCTGCAAGGTTAGGGAACTTAGCATTTCATCAATGTTGATTTGGCTGAAGCAAACTTTGATCCGCGCCCCCTGGAACAAAACGCCCTCCACAGGAACCGCCAGGATCACCTGTTTTTTCGCCCCATAGAGGTTCGACGTGTGGATCATGCGCCCTGTCAGTTCTTCTGACAGGAAACGATACCTGCTCAGCCCGGAAACCGTGCTGTGCTCCGTATAGACGATCCCGTTTTCATCCAACAGGGCAAATTTGTCTACGTTATATAGCTTCTTTACCTTGCCAAGGAAAGCACGCAATGATTCCTGGGATTCTAAATCATCTTCCTCCACAATATCCAGCGCATTTTCCATAAATGTAAAATTACTCTTTAATTCCTCTGAAATGACGCTTGCCCTGCGCCCAGCCAGCTCTTCCATATAAAATTCACCAACCCGGCTGACCGCCTGATCCGTACTGACGCTTGCGCTGCTAGATACCCATAACATCGTAAGAAGAAGGATTGCCATAATCAATCCTCCTCCTATCAGAGCAAATATGATTTCCTGCTTTTTTTGTTTCTTACTTTCCTTATTGTATTGTAAACTACCCATTTCCTGCCCTGCCATTCTTAATCAATCTCACCATACAATGTCTGGAGCATCGCCCTGGCTCCCTCTTGGTAAATAATGGTTGTTATTTCCTCTGTTTTCTCAGGATATGCCTCTCCTGGGAGATGCCCGTCTGCAATTTTCACCGCTACCTGGACGGTATCAAACCCAATGGAATAACAGTCCTGTACGCCCAATGCATAGATAACGCCATCTCTAAGGTACTGGAGCGCTTCCTGGTCGTGGTCCATCCCAACGATTACCACTTCCCCTTCCCGCCCGGCTTCAATCACCGCCCTAGCCGCGCCGACTGGGTTGCTCATATTACAACAGGCAATCCCCGCCAAATCCTTGTGGCGCGCCAAAAACCCCTTTGTAAACTGGTAGGCCTGGTCGACAGAATCTTCATCGTATTCCGTTTCTACAATCTCCATCTCTGGATATTTCGCAATGACATCCCGTACGCCAAGCGCCCTGTCCTCATGGCATGGCGCCCCTTGGTTGCCCACCAAAAGGGCGATTTTCCCAGAATACCCCAGCTTTTCGCAAAGCGCTTCCGTAAGATCCACGCCGTCTTCATAATTATGGGTGTTCCCAACATAAGCAATCCTGTTGCATCCATCTTCTTTCGCAGCATCTGAGCTGGAAAAGGTCATTACCTTCTGCCCGTCTTCCATCAAGGCGTTGATAGCAGGCGTAACTGCAGCAACATCCGCAACATCTACGCCGATCACATCAAACCCTCTGGCAGAAGCATCTGACAGCCGCTGGATCTGATCTGTTGCGGACACCCCATCTGGCGCAAGGTACTCATAATTTATCGTAACCCCCATTTCCTCATACTGCTTGGCGGCATCCTCTAAGCCAAGCGCAACGGCGTCCCACCAGGGATGGACCGTCTTATATGTAAAATAAAAATGATACGTCTTCTTCAATGGCTGATAGCCATCCAGCTTTTGCCCAAACCGGACCGCATCTGCAGCGCCTTCCTGCCTCTGAACCTCTAAATCGTCCGGATCCCTCTCCCCATCCGATACAGGAACCCCTGCATTTTGCCTGCACCCAGCAGTTCCAAACGCATACGCACAGGATACTGCCATGCATATCAGCAGCATAAGCGCCTTTCTACGCAGCTTTTTATGCCCTATCGTGGCTTTCAACGATTCTATACGCATAGCTGCACCTCCTCCCAAACGTACCTCCCCAGCCAACGCAGCAACACGCTGGCATTCCGTTCTCCGCCACACATCCCACCCCCCGAAGGCAGCCGGACGCCCAACTGTTGTATTATAACACAAAAAGTCCAAAAATGCTATGGTTTGATGTACAATAACATTTTTAGGCTTCTTGTTACAACCCTTTATTTTTTATACTGACGCGCAATGCTTACAAATTCATAATCTCTGCCAGGCCTTCCATATACTGCCCCATTTTCTCCCGCAGCCTTTCGTGCCCCGCCGCTGTAAGCTGCCTGTCTTCTGCAAGGATGGCGTTCGCTTCCTCGGAAGCTATCTTTAGTATGTCTGCATTCTGATAGATATCCCCCAGGCGAAATTCCAGCAGCCCGCTTTGGCGTATCCCAAAGAAATCCCCAGGACCTCTCAGCTTCAGATCTTCCCCCGCTATGTAAAACCCGTCGTTCGACTGGTTCAGCACTTCTAGGCGCTTTTTTGCTTTCTCAGAGTCTGTCGTATAGACCATAATACAATAAGACTGCGATTCCCCCCTGCCTACGCGCCCTCTAAGCTGGTGGAGCTGCGCCAGCCCAAACCGCTGGGCGTCTTCTATCATCATGACCGTTGCGTTTGGCACGTTGACGCCTACCTCTATTACCGTTGTGGACACAAGCACCTGGATTTCATTCCTGGCAAACTGCTCCATAATCAAGTTTTTCCTGCCAGATTTCATTTTCCCGTGAAGGCATTCCACTACAGTGCCTAGCGGAAGCCGCTCTTGCAAGGTTTTAGCGTAATCTGTCACATTCTCGGCATCCAAACCTTCGCTGGCCTCCACCAAAGGGCAGACAACGTAAGCCTGACGCCCCAGCGCAAGTTCTTTTTCCAGGAAACGGTACGAAGCAGGGCGGGAATCCATCCCCACAACACAGCTTTTGATTGGAAGCCTCTGGGCAGGCGCCTCATCTACAACCGATATATCGAGATCCCCATATAAGATAATCGCAAGCGTCCTGGGGATCGGCGTCGCGCTCATCACCAGGACATGCGGCTGCGCTCCCTTAAGGTATAGGGATTCCCTCTGCTTTACCCCAAACCTATGTTGTTCATCTGTAATGACTAACGCCAAGTTCTCATACGCCGCCCGATCCTGGATTAAGGCATGCGTCCCAATTACCATGGCATTTTTGTATAGCTGCATCCTTTCATATGCTTTGCGCTTTTCCTTCTGGGTCAGCGATCCGGTCAAAAGGATAACCGGGATATTCAAACCATGCGCCTTACACAGCCTGGTAAAGGTCTGGTAATGCTGCATCGCCAGCACCTCAGTCGGAGCCATCAGCGCAGACTGATACCCAGACTGCGCCGCGTCAAGCATTGCCAGAAACGCCAGGATCGTCTTCCCGGAGCCTACGTCTCCCTGCACCAGACGCTGCATTACCTTCTTCCCTCTTAAATCCCCGCGTATCTCCTGCAAGGTACGCTTCTGCGCCCCAGTCAGGCGGTAAGGAAGACGCTCTATTACCAAATCCGCCCACAGCGGCTGTACTTCCTCATTTCCAAGCGGCAGGAATGTAAAACAATTGGCCACTTCTTCCATTTGCCCTTTCTGCAGCCCCGCCGACAAGATAAACTGGAAAAACTCATCAAACACCAGACGCTTCCTCGCCTGTTCCAACGCTTCCTGGCTTTCTGGGAAATGGATATTCTCTATGGAAAAATCAAAATCCGCCAAACAGCGCCTTGCCCGGATATCCTCCGGCAGGTAATCGGCAGACAGATCCAGTCCCTCCAATGCCTGTTTCACAGCTTGGGACACTTTATTCTTGCCAAGGCCCGACGTGAGGGGATAGCAAGGCCACAAGCAGTCCTGCATGTACTGGTATTTTTCCGGTGGAAAGACCTGGGGCTGTTCCATATGGAACATATTCCCTTTTTTGGTTACCTTCCCCAGGAAGACAAACCACATCCCAGGCTTCAACGTAGCCTTTAGATAAGGCATACGGAACCATACCATCTCGGCCTTCACATCTGGCTCTATGAACGAAAGGGTCGTCACTTGCATATTCCGCGCCGCACGTACAAACGGAGCCTGCTTCACTTGCGCTGCAACTGCCACCTGATCCACCCCCGCTTTACTCCCCGCAACGAAGCCGGGCAGTTCCTCTAAGGTAAGGATCGGCGGCAAGCGATCGTAATCCCTGGGATAATGGCGGAGCAAATCACCAAGGGTAACTACCCCTAGATTATGGAATAGCTGTTCTGTCTTCGCCCCAATCCCCTTTAGTTCCCCTATCCTTGATTTCCAATCCATGGTTTTTCCTTTCTTGATCCCATCTATATAGGCGATTGCAAAACTCCCTTTCTAGAAACAGCGGATGTTCAATCTGTACAAA
>CAOKNO010000080.1 GCA_948470065.1 uncultured Eubacterium sp. | reverse complement strand
TGTACAGATTGTACATCCGCTGTTTCTAGAAAGGGAGTTTTGCAATCGCCTATCTTAAGATACTTTGACAATTGCCAAACATTCTCTGTAAGAGAATTTCACAATTCGTATGTTACCGCTCATACACCAGATACAATAACGCATTCACTATGGCAGCCGCCACATTGCTTCCGCCTTTTCTTCCCTTTGCCACAATATAGGGCACGCCAAGCGTCTGGATCTGCTCCTTCGACTGGACGACATTTACAAACCCTACTGGCGCCGCAATCACCAAAGCTGGCTTCAGCCTGCCTTCCCGTACCAATTCACAGATACGGATCAACGCCGTAGGGGCGTTCCCAATCACGAATACCGTTGGTCCATCCAGGCTGGCGGCTTTGTCCATACAAGCTGCAGAACGCGTCGTCCCAGCCGCCTTTGCCATCTCTGCAACATCTGGATCGGAGATATAATTATATATTTTTACCCCCAGGGACTCCAACGCTTTCTTACTTATCCCTGCTTTCGCCATCTGGGTGTCGGTTACCAGGTTCGCCCCTTCCTTCCATGCCTTCTGGGCGGCCTCTAAGGCTCCTGGGGAAAACGCCAGGTTTTCTGCATAGTCAAAATCTGCCGTCGTATGTATCACGCGCTTGATAATCGGCGCGTAAGCCTCCTCTAACGCTATGCCCCTGGACGCTAACTCCTCCGAAATAATCGCAAAGCTGCGCGCTTCAATCTCCTGCGGCAATACCCGTTCAAGTTTATCCATATATGCCCCCCTACCATTCAATCCCTGGACGCGCTGCAAGCCCTTGTCCATACGGATGCTTACGCGCCTCCATATACGTCACATAATCTGCCAATGCAAGCAGTTCCGGCGCGGGGTTGCGCCCCGTCATCACAACTTCTAAGCCCGCTGGCTTCGCACCTAGGAAATCTAAAAGTTCCCTGCGGCTGATCATCTCCTGGTTATATGCGTCTAAAACCTCGTCAAGCACCAGCATACAAGCTGGCTGCTGCATCTTACCTTCTTGATCCCTACCCTCTTTTGCATGATAGTTCCGATCCTGCCCTTCTAATGGGAGCACATCGCTACAATGCTTCCTGATCTCCACAAGGATACCGTGCAAATGGGCGGTATAATAATCCGTAGCCGCCTGTTTCTCTTCCTCAGACATCTGGAAGGTAAAGCCAAAAACCTTGGAACAGCGCCGCACGGTGATCCCTGTCACCTCTTCCATCCCATTGAGTTCCCCAGAATCATCTCTTTTCAAAAACTGCGTCGCATATACCCTTCCCCCTTTTCCTGCAAAACGGACGGCCAACCCGACCGCCGCTGTCGTCTTCCCCTTTCCATCCCCTTCATAAATGTGGATCTTTCCTTGTCCCATTCCTTTCCCTCCATAAGCCTGCGCCAACCCTAAGATTATCCCATTCTTTTGGCACGATGATACGCTTAGCGAAGCTTCTTATATCTTCCTATACCGGGATTATGCCTGCCTATTCTAACATTCCAACAAACCTCCCGATCATATTCCTTCCTCTAGGATCTGGTAAATTTTTTCCACATCCAAATAGCTGCGCAGCGTGTCCGCTAATCGGTTATACTGTGTTTCTTTGTAAGCAGCACGGCTGATTGCAGGGGCTTCCCCCAATACAATCCCTTTCTTTGCGGCTAAGGCTCCCGCCAAAGCCCCCGCAATCTTATCTTGATCAAAAATACCGTGTACATATGTCCCATAGACATTGCCAGCGCAGCATCCGTCCGCCTTCTGCCCCGCTATCCCTTGTCCAGTTCCAGCAGCTTCAACCTGCAAGCTTGCAAACGCTACCGTACCCACACGTTCCTGGCTTCTATACCGGCCGTTTCTATCGTGGTTCTTATGGGGCTTCCATTCCGTCCGCCCCATATGGATTTCATACCCTTCTAGTTCCATGCCAGACAATGGTCCCAAAACGCCAGGAAGGCTCCCAAGCTTCCCTGTAACCCGTGTCCTAACCTTATGAGTGGTAAAACAGGTATGTAAAGGAAGTAAGCCCATCCCTTGCAGCGCGCCGCCTTCCTCCGCCTTATCGGGATCCGACAGTCCTTCCCCTAGCATCTGGTATCCCCCGCAGATCCCAAAAATAACGCACCCTTCCCCTGCCGCCTTTAAGATAGCAGCTTCCATGCCGCTTTGCCTGAGCCACTTCAAATCCCCCATCGTATTTTTCGTCCCGGGCAGGATGATCATATCTGGCTGCTTCAGATGGCTTACCTTGGAAACGTACCGCAGCGACACCTGTTCCATCCCTTCTAGTACTGCAAAATCTGTAAAATTGGAAATCCTTGGCAGCTTCACTACCGCAATATCCACCTGCCTGTTTGGATCGGCGCAGCCCTCCCTTAAGGATAGACGCTCTGCTAAGCTGTCTTCCTCTTCCAAGTCTACCTGCATATAAGGAACCACGCCTGCCACTGGGATCCCTGTGATGTTCCCTATCATTTCCACCCCTGGATCCAGGATGCTCTTATCTCCACGGAATTTGTTGATCACCAACCCCTTGACCATCCGTTTCTCTTCTTCCGTCAATAACAGGATGGTGCCCGCAAGCTGTGCAAACACGCCCCCACGGTCAATATCCCCCACAAGCAGGACAGGGGCTTTCGCTATCTTTGCCATCCCCATATTGACAATATCATCCTGTTTTAAATTGATTTCTGCTGGAGAGCCCGCCCCCTCGATTACAATAATATCAAACTGTTTCTGTAAGGAAGCATATGCTTCCTCAATAACCGGAACCAATTGTTTTTTAAATGAAAAATATTCCCTGGCAGGCATTGTGCCATGTACCCTCCCATTCACAATCACCTGCGAGCCTGCATCGTCCGTAGGCTTAAGCAGGATCGGATTCATACGGACCGACGGTTCAATCCCCGCCGCCTCCGCCTGCATGACCTGGGCGCGCCCCATCTCCAAACCTTCCTTTGTGATATAGGAATTAAGCGCCATATTCTGGGACTTAAAAGGAGCCGTACGGAACCCATCCTGCATAAATATCCGGCACAGGCCTGCCGTGACCAGGCTTTTGCCTACATTCGACATCGTGCCTTGTACCATAATTGCTTTTGCCATATGCCTTATCCTTCCTGTTTTCCCCTGTTCTCAAGACCGATTGGGATTTTATTTCCTAAAACGTTATTTTCTCTTCTGTCCCTAACAGATAAATGCTCTCATGATACCAGGCTTGCCCGTAAAGCCCTGCTGCAATCTCACGCATCCAGGGTGTCAGCCTGTGGTAGACCGTCTTTGCGCTCCAAGGAAGCCCTAGGATATAGTCTCTTTGGCGCTCCTGTAAGCATGCAAGCTTGTCTTCCCCGCCTTGGCCAGGTAGCCCAAAGCTACAGGAAAGGTATGCATCCGGCGTGCTGTCCTTGTTGCAGCAGGCAGACAAAAGTTCCGCAAACGCCCTGCGTGTATCTCCATGGAACGTACGCTCCTGCCACCTAGCCTGTCCTGTCTTCTCCCTCCCACTGTCCATTGGTACGTTGACCTTACGGAAGCTTGCCTTCCCATATTTATCATATTCACGCACAAATACGGGTCTTGTGGGAGCCTCCCTGCCGCCTGGTTCTTCGAGCAGCAGGATCCTGGTATCGGCCAGATACGCCCACACAGCCTGCTGTACCTTCCCAAAAGGCGCTGGCACAGAAAGGGCTTCCACAATCTGCTTTACCGTATAGCCCAAGCCTGCAAAATGCCGGATTTCCCCGCCACAGGCTGCTTCAAACGTAAAATCCGATAACGCCTGGTAAAAATATCCTTGCCGCCCCATACCGCACCTCGCTTTCCATCCCTCCATCCTGCCCCTATTCCTGCTTATAACAAGGCTCCCGTTTCGCATATTCCCGCGCCAGGAAAAAATGGGCGCCAAAGAGTATGGCGGCAACAACCGCCCCAATCGCGCAGCCAATTACCTCAAAATGGTAAACGCCACGCATTGTATACCAGATCAAAGGCTCAGCTAACACAAACGCAACGACAATCTGAGGCAAAAAACGCATCTTATCCTTCCATTGCAAAATCCCAAGGATTTCCCGTTTTGCAGCCCCCACCAGCCGCAGGCTGTGGACGCTCCGGCCAGCTTCCTCCTGCTCCGCCTGGATACGGAAATGAACCGCCAGCCACTCTGCAAGGCATAGGAGCGCCAAGGTAAACGCCATGAGAAACAGCAGGAAATTCCCAGAAACCCTTGCTTGCTCCTTGCTTCCTATCTTGGATGACACACCATAATACCCGCGCTGCTCTTCCATCGAAATATTATTTTCCCGCCTAAGCATCTCTTCCAAAGCGTCTACAAACCCAGCGGATTGCTTCCAATCATCCAATTGAAGGATATGGAGCGTCCCAACCGAATACCCGTCCATCCTCACCAACGCAGCGTAATCTTTGTCGTTCAATATCAGAATCCGTCCTGCAAACGCCTGGTTTTGGTTAAACAAAATAGCAACCCTGCTCCCTGCGCTAACCAACTCTATCCCATCTTCCCCATTTCCCAGCCTGCACTGAGTTACCGGAGCCGTATCATGCTCATAGCCATCCTGGAGATCATATGGGAATACATTTAAAAATTCCCCCTGCGCAACCCGATAGCTGCCAGACACGTCCGCCCTGCCAGAAGTCCCTTCCGATCTTAGCAGCTTCTGGTTCACCTCTGATACTGGGAAATAGTTAAACGCCCCGTCCCTGGCAAACGCAACCTGCTTCCATTCCAATACAGACACCCCATGCCCGGCTGCAAGCCTAAAAACTTCTTCTTGCCCGATCCCATTCATCCCAAACAGTTCCACATAGGCCACATCATAAGGCGCATAATGCAATGCATCATAAGACAACGAACGATGGATACAAACGCTTAGGCTCGACAGGAAAATAATGGCAGCCAGTATCAAAGCCGATACAACATAACGTACTGCCCAGTCTTTTTTGTGGCGTAGGAGAAAAGAATTTCCAATCCAATGCCGTTGCATCCACCTAGGGCAGAGTTTCCAAAGGATGCAGAAAATGCATCCCTTCCTTTCATACTGGTATGGTTCCTTTAGCAAACGCCCCACCCGGCGGATATACAAAGCTACGCCTTGTACCAGGATAGACGCAGAGGATACTGCCGCATAGAACAGCGCGGTAATGCCATATGCCGCGGCAGGAACCTGAAACGACAGGCCTTTTACCCCAATCCCATACGCTACGATCCCATAAAAGAAAACAGACGCCACAGTCCCTGCCGCAAGCCCCGCGCACAAGGCAGCCAAAGACACCAGCGCCCCTTCTGCCATCAAGTTTTTGACTGCTTCTGCCTTGCGCATCCCAAAACATAACATAACGCCGTATTCCCTTTTCTGCCCCAGCAGAAACGCAGCATGTGAACATGGGACAAAAAACGCTAAAAACACAGCCGTTAAGACGCTCGGAAACAAAATATTGCTGGAAACCAGCGTATCCACGGTACGCCCATCCATAAATTCCTGGTTTGTAAACAGGCAGGCAAAACAAAAGAACAGGGCAATGGCAAACAGATGGACCAAAAAATAAATCCGGTAGGATTTCATGTGGTATGCCAGCCTTTTTTGATACAATTCAAACATCCTCATCTTCCCAGCCTCCTGCCAACTGCATCATACAAACGATCTGATCCTCAAAACCTGGCTCACCTTTGGAAACCTCTTTTGCCACCTCCCCATCCTGCAGCAAAAGCGCCCGATCGCAGCAGGACGCGACATAGCTGTCATGCGTCACAAGCAGCACGCCCGTATGGCAGTTTTTCTGCACCTTGCGGATACACCGCATCACATTTCTAGTCGAATCCCGATCCAGATTCCCCGTTGGCTCGTCTGCAAACACAAGCTTGGGATTGTGGATAAACGCCCTGGCAATCGCGACCCTCTGCTTCTGCCCGCCGGAAATTTCCATAATCCCTTTGTCTAACAGCCCATCAATGCCGACCGCAGCGGCAATCTCCATCAGACGCCCTTTTTGCGTCCCCTCCCCCTTCTTCCCCAAAATCAACGGCAACAGGATATTCTCCCTTACATCCAGGCTCTCAAGCAATTGGAAATCCTGGAACACCATACCAAAATGCTCCCTGCGAAGCACCGACAGCCCGTCCTCCGACATGCCGGATAATTCCATCCCCTGAAACTGCACAGACCCAGCATCCAATGCGTCAATCCCGCTCAGCCCATGAAGCAGCGTCGTCTTCCCGCTCCCGGAGGATCCTACTACTGCAACCATTTCCCCTAGCTCCACTTGTAACGACACATGCTTTAAAACAGGGTTCCTCCGACCTGCCGTCCAATAAGACTTACAGACATCCTCCGCCCTTAACAAGCACATCCTTCCATCCCCTCCATTCTTCTAAAAACGCTGCGCGATCAATAATTGCCCCCAATCCGATTTTAACACAAATAGAATCCGATGGTCAAACGTATAATTCCATCCGTTTCCTTGCATACTATCCAATAGTAAACGTAGAAAAGGAGGGCATAGATTATGTACCCAGAAGAAAAGAACGCAGGCTTTGATCCAATGGAAGTAAGCATCCCCGCGCCATATCCATTAAACAGCGCGGGGCAAGGCGGCTCTAACGATCCAGATAGCTCAAATGATCCAATCCAGATGGATGGTCCAATCGAAACGGATGGCTCAAAGGAGGATGCGCCATGCATGAAATCTTAAAAAAAATCCAACAGCTTGGCGTTGTGCCTGTCGTCGTCCTGCACGACGCGAAGGACGCTTGCCCGCTGGCACAGGCTCTTTGCGACGGAGGGCTGCCTTGTGCAGAAGTCACCTTCCGCACAGACGCCGCCGCAGATTCCATCCGCCTGATAAAACAACACTTCCCCGATATGCTGGTCGGCGCAGGCACGGTCCTAATCCCCGAGCAAGTGGATCAGGCAATCGAAGCCGGGGCAGAATTTATCGTAAGCCCAGGGCTGTCCCCAGCAGTCGTAACACGCTGCATTGACAAGAACATCCCCATTACCCCTGGCATAAATAACCCGACCGACATTGAAACCGCGCTCTCGTTCGGCTTAGAGGTATTGAAATTTTTCCCGGCTGAGCCTTCTGGAGGGCTTGCAATGATAAAAGCGTTGTCCGCCCCTTACCCACAGATCACGTTTATGCCAACCGGGGGAATCCATTTAGAGAATATGGGACGTTATCTCTCTTACCCCAAGGTGATTGCCTGCGGCGGAAGCTGGATGGCCAGCAGCGAATTAATACAATCTGGGAAATTCGATACCATCAAAGAACTGACAAAAGAAACGGTACAGGCTCTTAGGCAAATCCGTCCTGCTACCCCATAAGATAAGGAGGCTGATTACTATGGCAAAAAAAGTAGTTACATTTGGCGAGCTTATGCTGCGCCTTGCGCCAGACGGATATAAACGTATCCTGCAAGCGCAGTCATACGGCGCAACGTACGGCGGCGGGGAAGCAAACGTTTCTGTTTCCTTGGCAAATTACGGGTTCCACTCCTGCTTCGTATCACGGCTCCCTTCCCATGAAGTCGGGCAGGCTGGGGTAAATTCCCTGCGCAATTACGGCGTAGATACCACGTTTTTAGCAAGGGGCGGCAACCGGGTGGGCATCTACTTCTTAGAAAAAGGCGCGTCCCAAAGGCCATCAAAAGTCATCTACGACAGAGCCAATTCCGCTTTGGCCGAGGCGCAGCCATCTGATTTCCAATGGAACGAGATTATGGAAGGCGCAGCGTGGTTCCACTTCACCGGGATCACCCCTGCTTTGAATGATTCCATTGCAGATATCTGCCTTACGGCCTGCAAAGCAGCCAAACAGGCAGGAGCCACCATTTCCTGTGATTTGAATTACCGTAACAAGCTGTGGAGCAGGGAAAAAGCCAGACAGGTTATGGGGCAGCTTTGTGAATACGTTGACGTATGCATAGCAAACGAAGAAGACGCTGCAGATGTATTCGGCATCCACGCAGCCAATACCGATATCACCGCCGGGGCAGTCAGCCAGGAGGGTTACAAAGAAGTTGCAGAAGAATTGACGCAGCGTTTTTCCTTCCAGAAGGTTGCCATCACCTTACGCGAATCTGTTTCTGCAAATGACAATTACTGGTCTGCAATGTTATACGATGGCGCCAGCTATTTCTTCAGTAAAAAATATAAGATGCACATTGTAGACCGCGTAGGCGGCGGAGACAGCTTTGGCGGCGGGCTGATCGCAGCATTCCTGACCGGATACGATCCCCAAAAAACCATTGATTTTGCAGTTGCAGCCTCTTGCCTAAAGCATTCGATTGAAGGCGATTTCAACTTAGTTTCCATAGAAGAAGTGTTAAAGCTAGCGGGCGGCGACGCTTCAGGACGCGTACAGCGGTAACGCTGCCGCAGGCATCCAGGACGGGGCTGGCGCAAAAACGTAAGGCCGCTTTCTTTTGCGGCAGCCCTTGTAACACGCCCCCTTTTCTACTAGAATAACGCCCTAATCGCAACCCACGCCCTAGCTTGCCATACCGCCAATCATCCCAGAAGCCGTACACAAGATTAAAGTTGTGAAAAACCTGGACACCTCCATATTCACACCTTTCTGGAAGACAATGCTGCCCAATACCAGTATGACAAAATAACAGCATCCCATTGCCATCCCCCACAGGAATTTCCGGCTTTTCATCACTTTACCGCTTAAAAAACCGCCTAAGAACCCAGACGCCACATAAATCACCACAATCCCAACAGACACCACGCTTTCGCTTAAATGCATCTGGTACAGCATGGCCGCAAGGCCCACCAGCAGGATCCCTGTGACCAGGTACATGGCCAGCAGGATTTTCATCACAGACAAAAGGGATACGCCTGCCCTCCCTTCCGTCTGTTTTTTCATTGGAAGCTCCATTCCATTCCGATCCATTTACATTCCCCTTTCTTATTTCTTGCCGAACGTCAAGAATCCGCCCTGCTTATCTTCATTTTATTTTCCCCATAGCCAGAGTATTCCAATCCTGTTAAAAAATCCCCTATAACTCTTGCAAAATCCCCGCTTATCCTTTATATTAATGATGGAAAGGAGAGATGTACTTGGATACAAGTGACGTCATACAATTAATTATTGTACTTATTTTACTGCTGCTGTCTGCGTTTTTTTCTTCGGCAGAAACGGCTCTGACTACTTCCAACAAAATCCGCTTCCGCGGGATGGCGGAAGACGGGGATAAGCGTGCCAAAAAGGTACTGGAAATCACAGATGATTCTGGCAAGATGCTCAGCGCTATCCTAATTGGCAACAATATTGTAAACTTATCGGCATCTTCCATTGCAACTGCCCTTGCCATCCGGATTTTCGGGAATGCCGGCGCCGGGATTGCAACGGGCCTTTTGACCATACTGGTCCTTATTTTTGGCGAAATCTCCCCAAAAACGTTTGCAACCATCCATGCGGATAAGATATCCCTGGCGTATTCTGGGATTATCTATTGGCTGATCCGGCTGCTGACCCCAGCGATTTTTATTATCAACCACTTAGCTATGGGGTTCCTCACTTTGCTGCGGGTAGATGCGGCAGGGGCGCAAAATACCATGACTGAGGATGAGCTGCGCACGATTGTGGATGTAAGCCATGAAGAAGGCGTGATTGAAACGGAAGAACGGGAAATGATCAACAACGTGTTCGATTTCGGGGACGCACAGGCAAAGGAAGTTATGGTGCCGCGGATCGACATGACGTTTGCCGACGTCAATAATACGTACGACGAGTTGCTGGAAATTTTCCGGGAAGATAAATTTACCCGCCTTCCGGTTTACGAGGATTCCACAGATAATGTCGTAGGCATCATCAATATGAAAGATCTGCTGCTTACGGAAAACAAAGAAACGTTCTCCATCCGCAGTATTATGCGCAAGCCATATTACACGTATGAACATAAGAATACGGCGGAACTCTTAATCGAGATGCGCAAATCGTCTATCAATATTGCCATCGTACTAGACGAATATGGGGCGACCGCCGGATTGATTACTTTAGAAGATCTGCTCGAAGAAATCGTCGGGGAAATCCGCGACGAATACGATTTGGACGAAGAAGATCCCATCCAAAAGATCAGCCCTCTTGAATATATGGTGCAGGGTTCGATGAACTTAAACGATTTATGCGATATGCTGGATCTGGACTTGATTTCAGAAGATTACGATTCCATCGGCGGATACTTGATCGGGCTATTGGATCACCTCCCGAGCGTCGGGGAATCCGTCACTACGCCAGAACACGTCTTTCTGCGTGTAGAGGATATGGAAAAGAACCGTATCCATAAGATTTTCCTACGGCTTCCGGAAAAGCCGGACGAAGAGCCGTAACCCTAAGCACGGGCTGCTGCATGGTGGATCCTAAGATCCATCCATGCAGCAGCCCGTCTTATTGCGTTCCTGTCTGCAAAGCCTTTGCAAGCAGCCGTCCTATGAGCAGCCATCCAAGACAATGCTGCCTGCGCTTGCCATAAGCGTCCTACGGGTTCAGCTTCCAGATATCTTTGTCATACTCTGCAATTGTCCGGTCTGAGGAGAAAAATCCTGCCTTCGCCGTATTCACGAGCATCTTCCTTGCCCAATCCATCCTGTTCTCGTAATCCTTATAGATTTCTTCCCTCTTTGCCGCATAATCCTTGTAATCCAACAACGTCATAAACCAATCCTTATTCAAAAGCTCATGGTACAGCCGTTCTAAATTTTCCCGGCGCCCTACGTTTAAGAGCGTATCGCTTACAATAAAATCTACGGCTTCCTTTATTTCTGGATCCCGTTCATAATAGTCACGCGACACATAATCTTCATCCTGGTAATGCGCAATCACGGTATCGGAGCTTTCCCCAAAGATATAGATATTCCCTTCCCCCACCAAATCTGCGATTTCTACATTTGCGCCATCCCTTGTGCCAAGCGTAACCGCGCCGTTTAACATAAATTTCATATTCCCTGTCCCGGACGCCTCTTTGGACGCCAATGAAATCTGTTCTGAGATATCGCAGGCTGGGATTAGCTTCTCCGCCTTTGTCACATTGTAATTTTCCACCATAACCACCTTCAGGTATGGGCTTACCTCTGGATCGTGGTTCACAACCTCCTGCAAGCATAGAATCAGATGGATGATATCCTTTGCAATGATATAAGCCGGGGCGGCTTTTGCGCCAAATATCACAGTGATCGGCGTAGACGGCCTGTTCCCTCTCTTGATTTCCAGGTATTTATGGATCACATAGAGGGCGTTCATCTGCTGGCGCTTGTACTCATGAAGACGCTTGATCTGGATGTCAAAAATAGAAGATTCGTCGATCTCGAGCCCCTGTGTTTCCATCAGGTAAGCCGCTAGCTTCCGTTTGTTCTCCTGTTTGATTTCTAAAATCTGCTCCAGCGTCTGCCCATCGTCGATATAAGCCAGCAGCTTTTCCAGCTCATCTGCGTTCTTGTGCCATCCTTCCCCGATTTTCCCATCCAGGAACTGGCGCAGCCCTTTGTTGCAATGCATCAGCCAACGCCGGAACGTAATCCCGTTCGTCTTATTGTTGAACTTCTCCGGATAAATGCGGTAGAAATTGTTCAATTCATTTTTCTTAAGGATCTCCGTATGCAGGTATGCCACGCCGTTCACGCTGTAACCATAATGGATGTCCATATGCGCCATATGCACAAGGTTGTTGTCGTCAATGACCGCTACAGACCTGTCCTCGAATTTTTCCTTTACAATGGTATCCAATTCTCGGATAATCGGCATAAGCTGCGGCACGGCTTTGTATAAGTAATCCATCGGCCATTTTTCAAGCGCTTCTGCTAAAATGGTATGGTTCGTATACGCGCATGTCTTCGATACAATCTCAATGGCGTCGTTCATGCGGATCCCCTTTTCCATCAGCAGCCGGATCAACTCTGGGATCACCATGCTTGGATGGGTATCATTGATCTGGATGGCCGCGTAATCCGGCAGATCGTAGAACTTACAGCCCTTCGCTTCGCATTCATCCAAAATCAGCCTTGCCGCATTGCTCACCATAAAATACTGCTGGTACACACGTAAAAGCCTTCCCGCGTCATCGGAATCATCCGGGTACAGAAACAGCGTCAGGTTCTTAAGGATGTCCTCCTTATTAAAATTAATCCCATCTCCTACCAGGCCCTCGTCCACAGTTTCAATATCGAACAGATGCAGCTTATTGGTCCTGTTGTCGAATCCTGTCACATCTAAGTCATACATCCTGGAATGGGCGACAAACCCTCCGAACTGGACGGGGTATGTCACATCGGTCCTGGTCAGCCATCCTTCCGGCTCGATCCATGGATTCTTATGTTCTTTTTGGAGATGATCCTGGAACGTCTGCAAAAACAGGCCAAAGTGGTAGTTCAGGCCAATCCCCGCCCCGTTCATCCCAAGCGTCGCCATCGAATCCAAAAAACAAGCTGCCAGGCGCCCAAGCCCTCCGTTCCCAAGGGAAGGTTCTGGCTCCGCCTCTTCTATCATGCTGATATCTTTGCCATTCTGCGCCAGGATATCCGCAATCTCATCGTATATCCCCAGGTTGATTAAATTGTTGGACAAAAGCTTCCCAATTAAAAATTCCGCCGAGATATAGTAGACCTTTTTCTTCCCCTCCCTGCTCTCCTTTTCCTGGGCAAGATCCTTTACAAGCCCCAGAAGGCTGTAGTAAATCTGCTGATCGCTGCAGGCCGCTATGTTATGGCAGCATTTCTCTTCCAGTAATTTTTTTAATAAAAGCTTGACGTTGATACCCATATTCCTTCCTTTCTGTGCAGCCCTCTGCACAATGATAAAAATCATGGTCTTCCTAATAACTAAATTGTATGCGCTCTTTCCATATTTTTCTTGCAGTATGATAGCAAAATATAGTACAATACTATCAAATAGGTGCGTTTTTTAAGGAGGCCTGCTTATGAACCTTCCAGAATACGAAGCAATCCACGAAACCAAATCACATGGCAATCATGGCTTTCCCTTTAATATCTATCTTTGCAGCATCCCTCTGGATTTTTCCGCAATCCCTACCCATTGGCATAATGAGATGGAGCTTATTTATGTGAAAAAAGGGCATGGCCAGGTATCCATTGATCTAGAACGATTCAACGTAACCCAAGGAGACATTGCGATTGTTCCTCCTGGGCGGCTCCATGCGATTGGGCAGCTCCCCGGCTGTTCTATGGAATACGAGAATATCATGTTCCACCTCTCCATGCTGATGGCGGCGCAAGGCGATTTCTGCACAGAACACATTTTCCAGCCCCTTCGGAACGGGCAGCTTTCGCTTCCCCATTATTTTTCCCCGGATTCCCCACATTATCCCGCGCTATCCTGCTGCCTGGATCAAATAGACGAAATATGCAGTTCTTTCCTCCCAGGCTACCAGCTTGCAATCAAAAGCCAGCTCTTCTCCTTGTTCTACGCCTTGCTCCCATCCATGCAAAAGCCGCCAGATCGGCATAAAGACAAATCCTTCGGCCAGCTCAAAATCATCCTAAAATACATAGAAACAAATTATATGAAAAAGATCTCCATCAGAGAGGCCGCTGGGATCTGTGGGTTCAGCGAGTCCCATTTCATGAAATATTTCAAATCCCATATGTCCGTATCCTTTACGGAATACTTAAACGATTACCGCCTGACTATCGCCGCGCGCCTTCTGCTCTCTTCCTCTGACTCCATTGTAAACATTGCGGCTGAAACCGGGTTTGAGAACCTTTCTTATTTTAACCGTATTTTCAAAAAGAAATACCATTGTACGCCTACGATGTTCCGATTGCAGCAAGTTCCATATTCCTGTTTTTGACAGTTGAGGGAAAATAGAATCGCTACAATGCTTGAAAATAC
>CAOKNO010000079.1 GCA_948470065.1 uncultured Eubacterium sp. | reverse complement strand
TTGTACAGATTGTACATCCGCTGTTTCTAGAAAGGGAGTTTTGCAATCGCCTAAATAACCGTATGAGGTAATTGCGAAACCCTCTCTGGGACAGACGCGTCTGTCCAATCCATACAAAAGCGGGCTCCAGACGCCGTCGCAAGTCGCCCTTTTTTTGTACAGATTGTACATCCGCTGTTTCTAGAAAGGGAGTTTTGCAATCGCCTAAATAACCGTATGCGCACACTGCGTCTTTTCCTCATTATAAGAAAAGTATATTCAAGATGCAAGGAAAAACATTACAAGCTGTTCAATTAAATTATTCTGGTACAGATACGATAGTATTTCATTTTTCTGGACTGCCTCCAGAACCTGCCCGCCCCATCCGCTGCTTTGGGTAAACCGGATCACCAAAAGGAACACCCAGACAATGGTAAGCCCTTGGACAAGCCCCAGCAAAAAACCGCCAAAACGGTTCAGATCCTTTAAGACGGGCAGCCTTGACACGATATTTAACGTCCGGACTAAGATGCCCATCAAAATCCCTACCAGCACAAACGACACGCCCCAGGCTACCCGCTGCACGACGGTTTCCGCCAACTGCCCCGCCAAACGGTCTACGGCGCCACTTTCTTTCATCCAGTTGCCAGCAGCGCCTGCCACATTCTGGAACAGCAATTCCTGCATTTCACGCGGGACCTCTACGCCAAATATGGTAAGCCCTTCCTCTGGCGGCGGCGCCTGGCCAATTTCTTCTACTCTACCCTGTATGGCTTCGATGCTCTTTTCTTTGATTACCTGGTACAACGGCGTCTGGGTCCGCAGAAACGAAGCGGTATAAGGGGCAAGCCAGGAAGCAATCCCTATGGCCACAAAACAGGCTACCACGGAAAACACCATCCGTATCAGCCCTCTCTTATATCCATGCCATGCAAATCCACCGACTATAATAAAAACTGCTGCCAGCAGTATGTATTCCATTTCTATCATATTATTTCAACCTAATCCTCTGTGTTTCTCCATCCAGCAAGAAGACATATTCCGTCCCTTTCCCTGCATAGATGATTTTATAGATGCTCTTTTGAACGTTTGAATGGAATTTCTCTACCCCACGCAAGGTATAAAGCGAACATTCCAATTCATTGTGTATGTAAATCTCATCATTTTCCAAAAATCCGATGTCCTTGTAAGAAATATTAAAATCCTGGGACAACGCCGCCGCCCCACGTAAATCATAAACATCCATATGATATGGGGAATCCGAATTATCGTTTTGGAACACAAGCCCAAAGTACGCCTCGTTATAGAAGACGCTCTGGATTTCCCTCTTTGTATCAATCTCTTTTCTGGCTTTCGGTTTCTTCGATATATCGTAAATAATGGCTTTCCCATTCCCAAACGCTACCATGGTATCTTCTGATAAGAACTCAATCTGTGGGAATATCAGGTTTTTATAGGTATACTGCCCTGTAATATAGTCAATCTCATGCTGCCCGGAATCAAAATTATAAAACACAACCGTTCCATCTACGCTTCCTTCCTTGATATCCAATAAGGAAACCGCCAAATCCTTCCCATCATCTGACAGTGCAATATCCAACGGATATCCGCTGTTTTTCATATGCAATTCCCCGCCTGCCAAAAAGGCGCCGTCTTTGCCATACATCTGCAGGTAGCCTGTCCTATCCTGTTCCATCAAAATAGCGACCGTCCCTTGGCTTGCCACCTGGATCCGCTTGATGGGTAGCGTTGTTTCAATTTCTCCGCAAGGCCCTGATTTGTCCATAAGGAAGACGTTCTTCCCATTCCGGTCTGCAATTGCCACATACTCTTCACAGATATCTGCCATAGGCGCTTGCATTTCATACGTCTGGCTCCAGATCACCTTGTGATCCATACCAATGCAAAACGCTCCGTCCTTCCCATATTTCAGGATATTCCCATCTACCTGCGCAAACTGCGTCCCATCAGAATCTTGCCGTTCCACAGACGCAAGGACACGGTATTTCGTATATTCCCTGGTCTGTGTATATAGATAAATACCTGCGAGGATAAGCAGCGCCAGCAGTACTAAAATCCCTAACATCCGGAGGATCCATTTCCTGCGCCCGTAAATTCTCTTATGATTCTTCCCGATACCCGATGATACTACCTGGTATGTTTTATCTGCCAATCCTGCACCTCCAATTCACGTATGCCCCTTCGTACCTATCGCCCAGCCCTTATGGGAGCATCAGCTTCTGTCCGACAAAAATTTTATCTCCATCCAGGATTTCATTCGTTTTACACAATTCCTCCCGCATATCAAGCGTTTCGTATATACTTAAGCAAATGGAATCCAGCGTATCTCCTGGCTGTACCGTATAATAACGCACCAAATCTTGTCGGCTGCTGGTTTCCTTCGCTTTTTCCTGGTCTTTTCCCTCTTTTTTCTGATCCCCTTTCTCTTTCGCCTTTCCACTGTCTTCCCCATCTTCCGGATCCGCTTGCCCGCCCTCCTCTTCCAATGGAGTTACCTGGGAACTTATGCTTTCCACCACAGGCCCTGTTTCTTTCTCATTTTGTCCCTTCTCTTCTGCTTCCTTACCATCCGGGCTGCTCAGGATATGAAGCGTTTCCTCTACCTCCTGCATTTTCCGGTAATTGTTTATCGTCGTAATCCCAAGCACGCAAAGCATTACCAGGAAAAACGATGACGCCGTATACAGGAAGCTGCGGTTTTGCCGCTCCAACCGCCTCCCATGGCGTTCAATCATCATCTGCCGGTAAGCCTCCAAGGCTTCCTCCGCCTGGCTCTTAGGCTCCGTTTGGTTGTCCTTTGTAAATATGCCGCTTGCTGGATCCTTTCTTCCTGGCGCTTCTTTTTGTTGTGCAGATCCCCGTTTTACAGATGTAGGGGATTTCTCCATCTCTTCTTCCTCGAAAGCCTCAGGCTCCATGGAAACGGCTTCCTGCCACTCCTTCCAGCTTAATTCCCGTTCCTGTCCCGGCTGCACGTTTTGCTGGGAAAGTGTTCCCCATTCCTGCTGCCCATCCTCATGGCTCTGTTCTCCATAACCAACGCCATCCTGTAAAGGCGGCTCATCCTCTGTCTGTTCCAATTCCTTCCAGAGTTTTGCAAACTCCGTATTGGGCTGGCTGTCCCTGCTACTCTGGGTAAGCGCTCCTAGCTTGTGTTCTTCTTCACGTTTGCTGACCATATATTCCTGCATTGGGATATTTTTTTCGTAGTAAATATAATATCCTTCCCGTTTTTTCAAATATCCCTGGTCGTATAGGAAAAATACCTCTTCCCCTTCTAAAATATCCATCAGCATCAGTATTTTGTCTTTCCCTGCAAAATACCTCCGATGGGCTGATTCCACAATGGAAGTAAGTTCCATGGCCTGTCCGCTCTTTGCCAAAAACCACCCTACAATCTCCAATTCTGGGAAATACTGCTTCTTTTCCTTGTAAATATAATCCCAAAAGCTGTCGTCTAAGCAGATCTTGTCCCATTGGAACACAGCGGCGCCGCATTCCACCGCACCGCTGACAAAGGTATAACGGTTATCCTGGCCCGGCTGCACGTTTCCAAGGAACACAGCGGCAGCAGACTCCTTTTCCCTTGCCATATTTTTCAGGTACGTATAAACATAGTCTTCAATGTAGATCTTATGCCTTCCCCTTGGACTTCCAATCTGGCGTATATTCTTCGGCAGCCATTTGCTTTCCTCAGAAGCTGCTTGTCCTTCTGATGGTAAATCCTCTCTGCAAATAATCTCTATCATACTGTCACCTCTTGCTCCCATGGTAACATACTATCTTTGCAGTTTTTGGAAATCCCTGTCAAGTCCAAGAAAAATCTTTTGACGAAATCCGCCAATTTCCAGTACCTTCGACATGAAACGCCATACGTATCTTACAGTTCCGTACGCCCCTCCAACGCGCGCAGCAACGTCATTTCATCAATATATTCCAAATCCCCTCCCACTGGGACCCCGCTTGCAATCCTCGATACCTTAATGCCAGTCGGCTTGATTAGCTTACTAAGGTACATAGCCGTCGTCTCTCCTTCCAGGCTGGAATTTGTAGCGATAATTACTTCATCCACCTCTTCCTGGAGCCGCTGCATCAATTCTTTTAGCTTAATATCATTCGGTCCTATGCCAAGCATTGGGGAAATCGCTCCATGTAAGACATGGTACACGCCCTCGTATTTCCCAGTTTTTTCATAAGCCGCCAAATCCCTGGTATCTTCCACAACCATGATGGTCTTGTGATCGCGTTTTGTATTCCGGCAAATGGGGCATAATTCCTCATCGGTAAGCGTAAAGCACTGTTTACAGTACGTTACGGTACGCCTTGCCTCCACAATTGCAGAAGACAGCGCTTCTACGTGTTCTAGCGGCATATGCAAGATATGAAAAGCAAGCCGCTGCGCCGACTTGCTCCCAATCCCTGGCAGGGAAGACAATTCTTCTATTAATTTGCTAATCCGCTTGCTGTAATAATCCATTCCTGCCTCCTGTTATTCCATTTTCCCCCAAATACCCCAGCCATAAGCCTAATCCTTCTAAACGTTAAAACGGGAATCCTCCGCCTAGGCCGCCAAGCCCCCCGGTAATCTTAGACATAGACTCTTGGGAAACCTCTTCCATCTTACGGAGCGCTTCGTTGATCGCTGCCTGGATCAGATCCTCTAACATTTCAATATCATCCGGATCCACCACTTCTTCGGAAAGCTTTACCTTTGTAACCTCTTTCTTACCAGAAACCGTCACCTCTACAGCCCCGCCTCCTGCAGTAGCCGTTACTTCCTTTTCTTCAAGTTCTTTGGTTGCTTCTTCCATCTGGCGCTGCATCCGCTGCGCCTGCTTCATCAGGTTATTCATATTCCCAGGCATTCCCCCTGGAAAACCTCCACGTTTCGCCATTTCTTCTTCCTCCTAGCTTTTTCGCTTCTATAAATAGGTAGCATACGTTGTCTCTTAACCATCTTATCCCATGCCATCCTCAAACGTCACTTCCATATTGATATGCCCTTTAAAATCCGGGTTTGGCTTTCGCTTCGCTGCAGCAGCTTCCCTTGCCCGGATCTGCACTTCTATGCTCTTTCCTGTCTTCTCTTGAATCCGCTCCGTCAGTTCCTTTATATGCGCTTCTGTATTGACAAAGGCTTCCTTGACTTCGTTTTCCATAATCACCGACAGCGTATTGCCGCCAGCAGGGATGAGTTCGGCAGTTTTAAGGAAATTCTTAAGCCCGCCAGGCAATCCTTCTAGGATGGTATTCCAATTCTCTATGACCTGCCTGATATCTTCTGGCGCCGCCTGTACCAGAGAAGCTTCTTCCTCTGTAGGGCTCTGTTTCCTTGACGCCTCCTGCCAAGCCGCCGCGCCTGTATCCTCCGCGGGAGAGGCTGGCTGTACCAGGACACCTTCTTCCACCTTCTGTTCCAACTGGGCAACCCGCTGCGCCAGGGAATCATAATCCCGTTCCATCTGCGGCTTACACAATTTAATCAATGCCACTTCTATCAAAATACGCTTCTGGACGGCATAGCGTATCTGGCTGGACAGTTCTGAAAAAATACGGATATAGCGCATCAACTGCCCCATTTCCACCATACTGGCTTCTTCTCTCAGAAGCTTTTGGTTCTCGGTTGAGATATCCAGCGCATCTTCAATATTTTCCGTACTCTGTAACAGCAGCAGGTTCCGCAGATACCAGGTAAAATCCACTACGAACTGCCCTGGCTCGCGCCCCTTTCCGATCAATTCCTCTAACAGCAGCAGCGCGCCTGTGACATCCTGGGACAAGATCCTGCGCAGCATCTGGCTGAACACCTCCGTATCAACCGCGCCCAGCACTTCCAGCACATGGTCGTACGTCAGCGTTTCCCCCAAGTAAAATGCGATACACTGATCCAATAAGCTTAACGCGTCGCGCATAGAGCCGTCGGCTGCCCGCGCAACATAGCGTATCGCCTTGTCCTCAACGGCGACCTGCTCTTTCTCCATAAGCTCTGACAAACGGCCTGCAATCGTTTCCACCGTAATCCGCTTAAAATCATAGCGTTGGCATCTGGATAATATGGTAATGGGGATCTTGTGGGCTTCTGTTGTCGCAAGGATAAAAATAACATAAGAAGGAGGCTCCTCTAACGTCTTTAGCAATGCGTTAAACGCTCCCATGGAAAGCATATGGACCTCATCAATGATATAGACCTTGTACTTACCCTTTGTCGGTGAATATGCCACCTCTTCACGGATCTCGCGGATATTGTCCACGCCGTTATTCGAGGCGGCATCAATTTCTATGACATTCATGGAGTTTCCTGCTGCAATCTCCCTACAGGAAGGACAGTCCCCGCAAGGACTGCCCTCTCTCGGCTCCTGGCAGTTGACTGCTTTCGCGAAAATTTTCGCAATCGTAGTCTTCCCCGTTCCCCTGGTCCCACAGAACAGATATGCATGCCCCACCCTGTCTGCCTTTATCTGGTTCTTCAACGTAGTAACAATATGCTCCTGCCCTTTGACGTCCTCAAACTCCTGGGGGCGGAACTTGCGGTATAGCGCAGTATAGGACATATTTAATCTCCAAAGCTAATGCCAATCAGTTTTGCTTCCTTAATAATCTTAGAATCTGGCTTCACCATTTTCAGCTTGCCTGCCACTTCTTCTAACGGCACTTTCTTCGTGTTCCCATTTACCATACCAACCATGTAGCCGTACTGCTCTTTCAAAATCAGATCTGCTGCCGCTGCCCCTAGCCTGGTACAGAGCACACGGTCATACGGGCATGGGCTGCCGCCCCTTTGGGTATGCCCCGGAACCGTAACCCTTACTTCTAACCCTGTCTTTTCCTGGATTTTTGCCGCCACTTCATAAGAAACAGACGGATGGAACTTCTCTTTCTTTAATTTCTCCTTCAGTTCCTTCTTGGAAAGTGCGGCGTCTTCCTTGGAAATCGCGCCTTCGGCAACCGCAAGGATTGTAAATCCTTTGCCCTGCTTACTCCGGTTCTTAATGGCCTTTACCACCTTATCAATATCATAAGGAATTTCCGGGAGCAGGATGATGTCCGCGCCGCCTGCAATCCCAGCGTACAATGTCAGCCATCCTACCTTATGCCCCATGACTTCCACAATGAATACACGGTTATGGGAAGCAGCGGTCGTATGGATACAGTCAATGGCGTCCGTCGCAATATTGATTGCGCTCTGGAACCCAAACGTCACGTCGGTGCCATAAATATCGTTGTCAATCGTCTTTGGGAGATGGATGATATTCAGCCCTTCCTCACGTAATAGGTTCGCTGTCTTCTGCGTACCGTTCCCCCCTAAGATTACCAGGCAGTCCAGACGAAGCTTGTAATACGTCTGTTTCATCGCTTCCACCTTGTCCAACCCATTGGCGTCCGGCTCGCGCATCAGCTTAAACGGCTGCCTGGACGTCCCTAAGATTGTCCCGCCTTTTGTAAGGATCCCAGAAAAATCCCCGCCCGTAAGCAGACGGTAATTTCCATAAATCAACCCTTTGTATCCTTCATAAAAACCATATACTTCTAACTCGTCCAAATTCTTGCTCAGTCCCTTTACCACGCCGCGCATAGCTGCATTCAACGCCTGGCAATCGCCCCCGCTTGTCAACATACCAATTCTTTTCATGATACACATCCCTTTCCTAAAAATTATTTTCCCAATCACTACTGCTATATAGGGCTGTAACTATTATAGATCAATATTTTTGCTATCACAAGATTTTTCATTTGCATTTCTGAAAATATTTGGTATAATAGGGTTGGCACATATCGTATTGTACCTGCAATTTTCTTTTTGGAGGAGTACCCAAGCGGCTGAAGGGTCTGGCTTCGAACACCAGTAGGTCGGTAGTCCCGGCGCGGGGGTTCAAATCCCCCCTCCTCCGTTTCTAATGATGTACCATACCTTACTATAAGAACCAAGCGAGGGTTTTCCCATGAAAAATTGTTTGCCCGCTTTATTTTGCGTGTGCCTTTGTTCTAGTCTCTTTCTGCTGGCAGGCTGCGGCAATCCGAAGATTGACGCCGCTGGTTCTGTCAAGGCAATCTATGACCTATATATCCTGGGCGATACCAAGGGGATTACAGCCCTTGGCATGGAAACAGAAGACATTTCCGCCGCACAGGAAACGTACGGCAATTCCTTAAGAGATACCATCCGTAAGAATTTTGCAGAAAGCGGCCAGCAAATCGACGAAGCCGCGCTAGAAGAACTGTGCGCTGCAAGGAAAGAAGCGTTATCTAAGATGTCAGCTACCGCAGAGGTCACCGCAGAGTCAGAAGGGAAAGCAACCGTAGTCATACGCACGACATATTTTAACGAATCCAGCTTAGACGAGGAAGCCTTCTATACCGCCCGCCAGTCTGCATGGAAGATGGATTTCCCATCCCTAGAGAAACAGCAGGAATTTCTGATGGACGCCTATACGCAGAACCTGATCCAGTCCTACCAGGAAGTAACGCCTTCTGAGGATACAACTGCAATCACCGTTGACTGCGTGATCCATAACCACATCTGGATGCCTGCCAATATGTCCTCATTCGGCGCAGATCTGGCCCATGCTGTCACCACGCCTCCCGGCACAGAGTAGGCCGTTCCTCTGACGATACGGAATCACAGCGCATAATTGATCCCTGTAAAGCATAAGATGTAAAAACCCATTTTGGAGTTCACATTATGCCTGAATTTCATCGAATGATTACGTATCTCCATTTATATGAACATGGAACAAAAGGCCGGAACATCGGCTATTCCAAAATAGAAAAAAGGGGCGGCCAATGCCTAGTTGAAATACATATGAAGAACACCGGATACAGCCTTTCTCCCATTCCGGTGTATTTCTATGTAAAAAAACAGCAGAAGTTCTTGGGAATCCCGCTTGGCAGCTTAAGCCTCCATCGAGGGAATGGGGATTTCAAAGCCCGTCTGGATACCGGAAACCTGGCAGGCTGCGGATATGATCTTTCTGACGTCAAAGGAATCTACCTTCCACTCTCCGAACAGGTTATGTTCGTCAGCCAATGGGACAACGATGAATTTGTACGGGAACATTTTCAAGAAGCGCCGCAGTCATCCGCCCTAGACGATCCAGCAGAACAGAGCCTGATAGGGAACGATGCGAATACTTCCCAAGATATGGCGGTTCCCCAGGATCACGCCCCGTCTGCAGAGCAACAGCAAAGCGTTCCCAGTTCCAATACAATCATGGAACAGGATATGTCTGCCGCTATGCCTTCTCCTCAGCAGGACGGCTCGCTTTCCAGCAATGTGATAACGCAGGATACGTTATCTAACCCCTCTGCCGAGCAGCAAAACGTCCCGAATCAAAATCCAGGGGCTTCACCAGATACCATCCCTGCGCCGCCTGATACGCCAGTCAGCAACGAGCCGGAAAAAACATCCCATTTGCCGGATAATATCACTGCTGCGGAAGCCGCCCCAAACCGGTTCCGGAACAACCGTAGGAACGTTTCTTTGTTCCCACGGATGGCAACGCCCCAGAAGAAAGAACCTGTATTGGAAGACTGGAATTTAAAGTGGAAGCTTATTATGGAAAAATATCCAGTTATGACGCCGTTTGCAGGCGACGAGGATACGCTCTGTGTCCGCTTGGAATTAAAGGATCTGCGGGAGCTTCCTAAGAAATACTGGTATTTTGGGAACAACAGCTTCCTGCTCCACGGTTTTTTTAACTACCGCCATTTAATCCTTGGGGTACAAGAAAAATCCGGGAATAAAAAATGGTTTCTCGGTATCCCAGGAATCTTCCAGAACCCGGAACGTGTTATGGCGTCGCTGTTCGGCTTCCCAGAATTTCGGAATACCAAATCTTCCCCAACGAATACAGGGGAATTTGGCTATTGGTATCGTTATCTGGATGAGGCCAGTACCCCCTAGCAGCCACAATACCACTTTATTTTAAAGGGCATAGGTAAAAACTTTACCTACATTCTATCACCTATCCATCTCAGAAACCAGGGCATACAATTCATGGGTCTTCCATTCACCATGGATTTTTATGCTCTGTTTCTTCCTGCCTTCCCACTCAAACCCAAGGCTGTTAAGCAGCTTTACGGATCTTGTATTCTCTTCAAGCGCCAACGCCTCAACCCTGTGCAGCCCAAGTTCCTCAAAGGCAATCCGAAGGCATTCCAAAATACTTTCCCTGGCGTATCCCCTTCCCCAGAAATCCTGCCCAAATTTATACCCCAATTCACAAGACTGATAACATCCGCGCCGGATATTCTGCAAAGAAACAGTGCCGGCAATTTTTCCCGCCCCATCCTTTTCATACACCCAGAAGCGGATCGACAATGATTTTACAGCAAGATTGTATTCCCCCTGCAGCATATCCCTTTGATAAGAATCCGTATAATATTCTGGCGGAAGCTCCTGTTGATATGCTTCAAATACCTTGCGGTTTTCAAGATAAAACTGCAATACTGCTTCTGCCTTGACGCTGGTAAAAATCTCTAATACCAGACGTTCTGTTTCATACCGCATCTTCATACTTTATTTCCTTCCATACTTCATACTTTCCAGACCAGCGCTATTTGTGTTACACTGGATTTGATTCTATATTACCACAAATCCAGTGATGGGAATATCCCTGATTTCCCACCAAAAGAATAGGAGCGTTTCATCTATGGAGCAGAATGAAAAATTTATGAAAGCAGCAATCCGGGAAGCAAGGAAAGCAGAAAAAATCAACGAGGTCCCTATTGGCTGCGTCATTGTATATGAAGACAAGATCATTGCCCGGGGATACAACCGAAGGAACACCGATAAGAACACACTTGCCCATGCTGAACTTTCTGCAATCAAAAAAGCAAGTAAGAAATTAGGGGACTGGCGCCTAGAAGGCTGCACCATCTATATCACCTTAGAGCCTTGCCAGATGTGTGCCGGAGCCATTGTACAGGCACGGATAGACAAAGCCGTTATCGGCAGCATGAACCCCAAAGCCGGATGCGCCGGATCCATCCTGAACCTTTTGCAAATCGCATCCTTCAACCACCAGGTAACATTGGAAACTGGCATCCTCGAAGAAGAATGCTCCTCTATGCTCAGCAGCTTCTTCAAAACCCTGCGCGAAAAAAAGCGGGAAAAAAAGACCCTGGACAGTTGACTTTTCAACCAAAAAAGTATATACTTAAGGCTCCGGGCAGCTGGGGCGGTAGCGGTGCCCTGTACCAACAACCCGCTATAGTTGGAGTGATGCTTTGCCCCGGGTTTTTGCCTGTGGGGCTGCCTTTTATAAGTGGTGATGACGTTTGGGTCTTACGCAATGGAACTCTATGAACCGTGTCAGGTTGGGAACAAAGCAGCACTAAGTAGAACCTTTCATGTGCCGTAAGGGCGCCTGGACCGAGCTAACTGTAAGAGTAACGTCTATGGGCAGGATTCAAAGCAAAGCGCCCGGTTTTCAATATTATAGATTCTTTTTGCTTCTTAAGGGATAGGGAACGGGAGTACCAGCCAGATTTACCGAAGCCCTTACCTATTTACAATACTTTATATTACTATCGTATCCTTGGACATATCGTTTGTCCGTCCGATTCCCTTATTTCTCAGTTACTACCACGGTCATCCTCTCCTTCGTACCATCTTCTTTTGCGTAAATATATGCCTTCCCCTTTGCCCTTGCACGGATCTTCCCATTCGCATCCACCGTAGCGACATTTGTATTGGAACTGGAATACACAGGCTTATTTTTGGAAGAAACCGTTACGTTTGCCTGGTATGTTTTCCCAACCGGAAGCGTTACACTCTCTTTTGCAAAGCGGATCACTGGTTTTTTCACCGTTACCTCGCACGTCTTACTGACGTTATCCACCGTTACGGTTATGATCGCCGTACCGTTCTTAACCGCTGTCACGACGCCGTTGCTATCCACAGTAGCAACGCTTTTTTTGTTCGTTTTCCACTTCGGCTTGCTTTTTGATGTGGATGATACGGATAACTTGACCGTGCCCTTGCGGTACAAGGATACCGAATGTTTGCTTAACCTGACCTTTGGCTCCTTCACCTTTACCTTACAGCTTACAGACGTCTTATCCGCAGTAACGGTAATTACCGCATCTCCTGGCTTTTTTGCCAAAATAACGCCGTTTTCATCTACTGCTGCAACGCTGGACTTGCTAGATTTAAACACAGGCGTATGACCTGTGGATACCGTTGCCTTCAGCGTCCTGCTCTCTCCATTTTCCAGAGCAATGCTCTTTTCGCTTAACTGGATGGTTGTCTTTTTCACCTTTACCTTGCAGCTTGCTTCGCCATTTTTAATTTTTGCAGTAATAATTGCTGTCCCAGCCTTTTTTGCAGTAATTTTGCCATACGTATTGACGGCTGCAACCGAACGGTCGCTGGAAGAAAACGTAGCTTTCTTGCCTGTAGACGTTACCGCTACCAAATAGGACTCGTCTCCTATCTGCATTGTCTTGGAATAAGAACTTAACAGGACAAACCCATAACTAGAAGATACCCCTGCCTGAACGTTAACATTGGAAACAAATAGCATAGAAACTATGCAGACGGCAACTAAAATTGCCGAAAAGATCTTTTTCTTACGATTGTGCGGCATACGCATTCCCTCCCTCTTAGTCGGTAAGGATGCCGCGGTAAATCGGCTTATGGCACATCATATCACAGATCCATTTTTTTGTAAAGAAGAAAAATTATGGAATTGCTTGACAATCATAGGTTATGGTATTATATTTGATTATATATCAGTAATAATTACTATTTTTAAGATAATTCGGAGGAGGACTTAGCATTGATAAAATACAGCCGACAGAGGGAGTACATCCGGGATTTTTTAGCCGGACAAAAAGACCATCCTACGGCAGAAACAATCTATCGGAATGCACAGAAAGAATTTCCCAACATCAGCCTTGGAACCGTTTACCGAAACCTCGCCCAGCTCGAGCAATTGGGCGAAATAAAGAAACTCTCCACAGGCCAAGGTCCAGACCACTTTGACGGGAATACCTCGCCGCATTACCACGTTATATGCACAACGTGCGGCAGCGTTATCGATTTGGAAATGGAAAATATCAACCATATTAATATACTGGCCAAAACGGGGTTCGACGGAGAAATAGAAGGGCATTTTGTTTATTTTTACGGCACCTGCAAAAACTGCCTTGAACGAAACGGCAGACAGCCAAGCGCCCTGCCCCAAACATTAGAAAACGCCATTCATGGGCAGTAACAAAAATTGCCACAGAAAAATCAAAAAAACCCTTGACTTTAGAAGTTGGATATGCTATCTTAATTTCAGTAACAATTACTATTATTAAAAAGAATCAAAAAATTATAAATACAAGAAAGGAAGAATCATAAAATGAAAAAATTTGTATGTAGCGTATGTGGTTATGTTCACGAAGGAGACTCTGCACCAGAAAAATGTCCACAGTGCCAGGCTCCAGCAGAGAAGTTTGTAGAACAAGGCGGAGAGATGGCATGGGCTTCTGAACATGTGATCGGCGTAGCTCAGGGCGCTTCCGAAGATATTATGGCTGACTTAAGGGCGAACTTCAATGGAGAATGTACAGAAGTTGGTATGTACCTGGCTATGGCAAGGGTTGCACACCGTGAAGGATATCCGGAAATCGGATTATACTGGGAAAAAGCTGCTTACGAAGAAGCAGAGCACGCTGCTAAGTTTGCAGAACTGCTTGGCGAAGTTGTAACAGACAGCACCAAGAAGAACCTCGAAATGAGGGTAGAAGCTGAAAACGGCGCAACCGCAGGAAAGACTGACCTTGCAAAACGCGCAAAGGCCGCTAACCTGGATGCAATCCATGACACCGTTCACGAAATGGCTAGGGATGAGGCTAGGCATGGCAAGGCATTTGCTGGCTTATTAAAGAGGTATTTCGGCTAAGAAAAACCTGTGAAATGATTGGTTTTAGCAATTTTAAGGGGATCGGCCCATATGGGCGGATCTCCTTTTTTGCTTCAGTGGCTGTGTAAATAACTGTCTAAGGTTCTGCGCCTACAATGATATGATACTATGTTTTGATTGTATTGATGGCAAAGATGGCTTATGTAGGCGACACCTCAATGGAAATCCGTTTTGTGTTGTGTATTTGTATCAGAAGTAAGAGAAAGGCAAATCCTGGATTGCCAGGATTGTGAGAAGTTGTAGGAGGTAAAAGAGGATTAT
>CAOKNO010000078.1 GCA_948470065.1 uncultured Eubacterium sp. | reverse complement strand
CATGAATATAGTAAGTTCAACGATTTCTAATATTTCTTATAGATGTATTCTGTGAGAATCCGATAAAAGCAGTCAAATACCCCGCAGCAAGCTACGGGGTATTTGACTTCACTGGTTCATATGACGCTTTCTCTCTCCCACCCTTTGGAATGCTCTCCTTACAAGCCTGGCTTTGTTATTACCATATTCTCCAACTATATAGTTTCTTGGTTAAATTTTCCTGGTTAAATAAGGCTGGCAGGCTACATACAACACATCCTGTTTATCACAGCTTATCCATATTCCCTCTCTGCATATCAGACAGCTTTTCCTTTGGGCATCAGGCGGCTGCTATCTTTGTTCCTCTTCGTCATATGGTTTGTGCCTTCTGCATCTATTCCTCTGTGGTCCTGCGGATATTGGATTCAAATAGGCGGTTATAACCCAGCCATCCGTTGTTTTCTGGGGATGCTTCCAAAGCTTCTTTCATGGTCTGCATCTTTGCATCTGTATTGTCTGCAAAACTAAGCGCGACCGCTTCTGCAATGGCGGGCCGTTTCGGTGAACCGTATTCCAATTCTCCATGGTGCGACAAGATACAATGCTTCAGTTCATTGGCCAGCTTTATAGGGAAATCAGGGATTGTGCTGATCCGTTCGCTGACGCGTTCTGCGCCAATCATAATGTGCCCGAGAAGCTGCCCGGCGTCCGTGTAGTCGTTTGCAGGGAATGCTGACAATTCCTCTAGTTTTCCAATGTCGTGGAACATCGCCGCTGCCAAAAGCAAATCCTTATGTAGGAACGGATATGTTTCGGTATAATAACAGCACATCTTTGTAACGCTGAGCGTATGTTCAAGCAAACCGCCTACAAACCCATGGTGCACATTTTTAGCGGCGCTGTGGAATTTAAATGCATCTGCAAATGCTTCGTCTTCTACAAAGAAACTGGAACACAGCTTTTTCAGGAATGGATTCTGCATTTCCTGGATAAACCTGGTAAGTTCCTGGTACATCTGGCCGATATCTTTGCTTGTCACCGGAAGGTATTCTTGGGGGTTATATTCCCCTTCCCGGGCTTTCCGGATACGTTTTACATTTAACTGCAAAGAACCCTGGAAGCTTGTGACGTCTCCCATCACATCAATATAGTCCAGCACTTCAAACTCATCTATCCCTTGGGAATTTGGATCCCATACCTTCGCATCCAAGGTTCCTGTCTTATCCTGTAACACCAGGGATTCATACGGCTTACCTGCTTTCGTAAGCGCTGCCTGCTTTGCCTTACATAAATAAATACCCCCGACACGTTCTCCCTCACGCAATGTTTCAATATATTTCATTTCTCGCTCCCTCTATCATCCCTGACGCCTATTCCAACACACTGACTGTCACAATACAATCCAGTTCCACATATTCTCCAATTCCTTGCCGTTTGATGGAAATCTTTACTTCATCTCCTGGTTCCATTTCATAAATCCTCTGGCTATACTGCTCTACCGAGGTAATTTCCTCATCATTTATCCCCGTAATAATATCTGCTTCCTGTACGCCCGCCATCATCGCTGGGGAATCCATCTCCACAGACTTGATATACACACCTTTGGGTATCCCATACCTACTTGCAATATCATCTGTCACCGTACTTAACCGCAGCCCCACATAAGGGACGTCGCGATCCTTGGACAGATCCTCAATCATCCGCTTAAGTTCCGAAATGGACAATGCCGTAATTGTATTACGGTCGCTCTGGTTGCTGTAGTCCTGAAGGACAAGCCCAACCACTTCCCCTTCCAGGCTCACCAGTACGCCGCTGCCGTCTGCGCTGCCCACCATATCTGTCGTAAAAATCGTATAATCCGTATCGATTGTAGAAACCTTATTCTGGGAAGATGTTATCGTGCCGCACAAGATGGAATAATTTGTCCCCAAAGGGCTTCCCACTGCAAGCACCACCATCCCAGGGCTTATGGAATACGAATTTCCCAGAGGCGCCGCCTCCACTTGTTCCAATGTTCCCTGTCCGATTTCTGACAGTGGGACGCTGATAACCGCAATCCCTGTGTTCCCATCATATTTCCTCAAAGAGGCCGGGAGCGCCGTACCATCGGAAAAAGTAATACTGATCGTTTCTGCGTCTGTAATCACTTTTTTCTCTGTAAGGATCAAAAGCTCCTGCCCGTTGTCCCCAATCACAATACCGGAAGACCGGTTCTCATTCTCATAAGGCGTATTGAACCAGTCAATATCATTCCTTACCCCAGTAACTGTCACAACAGATTTATTCGCCTGTTTTCCGATCGCATACAGCTTGTCCTGTAATGCTTGGTAATCTTTGAGTTCCAGTTCTTTTTCTAAAACAGGCGGCGGTTCCTTCTTACCTTCCTCTTCCGTATCCTCTCCGCCCACGGCTTCTCCATCCAGATCATTGTTAGGATCTTCTTGGCCGTTATTCCCGTCTTCTCCTGTCCCATCCCCTTCTTCTTTGCTATCGGGAGCTTCCTGATCCTGCGGATCCTCTTTTTCTGTGTTTTGATCGGAATCCCCTTTTACGTCCCCGTCCTTTCCATCGTCTGGATCCTCTACCATATCTTCTTCTGCAGGAACAGTATCTTTGGGAAATGTAATAGCAGGTCCTTCCTGTGGATACAGCCAGCCTTCCATGTAGGGCTTTAGCCACACAAACACAAAACAGGCAACGGCTCCGAATATCACGGCGCAGAAAACGTTAAAGGCTGCACGGATCAAAAGCCGCCGTCGATTGATAGGCTTATCCTTTATTTTTTCTTTTATAAAAGCAAAGTCTTGTTTGTCCTGCCCTTTATCTCCCATACGTAATCCTCCAGTTACTACTATCGGCGTATAAATAGCGCAATCCCTGCCCGCGCGCCGACAACACGAAGTATATTTCTGGTTACAATCCCGATGCTTCACAAAGCAACAGCTCTCTCCTTTACCATTATACGTTTTTCCCCCTATAGTTGCAAGATTTTTATTTATAAGGTATAATCAATCATAAATTGGAGGTCTACAGGACAATGAATGAAAAAGTATTAAAGACATTAGAATATGACAAAATAATCGAAATGCTGGCAGGATATGCCACATCCCCTTCTGGAAAAGCGCTCTGCCAAAGCCTGGCCCCATTGACGGATCTCCGGCAGATTTCGCTTGCCCAGCAGCAGACGGGCGACGCACTGACCAGGATTTACCAAAAGGGTTCCCTTTCCTTTTCCGGCGCCTACCAGATCAGCGGTTCCTTGAAACGGCTGGAAATCGGCGGCGCCTTAGGCATTGAAGAGCTTCTAAGGGTTTCTTCTCTTCTAAAGGTTGCCAAACGCGCCAAATCGTATGCACGTGGGGAACGCGAGAACCCAAGGCCTGATTCTCTCGAAGGCCTGTTTGCCGGGATTGAACCGCTTACCCCCTTGCTAGAGGAGATCGAACACTGTATTTTATCAGAAACCGAGATTGCAGACGATGCTTCGCCAACTTTAAAACATATCCGGCGTTCCATCCAGAACACCAATGAGAAAATACGAAGCCAGATGGCCGACATGTTAAACAGCAGCCGCAGCCATCTGCAGGACGCTGTTATTACGATGCGCAACGGGCGGTACTGCCTTCCGGTCAAGGCAGAAGCCAAAGGGCAGATCCCAGGCATGATCCACGATCAATCTGCGACTGGATCTACTTTTTTCATTGAGCCAATGGCAGTCGTAAAATTAAACAACGATTTGAAAGAATTGTTCTTAAAAGAACAAGATGAAATCGAAGTCATCTTGGCAAAGCTAAGCGCATTGACCGCAGAGCATATCCCAGCTTTGCAGGCAAATTTTGAAATTTTAACGGAACTGGATTTTATTTTTGCAAAGGGATCTCTTGCAAAAAGCTACAACGGGACGGAACCCTTGTTCAACCAGGATCACCGCATCCGTATCCGCAAAGGACGCCACCCCTTGTTAGACAGCCGAAAGGTCGTCCCGATTGATATCCAGCTTGGGGATGGGTTTGGCCTTCTTATTGTCACAGGCCCGAATACGGGTGGGAAAACTGTTTCCTTAAAGACGGTAGGGCTTTTCACCCTGATGGGGCAGGCGGGGCTCCATATCCCTGCAAACGACCGTTCCGAACTCTCTGTCTTTGAAGAAGTATTTGCAGATATTGGGGACGAACAGAGCATCGAACAAAGCCTTAGCACGTTTTCATCCCATATGACGAATATTATTTCCATTTTAGAACGGGCGGACGGCAATTCCCTCGTATTGTTTGACGAATTATGCGCCGGGACAGATCCCGCCGAAGGCGCGGCGCTCGCCATTTCTATTTTATCCAGGCTCCATACGTATGGGGTGCGTACGATGGCAACCACCCATTACAGTGAGTTAAAGGTTTTTGCCCTCTCTACCCCAGGGGTGGAAAATGCCTGCTGCGAATTTTCCCTGGAAACCTTAAGCCCTACGTACCGTCTTCTCATCGGTATCCCAGGGAAAAGCAACGCGTTTGCCATCTCTAGGAAGCTTGGCCTTTCCACTGACTTGATTGAAGACGCCAAACGCCATATGACGGAACAGGACGAGAGTTTCGAGGATCTGATTTCTGATTTGGAAAGCAGGCGTATTTCCATAGAAAAAGAACGCTATGAAACGGAGCAGTATAAAAAAGAGATTGAGACGTTAAAACGTAAGCTGGAGGAAAAACAAGAACGCATCGACGCCCAAAGGGATAACATCATCCGCAAAGCGACAGAGGAAGCGCACGCCATCTTACGTGAAGCCAAAGACGTGGCTGACCAGACAATCAAAAATTTCAATAAATATGGGCACGGCTCTGCGTCCGCCCGGGAGATGGAACAGGAACGCGGCAGGCTCCGCGAAAAAATGGGAAGCCTGGAAAAAAACATGGCGCTCAAACAGCAGGAGCCTGCCATAAACCAAAAACCACCGAAAAAGCTACGCATTGGGGATTCCGTAAAAGTCCTGAGCATGAACCTAAAGGGAACGGTACACACGTTGCCCAACAGCAAAGGCGACTTATACGTGCAGATGGGCATCCTGCGCTCCTTAGTCAACATCAAGGATCTGGTATTGTTAGAGGATCCGCCTGCATTCGGCGCCCCAAACGCTTCCCGTGGCAGCAGCAAACAGAAGCTGTCTAAGGCTTCTACCATTTCCACGGAAATCAACTTAATTGGAAAAACAACGGATGAAGCCATTTCGCTTCTGGACAAATATTTAGACGACGCGTACCTTTCCCACCTGCCTTCTGTACGGATTGTCCACGGCAAGGGTACGGGAGCGCTGCGCAAAGCAGTCCATGGGCATTTGAAACGCCTAAAATATGTGAAATCCTTCCGCCTGGGCGAATTTGGGGAAGGGGATTCGGGCGTGACGATTGCAGAATTTAAGTAAGCTTCCCATATGGGATTTGTTTCACGAGAAAGGAGCCTTTTATGGCAGCAAAACAGAAAATCCTGATTGTAGATGATGATGTGAACATTGCAGAACTAATCTCCCTCTACCTGACGAAAGAATGCTACGACACCCGTATGGTCCACGATGGGGAAGAGGCTCTTATTGCACATGAGCAGTACCAGCCCAACCTTATCTTGCTGGATTTGATGCTTCCCGGCATTGACGGATACCAGATCTGCCGGGAAATCCGTGCAAAATCCAATATCCCGATTATTATGCTTTCTGCCAAAGGAGAGATTTTCGATAAGGTGCTCGGGTTAGAGCTTGGCGCAGATGACTACATCATGAAACCGTTTGACTCGAAGGAACTGGTGGCAAGGGTAAAGGCTGTGCTGCGGCGTTACCAGCCATCCAAACAGGAGCCTTCCGTTTCCGATATTAAGTGCGTGGAATATCCCGATCTTGTCATCAACCAGACGAATTACTCGGTCCTCTATCGTGGCAAACCCGTGGATATGCCGCCAAAAGAACTGGAACTTTTATACTTTTTGGCGTCCTCCCCGAACCAGGTGTTTACCAGGGAACAGCTTTTGGACCATATTTGGGGATACGAATACATTGGGGATACGCGTACTGTGGACGTGCATGTCAAGCGACTCCGTGAAAAAATCAAAGACCATGTTTCCTGGAGCCTTTCCACGGTCTGGGGGATTGGATATAAATTCGAGGTGAAATAAGACGTGAAACGTATGTTATACTTAAAACTGCTGATTGGCTACGCCATTTTTGCCCTCCTGGCTTTTTTGACGATTGCAACGTTTACCTCGCAAATGTCATTGAATTACATAAAAAAAAGCACGGCGGAAAGCTTATACCGGGAATCCAAATTAATTGTCGCCAACTATGCCACAACGTATTCCCAGGGCACGACATCCCTAGAAGACATTACCGCCCAGTTTGAAGCCGTATCTACTTACCTGGGGGCTGACATCTGGCTGATCAACAAAGAAGGGAAAATCCTCGTCAACTCACGGCCAGAATCCGCCCCCTCTGGTAAGGTGGAAAATTTTGATATCACAGCTTTTGGTTCGAAATATTATTTGGTAGGTTCCTTTTTTGACGCTTTTCCGGAAGAAACCTTATCCGTTTTTTCATCCATTTCAGTCAATTATAACCTCCATGGATACCTGCTGATACACAAACCGATCCGCGACCTGGCTGCAGTCAAGGATGGGCTGCTAAATATTTCCTATATGAGCCTTGCCATCGTCTTCCTCTGCGCCCTTGTCGTACTTGGCCTGTTCACCTTTACCTTCTACCTGCCGATCCGTAAAATCGCCAAAGCAGCCAAGAATTATTCCGAAGGGAATTTCGATACGCCCATCCAGTTCCATTCCAACGATGAGATTGGTTACCTGGCCGCCTCTTTTAACTACATGGCGGCAGAACTATCCACGTTAGAAGAAGACCAGCGGAAATTTATTGCGAATGTGTCCCACGACTTCCGCTCGCCGCTGACGTCCATCAAAGGTTATGTCGAAGCGATGATGGACGGCACGATCCCTTACGAAATGCAGGATAAATACCTGAATATCATCCTGCTGGAAACAGAACGCCTGAATAAGCTGACGCAGGGTATGTTAGAACTTAACAAATTCGGCGCAAAAGGCACGATGCTAGATATCACAAAATTTGACATCAACCATACGATTAAGCAGACCGCCCAGTCTTTTGAAGGCACCTGCAAGGAAAAACGGATTTCCTTTGAATTAATCTTAACGGGACAGACCTCTTTTGTATCCGCAGATATGAGTAAAATCCAGCAAGTGCTCTATAATTTAATCGACAACGCCATTAAATTCAGCCACCCAGATTCTACCATTACCATAGAAACAACCGAAAAGAATGAAAAGGTATTTATTTCTGTCAAAGACACCGGGATTGGCATCCCCAAGGACAGCATGAAAAAAATCTGGGAACGTTTTTACAAAACAGATCTATCCCGCGGGAAAGACAAACGCGGCACTGGCCTTGGGCTTGCAATTGTAAAAGAAGTTATTTCTGCGCACAACGAAAATATCAATGTAATCAGTACCGAAGGCGTCGGTACGGAATTTATCTTTACCCTTCCGTTAATCCTTGAGGAAGGCTAAACCCCATCCACCACGACGTCGATCACTGGCGCAGCCCCTCCCATAGCGCCTGCGGCAGGCATATCCACGCTCCCGGAAACCCCTGCTGGAGTTGCCCCCATTGACGCTTCCGCCATCATCTCCGCCTGCTGTTCTAGCTGCGCTTCTGTTAATTCTAAGCCGGTGCCGCTCAGCCTAACTTCCACCCCGGCGGTTGGGTAATAAGCCATCTGTGTAAACAGATCTTGCTCACCGCCAGTAAAAGCAGCGTTCATATTTTTCTTATATTCTTCATCCGCTTCGTCCATCTTCCCTTTTTCAAAACTCCGATGCATCCGGCGCCTGCGCGCCAATTCCTGGTTCCTAAGATGCTGCCTTGCAATGCGCTGCGACTTCTCCATATGCTCTCTCTGTTCAATTTCATGCTCTTTCTGACTGATCTTGTGTTTAATTTCACGTTTCTTTGCCTGCTCCTCCGCTTTTGCCTTCTTCGCAGCCTTCCTCTGCTGATCTTCCTCCTGCCTTAAGTTCCTGGCCTTCATCTTGGCGCACTGTACCATCCGTTTTGCATGGATAATCGCACTGGAAAGCTGCGCTTCATCGTACATCCCTGTGCCCTTGCACTTTGCAAGGTTGCTAAGCTTTGACTGTGCCTGGCAGGCCACCTTTGAAGCGCTTTGCGCTTTTTTCGCCTGTAAAAGCAAGGAACGTATCTCCCGCGGGTTATAATTCAGCTTTTTCTTTGGCGCTTTCTTGTCATTCCTCTTATTCACAGAATTTGCGCGTTTTGTGTTACAGCCAGACAGCGTCCCGGACTGCATACACCCCATTGCCCCACTGGCAAAATATGACGTTGCTTTCATCCTGTTCCCTCCTTGAAACATATTTGGATTCCCTTCCAAGCCTCCCCAAATCCTTATTAATAACATCGTCATATTTCCACAAAAAATAACTGTCAAAGCTTCTGTCTGCCGTCAATGATACAAAACAACACGTGAATATTTCCATACGTCAGTTGAACATAGATTTCTTATCTTTTAATATTCCACTATACATTGCCATGCTCCGCCGGCCTTCCTATACCGTTAGTTTTGCCGCTGTCCGTCTCTCGTGTCCTCCGCTTACCATTCAAGATCGAATAATTCGTCAAAGCCTATCTTAACATGTGGGAAATGCACAATTTCTAATTCTTCCTTATTCTCTTCCGTCACTGTCCTAAAAAGAAAATAACACGGTTTCTGGTCTTCATCATAGTCAAGGTTGTATATTTCAATCCGTTTTCTTCTCCAGTCGACAATCCAATACTCATTAATTTCTTCTTTGCAATAAATATCTTTCTTTTCTGCCCTGTCATATTTTTCTGTTGAATCTGACACTACTTCCATTACGAATTGGGGGGCGTTAACAAACGTATTACCACGCCTTGACCTAACCTGGCAATTGATGGAAGCATCTGGAATCACTATCTTCTTTTCATCCCCAAACCACCATGTATACTGCACATTATCTGGGAATACACGGCATAAACTATTTTTTAATTGGTGGCTAACGATACTGACAAAATTAGTTATTACCATGGAATGCTCAATATACGCACCCGCCATATCCGTTAATTGGATATTATTCATACCAACACCCGCTTCCTTTTTTATCAGATTAACAATCAGATATCTGTATAAATTTCTATACCTTATGAACTGCCCAATGGGCAAATCATCAATAATTCTCACTGGCTCGTTTGCTTGGTACCGCCGTATACTCGTAAGGCGTGGCCTGGTAGACGTAGTAGTTCAGCCAATTTGTGTATAATGTATTGGCATGGGCGCGCCATTGCAGGTTCGGGCGTATGGTACAGTCGTCTGCTTCGTAGTAATTTTTCGGCGTCTGGATAGCAAGACCTTTTTCTTTGTCCCTCATATACTCAGTATGTAATGTAACCCTGTCATATTCGGGATGCCCCATGACAAATATCTTCTTGCCCGTCGTATCCATCACCAGGAAAACACCTGCTTCTTCTGACTCTGATAAAATGGTCAGTTCCTGGATCTTTTCAATCTCCTCCTTCGGCACATCGGTATGCCTAGAATGAGGAGCCAGGAAATAATCGTCGAACCCACGGACCAGTGGGATTTTCCGGTTCCTTACCTTATGCCAGAACAAGCCAAACATTTTCTGCGCAAGACGCCGCTTGGGAATCCCATAATGGTAATAAAGCGCCGCCTGCGCGCCCCAGCACAAATGCATGGTAGAGGTGACGTTCGTCTTCGTCCATTCACAGATTTCCTGGAACTCCTTCCAATAATCCACTTCCTCATACTCTAGCAGCTCCACTGGCGCGCCAGTGATAATAAACCCATCAAACTTCCGTTCCTTTATTTCCCGGAACGTTTGGTAGAATTGATTTAAATGGCTGCTGGAAGTATTCCTGGATTCGTGGCTTCCTACCATTACAAACGTCACATCCACCTGCAGCGGCGTATTGGACAGTTCCCGCAGGATCTGTAATTCCGTATCTTCTTTCAATGGCATTAAATTTAAAATCCCCACCTCAATGGGACGGATATCCTGGTGCATTGCACGGTTTTCATCCATTGTAAATACATTTTCCAGTTCTAAGGTTTCCCTTGCTGGCAATTCTGCCTGCACTTTTATTGGCATACTGTCCTCCTTCTTTCTATTATCTGCCACAATGTTATCATATGGATTGGTTTTGCCTTGCTCCTACCCATTTGGGTGATTTCCATGTGAAAATCCATCCTCTGGCATGGGCTTCCGACTTATTTTAGCATGGCAAGGAACTCTTCTTCCGTTATTACCTGCACGCCCAATTCCTGTGCTTTCGAAAGCTTGCTGCCAGCGTTTTCCCCGGCTAACAAGAACCTTGTCTTCTTCGACACCGATCCAGAAACCTTCCCGCCCTGCTGCTCAATCAATCCGGCTGCTTCTTTGCGCCCAAGGCTCTGCAATGTCCCAGTTACTACAAACGTCATGCCTTCTAGGCGGTTGCCGGATGCACCGGATGATGACTGCATATTCACGCCATACTCTTTTAGGCGCTGTAGCATCCTTTGGTTCTCTTCTTTGCGGAAAAATTCTACAATACAATTTGCACTGACTTCCCCAATGTCGTTGACGTCCTGCAGCGCTTCCGCATCCGCCATACCAAGCCCTTCCATAGTCTGGAACTTCCGCATAATTGCTTTGGCTGCCGCCTTCCCTACATTTGGGATCCCAAGCCCGGTCAAAAGCTGTGCGGCGTCGTTTTCTTTTGATTTTTCAATGGCGTTCAATAATTTATCTGTGTTCTTCTCTTTTCCAATAATCCCTTGGGCAATCAAATCTTCCCGATGTTCTTTTAAGGTGTAGATATCTGCAATATCCCTAAGATATCCCAGACGCACCAATTCTTCCACATACACGGCTCCAAAGCCTTTGATATCCATAGCGTCCCTGCCTACAAAATTAATGATACGGCGTTCCATCTGCGCTGGGCAGTTTGGAGAGGTACACCGGGTATCCGCCGTGTCTTTTTCACGCTGTAGCTTTGACCCACAGGCAGGGCATGCGTCCGGGAAGATATACGGAGCCGCCCCTTCGGGACGTTTCTCTTTTAACACCTTACGCACCTTTGGGATAATCTCACCCGATTTATACACCTGGATATGGTCGCCAATCCTGATATCTAATTTATCAATAAAGTCCTGGTTGTGCAGTGTCGCCTTAGAAACGGTAGTCCCGCACAACCTCACTGGCTCAAAGATAGCCGTAGGCGTGATACGTCCGGTACGCCCGACCGAAAGCTCGATATCCAAGACAGTGGTTTCTTTTTCTTCCGGCGGGTATTTATAAGCAACTGCCCAGCGTGGTACTTTAGACGTAGCCCCTAGCTTCTCACGGTCTGCCAGGGAGTTTACTTTTACGACTGCGCCGTCAATATCGTACCCCAAATTGCCACGGGCCTCGCCAATGCCACAGATTGCGTCCCAGACCTCTTCCTTATCCTTGCACACCTGGTATCCGTCAATCACTGGTATTTTGTTCTTTTTTAAAAACTCATAGCCCTGGGTATGCGTCTGAAACTCTATGCCACGGACTTGCTGGATGTTAAATATATACATGGACAGCCCACGTTCCTTCGTTACGTTACTGTCTAACTGCCGCAACGTGCCCGCCGCACAATTCCTGGGATTAGCAAATACCTTCTTGCCTTTTAGTTCCTGCATCTCATTTACATGTGCAAAATCCTTATTTTTCATATACACTTCCCCACGGACTTCTAAGTATTCCACTGGGAATTTCAGCTTTTTCTTAACATCCGGGATTACCTTTGCATTGGCGGTCACATCTTCGCCAAAGTTAACGCCGTCCCCACGGGTTAACGCCGTCTTTAACTCGCCGTTTTCATACCTCAAAGCCATTGACAGGCCGTCTATCTTATACTCCACGACAAATTCCGGATCCTCGAGCTGTTCTTGCATCTCCTCTACAAAATGCTCCACTTCCTCTTTGGAAAATACGTCCTGCAAACTCAGCATTGGGATATTATGGCGTACTAAGACGCCAGCTTCGCGCTTCGCCGCTCCTCCTACCTTCTGGGTGGGGGAATCTGGCGTAAGCATGTCCGGAAATTCCTGTTCTAGTTCCCTTAGTTCACGCATCATCGTATCGTATTCAAAATCACTGATTTGCGGGCTATCCATATTGTAATAACGGTCACTGTGGTATTCCAGAATTTTACGGAGTTCCTGTATCCGTGATTCTGCCTGATTCCTTTCCATTCCCTTTCCTTCCCTTCCTTACTATTCCTACTATTCTTACCATTCCATCTTACCAGTCCAAACACCAAAGCATCATATCGCACAACGCTGCTACCTACCATGACGCCTGCCGGAAGGAACAGGGGCGCTGGAAGAACCCTCTAGCTGTTCCTGCAGCCTATCCCATTCTTCCTGTGTTGCTTCCCGGTATGCGCCTTCCTTCAAATCCCCCAATGTAATATCCATAATCCTGACACGTTTCAAATCCACTACCCGGTACTGGAAGGCTTCACACATCCGCCGGATCTGGCGGTTCATGCCTTGGGTCAGTATAATACGGAAGGTATCCTTCCCAGCCTTCTCCAGCCGGCACGGTCTGGTTGTCCTATCCAGTTCCTTCAGATACACGCCCTTTGACATCTTTTTTAAAAACTGGGCTGTTACCTCGCGGTCTACCTTTACAAGATATTCTTTTTCATGGCGATTGCTGCCGCGCATAATCTTGTTTACCAAATCCCCCTGGTTTGTCATTAAGATTAAGCCATGGGAGTCCTTGTCCAGCCGCCCAACCGGATAGACCCGCTTGGGATAATGAACGAAGTCCACAAGGTTATTCTGTTCCCGTTTTTGGGCGGTGCACACAATCCCGACGGGTTTATTGACCACAAGTAGGACAGGCTCCTGCTCTTTGGACACAAGCTTTCCCCGATACATGACAGCGTCGCCAGGAAGCACCTTGTCCCCATTGACAGCCGTTTTACCGTTGATGGTTATGCTTCCTTCTGCAACAAGGCGATCTGCCTCTCTCCGGGAACATAGCCCCGCCTCGCTGAGATATTTATTGATTCTGACCGGATCTCCCATTGGCTCCTCCATACGCTATAAAAACTTTTTCAGCCTCTCAATATTTTCTTCCTCAAAATCCATCAGTTCTTCCGCCAACTCGTTGGCATAGCTGCCCACAGCCTTGTTGTTATGCTTCGCTTTTAACAGTTCTGTAATCCCCCGGGTATTCCCCTGGATCATCATATCCGCCACATGCGGCGTGCTGATGTTCAGCATTGTATTTGCCTGGATCGACCCCCACAGCATCGCCTTTTCCAGCCCGGACTCGCGCGGCAGGAGCCCATACTCCCACAGCCCAGCCTCTGCCCTGCGCTCAAAGTCACGGAACCTGTTACGTTCCGCTGTCAGTTCATATGCAAATTCCTGGTTATAAATCTTACTCATTAACGTATCAATGGCATTGACTGCCATAGCTGCGTTTTTCCTAGTTTCCCGTAACACATTGATTTCTTCTCGGTTCTGCATTGTTCCCTCCTAATCTCCAACGTCTATCCTATCATCCTAACAGGACGTTGCGTCTTCACATTTAGGTTGAAACATTTTGCTTTTTTTATACCTGCCCTCACCGATATAAGAAGAAATTGCGAAACGTTCTCTGCAACAGACGCGTTTGTTCAATCCATACAAAAGCGGGCTCCAGATGCCGTCGCAAGTCGCCCTTATTTTGTATAGATGGAACAACCGCTGTTCCTAGATATTGAGTTTCGCAAACGCCTAAACAGATATAAGAGAAAAAGGAGAACTGCTTTTGGAGCAATTCCCCTTACGTTTCCTTAGTTATTCAAAAGCAGATCCGTACGGATATATCCTGTCTTCTCATTCCACTCCACTTTTGTCCAGCCTTCTGCATAACTCAGCACTACCGTAACATTGTCGCCAATTGCAGTTGTCCCCAGCAGCTCTGCTGATTCGTTCATGGAAGCCCGTACATTATAAGCATCGCTACAGGTCAGCACTTTTCCTTCCGGTACATAATTGATACCTCCATTCCCAGTATCCCCTGTGCCTTCCTGGGCTGGCTCCTCCGGCTGCTGCGGTTCTTCGGCTGCAGGCTCTTCGGTTTCTGCTGGAGCCTCTTCCTGTGCGGGTTCTTCCGGCTTCTCTTCCTTCTTATCTTTTTCCTTATCCTTGTCCTTTTCTTCCTTCTTGTCTTTTTCCTTATCCTTGTCCTTTTCTTCCTTCTTGTCTTTTTCCTTATCCTTGT
>CAOKNO010000077.1 GCA_948470065.1 uncultured Eubacterium sp. | reverse complement strand
CAACAAATTCCTTACCGCCGCAGTGCGATCCACGCGGAGCGTTTTTGTTTCATAGAACGCTCTTTCCTATGAAATGAAAAAGAATCCTGCAACGCAGGATTCCCCACCTGCGGCGTGTTGCTTTTGCAACAAATTCCTTACCGCCGCAGTGCGATCCACGCGGAGCGTTTTTTATTTCATAGGGTGCGCTTTACTATGAAATAAAAAAGAACTGCCACATTAAGAAGCAGATATACCAGATATTGCATTCTGCAAGATACAAAAACAATATCTGGTATAATCTTTCCTTAATGCGGCAGTTCTGAATGCTTATGGCAAATCATCCGCCTAATTTTTCCTTTAATAGACAAAGACCGCAACGCCAAACGCAGGGAGCGGGTATGCAAAGGAGTAGGGACGCCCATCGCATTCCTGTGCCTTAGCTTTATACACAAGCGGGCGTTTCTCGCCAGCCCCGCCGTATTTTGGATCGTCGCTGCTGAAAATCAATTTATACTGCTTCTTCGCCGGCACGCCGACCCTGTAATCCTCTCTCGGCACTGGCGTAAAGCTACATACAAACAGCAGGTTGTTCTTGCCGTTCTTGCTCTTCCTGACAAAGCTGAAGATACTGCGGAAATTATCGTTGGCATTGATCCACTCAAAATTATCTTCCCCGTTATCCGCCTCATACATTGCAGGATACCTTGTATAAATATGAAGGAGATCCTTAAAGTAAACCTGAAGCTGTTTATGGCATGGTTCCGCCAACAGGAACCAATCCAATTCACGTTCCTCGCTCCATTCCCTAAGCTGCCCGAACTCCTGCCCCATAAACAGCAGCTTTTTGCCCGGATGGCCAATCATAAACGCGTACCCGGCCTTTAAGTTTGCAAACTTGTCCTCTAACTCGCCAGGCATTTTATTGATCATAGAACACTTCAAGTGCACAACCTCATCGTGGGACAGCACCAGGATATAATGTTCAGCATAATTATAACTCATGGCAAATGTCATACGGTTGTGGTTATCTCTCCGAAAATACGGATCCAGCTTCATATAGTCCAAAAAGTCATGCATCCATCCCATATTCCACTTATAACTGAAATTCAGCCCATGTTCTTCCACAGGCTTCGTCACATCCGGCCATGCCGTAGACTCTTCCGCAATCATAACCGTGCCTGGGTTCCTGCCCAGAATCAGCGTATTGATATGTTTAAAGAACTCAATGGCTTCTAGGTTCTCATTGCCGCCATGCTCGTTCGCTACCCATTGCCCGTCTTGCTTGCCATAATCCAAATACAGCATGGACGCCACGGCGTCTACACGCAGCCCATCTACATGGTAGTGCTCGACCCACATCAAAGCGCTGCCTATCAGGAAATTCTTTACCTCCGTCTTGCCGTAGTCAAAAATCTTAGTCCCCCAGTCCGGATGTTCTCCTTTCCTGGTATCTGCATATTCATACAGACAGCTTCCGTCAAACTCAGCAAGCCCGTGAGCGTCTCTTGGGAAATGCGCCGGAACCCAGTCTAGGATTACGCCAATCCCGTTTTTATGCATATAATCCACAAGGTATGCAAAATCCTCCGGCGTACCATAACGTGCGGTAGGCGCGTAATATCCCGTCACCTGGTATCCCCAGGAGCCGTCAAACGGATACTCGGAAATCCCCATCAACTCAATATGGGTATAGCCCATTTCTTTCACATACTCTGCCAGGCGTTCTGCAAATTCACGGTAAGTGTAAAAACCCTCGTCTTCCCGTCCCGGATGGCGCATCCAGGAACCGGGATGGACTTCATAAATCGCCATTGGCTGGCTGTAAACATCTTTGCAAGCCTTGCGTTTTTGCATCCATTTCTCGTCCGTCCAGGTAAAATTCCGGATATCCGCAATGCGGGAAGCATTCCCCGGGCGCAGTTCCGAATAATTTGCAAACGGATCCGCTTTATAAAGCTGCCTGCCGTCCGGCGTTTCAATGTAGAACTTATACAGATCCCCGACGGATGCCTCTGGGACGAATAACTCATAAATCCCCATCGGCTCCAAACGTTCCATTTCATCTGCTCCCGCTTCCCAGTTATTAAACGAACCGATAACGGATACCTTTGCTGCATTCGGCGCCCATACTGCAAAATACACGCCTTCCTTGCCATGTTCCGTCACTGGATGCGCGCCTAATTTCTCATAAATCCCATAGTGGGTGCCCTGCCCAAAATAATACATATCTAATTTAGAAAAATGTTCCATAGCTTCCTCCTAAGGCGCTGGCCTTGCGCCTGATTATTCACCTTTCCCTTTACTCCTCAAAATCTTTTTCCCTTAAGTACAGATACCCTTCCGGGTTAAACTTCTTCCTGCCAAATATCTTTTTCAATCCACCTCTTTTCGCATTGATGATGGCTTCATCCATAATGTCTTTCACTTCGGTCAACGTCGTCGCCTCATCTATTTTTTGAATGCCGCTGATACGGTTATGAAGCGCCAATTCCCCTACGGCCTCAATTTCACATCCCTGCTCCGCTGCATATGCCCTGGCAAATTCTACCAGTTCGTCACTGTTAAATATCGGTATTTTAATCCGTTCTGTAAATTTGTTCGCAAAATTTATATCCCGGCTTAAAACTTTCTCAATTTCCTTTCTGCTGTCCTCTATAATAACCAACAGCCCATCCGTATCCTGATCCATTAAAAGGCCCAAGCGGATCGCCGTTTCCCTGGTTATCTCTCCTGCCCGTTCAATAATTAAATACCCGCCCGCTACCTTTTTTAGCAACTGGCTCAATTCCTTCTGGTTCAGGGTATCCCCTGTAATCTTCCCTACCTTGCCATTCGGGTTCCTCCCGCTTTTCTTAATGGCCCTGATAAAATCTGTCGCCAGGACTGTTTTCCCACTTCCTTTGCCGCCCATGATAATCAGGTTGCCGCAAGAAGAACTCCTGTCGTCCCTCTTGCGCTGGTATATGCCTTCCAACGCCTGGCAAATCTGCTGCTTCATCCCGCTTACCGGGACAAAATAAGAAAATATCCTAAGCTGCTCTTCATCCAGTTCCCCATTGCCTGGCTCTTCCATCGTAACCTTAATCTCCGGCTCAAAAAAACCCTTTTCCCGCGAATGCCTCGCCGCTTTCAGCGCAGACTCCAAATTCTTCTCCGCATCCGGTTTTTTCCCTTCGATCATATCTTGCCCAAGCTGGCTTTCAATCTTCCGCGCCAAATCGTCGGAATCCCAATCCTGCTGTTTAGAGTTATCCCCTTCGTCTACAGGATTATCCTGAAAAAAAGGTATTATCTTATTCTCTGATAACCGCTCCCCCAATTCATCCAAAACCTCTCTATCCTTAATCAGCGACATAATCCGTTCTTCTGGCAGTTCTACCTGTCCTTCAGGCGCCTTACTGCCTGTAGTCCTAGGATATGCCACTCCTCTTGCAAGCGGCCGCTGCTCGTCCAAAAAACCTCCATTAGAACCAACTGGACGCGCTTCCTCTTCTACAACTGGCGGTTCTTCTATTGGTATCCCATCTTCTGTAGATGACGTCACATCTGGGTATGGATTACCTTCCTCTTCTTCTAGAATCTCATTTCTGTTATATTCTTCAGATATCATCCCATCTAGGTATGGATTGGCTTTCTCTTCTTCTGGCAATCCTTCCCTTCTACTTCCGGAATTTGTCCCTTCTGCCAGAATACCGTCTTGTTCTTCCTGGATGCCAGCCGTGTATGCTCCTTCTTCTATGTTTGGCGCTTCCTCTACTGGCATTTCACTTCTATTATGTTCTCCAGGCGCCATCACCTCTGGGTATGGATTACCTTCCTCTTCTTCTGGCATTTCATTTCTGTTATGTTCTTCAGGCATCATGCCATCTGGGTATGGATTTTCTTTCTCTTCTTCTGGCTCTGTCCCTTCTGGAACGCCAGCGAGATATGCGCCTTCTTCTATGATTTGCGCATCTTCTAGAGTATTGTCTCGTGATTCTTCTGCCGTAAGCCTGTCCTCTGCATAACCTGCCTGTACCTGCGGCTCCCATACAGCCTGTCCTGGATCCGGCTGTGCAATGCCGTCTTCCTGTCCATAGCCTTCTTCTAAGACGCCGGAGACCCCATATTCTGCTTGCAGTTCCTCGGATACTGCCCTCAGTTCCTGCTCAATCGCGGTTATGCGTTCCATCAATCCATGTATATGCTGCATAGCTTCCCCGCTGCCGAATCTCAATTCTCCATTTTGAATGCTGCCTAATACTTGCTCCTGCTGCTCCTTAATCTGCATTAACTGATACCAAAGTTCCCGAAGCGTTTCCCGTATTGATTCACGCAGTTCTTCAAAGTCATCCTCCGTGATATAATACGGATCTATCTCTTCTTCCTGGATTGTTTCTAGTCCCCTTACAGAATCCTGATATCCTTCCTTCTCCTTTGGCTCTTCTGTTCCCAAATGTTTCCGCCCTTCTGTATCCCTTTCCCATCTATGTCCTTGGTCTTTTTCCCGGCCTGTTTCCTTGCCTAGGCTTTCCTCTGGCAAAACCTCTGGCTCGTCCTGTTTTCTGAACTGCCTGGACGTCTTTGGACGGATAAAGCCATCTACCATATCCTTGATATTCTCCCTGTTACGGCCAGAATGCCCCTGATCCTTCCCAAATGTCTTCTTTACGTTTTTCGCAAGCGCTTTCTTAAGCTCCTCATTGTCAAAGCCGCCTTCTTCCACGGGAGGCGTCGCTTCCTTCAAGGCTCCCCCTGTTTTTTTCCATTTCTCCGCTTTGAACTGCTCGTACTTTTCTTGCTGTATCTCGTCTAACGGCTGTATCAGCATTTTAAGCTCCAACGCCTTTTCTACATATTCGCCTTCACCGAACCAGAGGATCAGTTCGTCGCAAAGTTCTACACACCGTTCAAACTCTTTCGCTTCACGGTACAGATAGGCTAGCTCTAACGCCCATTCTTCTACGTAATCTGCTTTCTTAAATTCCTCTAAAATCTGGATCCGCGTTTGTAAAGGCTCTTTCCCCTTCGTCGCGATTAAATAACGGAGGATGTGCTTCGTAGGATCATTCGGCGCCGCATCCAAGAAGCCTTGGTAAAACTCCTTTGCTTCTTCCAAGTCCTTCATTTTTAAGGAAATCAGCGTTAAGCGGTATAAGAAATTCTTCCCTATCCCCGCCCGATCGTATGCCCATAAATAAATCTCTTTGGCTAACGCAAGCCTCCCGCTCCGCTCGTATACTTCTCCAATCAAACGGAGGGCAGATACCTCTTTTATCTTCTTCCAATTAATGGAATCTGCTATTTCTACAGCTGTTTTATACTTTTTCTCCTGTACTAATTGATTTAAATGATCCAGCTTAAGTTTATTTTCATATTTATCCAACGGTTTCACCTCAGAAGCTATCGAAAAGCATAAAACTCCCCAACATCAGTCTTACTGTCATAGTTTACCATATTTCCCCTGCCCATGTCAAAAACTAGTTACTTCCCGCTTCCTTTTTCTTGATTGGTAATTTCTTCCTTCCAATCCACCAATTGGTTCTTATCAACGTCCAGCCGCCCGGCCTCTATATAGTCCTTTGTATCGAGCGGCAGGTTTTTCCGCTTTAACGTATAGCTTATGATATTGCGCAGGATATAAAAAATCACCGCGAAAACCGGGACGCCGATAATCATGCCAGGGATCCCGAACAAGCCGCCGCCCATCAGGATGGCAAATACTACCCAGAATGAGGACAATCCTGTAGAATCCCCTAAGATTTTAGGTCCGATAATATTCCCGTCCACCTGCTGCAATACTAAAATAAAAATCACAAAGTAGAGCCCCTGGATCGGCTCGGCAAGCATAATCAGGATTGTGCTCGGCACAGCCCCCAGATATGGGCCAAAAAACGGAATGACGTTCGTTACGCCAACGATCACGCTGACCAGTACCGTATAAGGCATCTTCATAAAATACAGGCAGATAAAGCAAAGGATGCCGATAATCAAAGAATCCAAGATTTTACCAGAGATAAAACCACCGAAAATCTCATTGCTCTTATGCACGGTGCGGATGACTGCATTCGCCTGTTTCCCTGGCAGGAATGCATAAATAACCTTTTTGCTCTGCCCAATTAACGTTTCCTTGCTCATTAGCACATAAATAGATATAATAATACCGATTACAATATGGAACACCAGCTTTACGGCCGTAATCACGCCTGTCGTAAGCCCCGCCATAATATTCTTCGTCTGGGGCAGCAAATCGGTGCGCGCCCAATGATCAAAAAACTCCGTGCTCTTTGTCAGGGCCACTTCAAGATACTCTGATATCTCACTGTCTGACCCGACGTAATCCGTAAACCAGTCCATAAAGCTGTTGACCTGCTCCGGCATCGTCCCTATCATACCGTTGATGCTCTTGTACAATTCCGGGATTACCATCTGCAGCAGCACGCCGATGACAATTGCAACGGAAAGCAGCGCGCCGCCGATACTGACGCCGCGCACCAGCTTTTTGGCTTTCCTCTGGTTCTTCATTTTCGCCTGTACAAATGGGAGCAGGCGCCGTTCTTCAAAATTCACGATTGGCATAACCAGATAAGCCAATACCAGCCCAATTGTAATTGGCTGTAAAATAACCATCAGTTTTGACATAAGCTTAGAAATGCTATGGTAACGGTACAGTAAAAAGAAAAATGTAATACTCATTACAATTACAAGAAACGCAATAAGCCCCATTGCTAAATAGGGCTTAATATTCCAGTTTACTTTATCCTTCTTTCTTTTTTTATCTTGTTCTTCCAAAATAGACCATCCCTCTTTTCTATTTGGCGCCTGGCTCTTCCTATCATTGGCATTGCCCTACCGCCGCGCCACACGCACGCGGCGCTCCCTGCCGTAGGGTATGGCGCGGCCAGGCTCCCGCACACAGGAGCCTGGCGCATCACCCAAAGAACCCACAGGTTATCCTTTATAATAGTTAATCAAACATCCTTTTAAGATAATGGTACGTTCATCCTCGGTCAGTTCCCCCATACCCAGGGTAAATTCCTGAAGGCCTTTGTCTTTTACAACATACGCCGTAATCTGGGACTTCCGCTCCTCTACGGCCTGCCGGATATCCGGCAAAAACAGATAATCCCCGTTTGCAAAGGGCAGTTCCCCTTCCTCTATGATCAACGGGAGCATCCCCCAGTTAATCAGGTTCGAACGGTAACGCTTCGTAGCGTACTCATGGGCGATATTTGCCCATCCGCCTAATACCTTCTGGCAGGAAGCCGCCTGTTCCCTTGCAGATCCATCTCCAGGCTTAACTGCAAAAATCGTACTCCCATACCCCAGCGTGCCTTTCTCCATCCCAGCGCCAAACTGTTTGTCTGGGAATGCCTTCCCTATGGCGTCCATTACTTGCTCCAGCTCTGCTACGGCTTCCACTGGGCACTGCCCGGCTTCGACCGCTTTCTGCGCCTTTTGGATTTCCTTTGCACGGCCTACATAGGCAGGATCCTTCCTAGACAACGTAAATTCAGCAAGCCCAAGCGGGTTGGAACGGTAAGAGGAGGTTTCCCCCGATGGGATCAGTTCATCCGTTGTCGTAACCGGATCATGGATTTCTGATACAACCTTAAGCACCATATCCTTGGGCAGCTCGCTCATTTTGGGCCAGTCCTTAATATTCGGTCCAAACTTAATCTCCTGGGCTGGATCCGCCACGCCCTTGCTGTCAAATACGCGGTTCGCATAAATCCGGCTGTCAAAGTGGTATTTCGGTCCTGTATATTCCACGTCTAAATCCGTCGCAGGGGTAAGGTAACCTTTATTCGCTGCCGTTGCAGCAATCGATCTGGCGTCCATCAACGCAACGGACGCAATCTGCCCGCTCTGCAGCTTGCTCCCTTCCCGGTTCGGGAAATTCCTGGTAGAATGTCGGATCGAGAACCCATTGTTGCTCGGCGTATCCCCCGCGCCGAAGCAAGGCCCGCAGAACGCCGTCTTTAATACCGCCCCAGTTGCCATCAGGGTTGCCGCCGCTCCGTTTTTCACCAGTTCCATATAAACCGGCATACTCGCCGGATATACGCTTAACGTAAATTCATCGGCGCCAATGCTTGCCCCCTTTAAGATATCCGCCGCATCGCAGATATTCTCAAAACCGCCCCCGGCGCAGCCAGCGATAATCCCTTGATCCACATAGAGCCTGCCATTTTTCACCTTATCCTTCAAAGTAAAGTCAACCGCGCCGTCTAAGCTGACCTGGGCTTTCTTCTCACAGTCCTCTAAAATATCCATCAGGTTTGCATTCAATTCTTCAATCGTGTAGGTATTGCTGGGGTGGAACGGCATTGCAATCATAGGCTTTATCTGATCCAAATCCACTTCAATCATACCATCATAATAAGCCGCTTGATCTGGCGCTAATTCCTTATAATCCTCGCTCCTGCCATGGATCTCATAAAATTCCCGGATGGTATCATCCGTCTTCCAGATCGAAGACAGGCATGTCGTTTCTGTCGTCATAACATCGACGCCAATCCTGAAATCCGCGCTTAAGCCTTCCACGCCAGGCCCTACAAATTCCATTACCTTATTGTTCACATACCCATTGGCGAACACGGCCCCGATTATAGCAAGCGCAACGTCCTGCGGGCCTACTCCTTTCCTCGGCTTGCCCGTCAGGTAAACGCCGACTACCTTTGGCATATTGATGTCGTAAGTCTTCCCCAGAAGCTGCTTCACCAGTTCCGGGCCTCCTTCCCCCATCGCCATCGTCCCTAACGCGCCGTATCTCGTATGGGAATCCGAACCTAAAATCATCTTTCCGCCGCCTGCCAGCATTTCCCTGGCGTATTGGTGGATAACCGCCTGATGGGGCGGCACATAGACGCCGCCGTACTTCTTGGCGCAGGTAAGACCAAACATATGATCATCTTCATTGATGGTCCCGCCTACGGCGCACAGGGAATTGTGGCAGTTCGTCAATACATAAGGAACCGGGAACTTCTCTAACCCCGACGCCCGCGCCGTCTGGATAATCCCAACAAACGTGATATCATGCGACGTTAATTTATCGAACTTCACCTTTAATTTCTCCATGCTGCCAGAGGTATTATGTCGTTCTAAAATCCCATATGCAATGGTTCCCTTTAAAGCCTCTTCCTTCGTTACTGCCTTCCCGGTTTCCGCTTGGATTGCTGCGAGAGCCTGTCCTCCATCTTCTACCAGCTTGACGCCGTCTACCAGGTAAACGCCGCCATCGTGTAATTTTATCATGTCACTTCCTCCTGTTTTGCAGATGGGCCCACACTAGGGGCCCATCCTTCCGATTCTTCCTACTATACGGTTTTATTATAAATTGTTTTCCACATTCCTGCAAGGATAAAAAATCCCGAGTTTTTCAATGCGAAACCTCTTCTTTTGCGGTTTCTGTGCATCGCGAAGCGCGTTACTGGCCATGGAGCGAGCTGTAACCAGGCATTTCGTCCGGCTCCTGCCAGAAGCGGATCATCACCTTAAACAAATCCCCGTCCAGGTAAATCTCAAACGCCCCTCCCATCAATTCCGTCAAATCCTTTGCAATTGACAGCCCAAGGCCGCTTCCTTCCGTGCTCCTTGAGATATCCCCCCGGATAAACCGTTCGGTCAGCTCGTCTGCCTGGATGTTCAGCGCATTCTCTGAAATATTTTTGATGGAGAACACTACCTGCCCGTCAACGGTTTCCATATCGACGTAAACCCTGGTATGTTCCATTGCATACTTCGCCACATTGTTATACAGATTTTCCAATATACGCCAAATCCTGCGGCCGTCTGCCAGGATTACCACTGGCTTACGCGGCAGCTTACTGATTACGGTAAGCCCCCTGGCCTCGAATTTCTCGTCAAATTCGCCTTCTGTCTGATGAACCAGCTCCACCAGGTTGATCCGTTCCATCTCCAGCTTGATATTCCCGGAGCTTACCTTTGACGCCTCCACCAAGTCTTCTGTCAATTGTTTAAGCCGTTGGGACTTAGTGTCTAGGATATTGATGTAATTCCTAGCGCGTTCATTTTCTAGATCTTCTCGTTTGAGCAGATCGACGTAATTAATAATAGAAGTCAGCGGCGTCTTGATATCATGCGAGACATTCGTAATCAAATCTGCCTTCAAATGTTCGTTTTTTACACTGTCTTCCACGGCATGGAACAATCCGTCCCCTATCGCGTTTACCGCGTCCGCCATCCTGCGGTTATCCCCTTTCAGTTCTTCCAATGCAATCTTATATTCCAAATCCCCGCCGGAAATCTTGCGGATCCCATCTAGTACCTTCGTACGCTGTATGCCTTCCCGGATAATCATCACGCCTTCCACAAGGCACAACAGCAGGAAACAAGTAAACCCGAATGCCGGAACGTCTGAATCATAACGGTATAAGTACATCATGGGGAAAATAATAAGGCATGCCAGCAGATGTAGCCCGAACCAGATTACCATCTTCGCCGCAGGCTTCTGTTTGGCAAATATCCAGCCAATGCTATTTGCAGCCCAACCCAAGATACTGCTGCTCCACAAAACGCCCGCCCGGATCCTCCGTACCAGGCTCAGGTAACAAGCTAACAAGGCTGCCGAAGCGAAGAACACCAATACGCCGGACATTATAAGAAGCCAAGTCAGATTCTGCATATCAAAGTTGTATATCACATTGCCAAACATCATCAAAAAGCAGATCCCAACAACTGCGAAAAACAGCGCCAAAACCTCCGTCGGCATCCGGTCAAAGAGATTCAGGTAAATCTTCTGGTCCTCTCCCCGCCTTCCCGCCGCCATACTCAGATAAATAAAACAGGTCATGCATACGATAATACTGATCACAACGCCAAGTATCCCAACGTAAATCCAGGGATGCATCTGATCAAATTCTCTTTTTGCTTCTAAAAAGCCGTCCTCCTTTGGGAACGACGTATCCACGCAGAACAGCATTACGCTGCCTTCACCGCCATATTTAGGTTCTAGCGTATTATAGAAGAAATCCTCCATATCGTCTATGTTCGTGTTCAGCCGGATATCCTTTTCCTGGTAATATAAGTATCTCCCAGCGTTTTTCCCAAACTCGGTAAGCTGGCGGTCTAACGTCGCTGCAATATTGGTATATGTTTCTTCCTTGCCGCCTAGTACAACCCAAAAATAAAAGTTCGTCCCCTGGTCTGAATTATTATATTTGTTCACGCCTTTCTTATAGCGGTTAATCTCATTTCCAATATTGCACACGGTAGCATCCAATGCGTCGTATGCCGCTACCATCATTTCAGCAGAATAATTCCCCTTCATAAAATTATCCCAAATCGAAACGCCGCTGGCTGGAAGGTATTCCTCTTCTACAAACTCATAAGACGCCGTACTCTGGAGATTGGGCATATTCATTTCCTGCAAAAGCAACGCCAATTCCTGCCCGTTTAGTTCATAAAGACCGCCCGATACCACCTTCTGCACTGCCTGGTTCAGTTCCTCGGCAGACCCAATGCCCGTATCTATACCGCCAGCTTCCTCAGTATTCCCTTCGTCTGACTGAACTTCATTCTCCTCCTCTTCGTATCCATCATAAGCGACATCCTCTTCTAAGGCAACCTCTGCCGTATCCTCTGTTTCCTGTGGGATATGCTCTGACACGCTATAGGATCCACCGTAATAATGCTCCACATTTTGTATCACATTTACCTGCAGTTCCTCTGCCATCTGGCTTAGATTCGTAATGGACTTTTCGTCGCTTAAGACGAGTTCCCCATTCTTGAAAATGCTCTGCCTTTGCTTCAGCCCTTGATCCATATAATACTCTGCCTCAAACAAATACGTAGATGTGGTATAGGCCCGTGACCATTCCGCCAAGTCCTTCAGGGAATAACAGATACCATACGGTTTCTTTTTTCTCCCAGACGGTGTTACCATCCCTTCTTTTTTGCCAACTGGCTGCCCCGCCATCACTTGGTTATTATAATATTGTAGGATATCTACTTCTTTCGTTTCGTCGTATTTCCCATCCACTTCAAATTTCTGGCATAATTCGACATAATCCAACGCTTCTCTCACCTCATGGCGAAACTTCGCCGCAAAGTAACTCGTTGAATCAAAGGACTTATTTTTCAAGTCCCCGAAATCCAGAATATTCTTTTGGAACAGCACCATTAAAATAATCATAGAAAGCGCTAATATTATGGAAAATATCTGCTGTAGCGTAACCGCAATCGCTTTCATCCCAGCAGAATAGCGGATTTTCTTCACGGAACCACCACCTTTTTATTTCATTTTTTCAATCTTATACCCCACGCCCCATACTACCTTCAAATACCTTGGCTCTTTGGGATTGATTTCAATTTTCTCCCGGATATGGCGGATATGGACAGCTACCGTATTATCCGCTCCTATGGCGTCCTCGTTCCAAATGCTCTCATAGATTTGGTTGATAGAAAACACCTTCCCCTGGTTCTTCACCAGCAGCAGCAGGATATTGTACTCAATCGGCGTCAGCTTCACCTGTTCGTCATCCACCGTAACTTCCTTTAAATCATCGTTGATCACAAGCCCGCCCACCTGGTAGATCCGCTTGCTGCTCTCCGTTGCATTCCCTAGCTGGGTGTAGCGCCGCAGCTGGGACTTGACACGCGCCACCAACTCCAACGGGTTAAAGGGCTTTGTCACATAATCATCCGCCCCGATGTTCAGCCCTAAGATCTTATCTGCATCTTCCGATTTCGCAGATAAAATAATAATTGGGATACTGCTATCCTCCCGGATCTTCAACGTTGCACGGATCCCATCCAATTTCGGCATCATCACATCAATAATCAGAAGGTGCACCTCCTGATCCCGCAGTACCCGCAACGCCTGTTCTCCATCGTAAGCTTTCAAAATACGGTAACCTTCCTGCTGCAGGTAGATCTCAATTGCATCTACAATCTCCCTGTCGTCATCACATACCAAAATACTTTTCATCCTCTTCACCTCGCCTGTTGTAATTGGAAAAATCCAGCGTTTCCATTATACCCTCAAAGAGGAAGAATGGCAATATTCTGATATGATTCAGAAAACGGTTGCTTATAAAGTACCAGACAATTTTTAAATCCAAAGTTGGAAATTTATTAAGAATTTATAAAATTATTCCATTTTGACGGGTATTGACCCAAAGAACCCCATACCAATCATATACTGGCAGATCCATGTTCAGACAGACAACGCGGTTTGCCTAATCTTGGCCATGCCAGCATATCCGTTATAAGATTTTCTTAGAAATATATCAGGCGTCCTTCCCTTTATTTGCGCCCAAACGGGAAATGCCTCTCCTTCTTTTCCTGTGGCCGCTCTCTCTTCTCCCCTTCGGCCAGCGCCTCCTGGGAATCTAGCCCGCTTCCGGCTTCCTTCCATCTAAAATACTCCGCGTCTAGATTCACGCGGATTTCTGGCGGCGTATCGGGCAAGCCGCTTTCTTCTTCCCCGGCTGCTATCTCCCCTAAGTTCCCACTGCTGGCGCCGGTACGCCCGAGCACAGGTGCATAGGCCTCTTCTAAGGCTGTATCCTCAACGTCAGACATATCTTCAATTTCCAATTCCTGCTCTTTCATCTTCGCAGCCCGGCGCCGCAGGCTTTCGGCAAAATCCTTTCCGGTTACGCGCTCTAAGCTATCCGAAACATATGCCCTGCCCTCGTTTGGTATGCGCCGCTCGGTGCGCCCTTCCATTGCCAGGCGGCGTCCTTCTTCTAATTTGCGGTTTTCTTCTTCTATTAATTTGATGTATTTATCCGTATCGGCAAAATCCCTAAGCTGCCCCGTCAGTTCCAACTGGTTCTTCCGCACCCGGACTTTCTGCTCTTCCATATCCATACGCGCCTGGTTCATGGTTTCCACAATGCCGTCGCGTACGTCATCCATAATGTGGCAGATCCGGTTAATCGCGTCATCCGTATACATAATAGAAGCGGCATAGATATCATCCGCATGGCGGCTGGCCTTTAAGATAATCTCATCCCCCCGCTTCTCACAGCGCCGCTGCGCCATCTCCTGCTGCTGCCTGGTGGCTTCGTATTGATCCATCGCCTCATAAACGGCGAGGTTCAGCTGCTCTAGAAGCTGGAACACCTTCTGTTTCTGGACAAGAATCAAATCATCCGTTTCATCGTACCATTCACTAGAAGAAAACAGCAGGTGTATATCCTTTAAAATACGTTCTATCTTATCCTGTACGCTCATGCCCTGTTCTCCTTTTCTTAAATAACCGTATGAGGTAATTGCGAAACCCTCTCTGGGACAGACGCGCCTGTCCAATCCATACAAAAGCGGGCTCCAGACGCCGTCGCAAGTCGCCCTTTTTTGTACAGATTGTACATCCGCTGTTTCTAGAAAGGGAGTTTTGCAATCGCCTAATGCCTAAGAGAGGTAATTGCGAAACCCTCTCTGGGACAGACGCGTCTGTCCAATCCATAC
>CAOKNO010000076.1 GCA_948470065.1 uncultured Eubacterium sp. | reverse complement strand
TTTTGTATGGATTGGACAGACGCGTCTGTCCTAGAGAGGGTTTCGCAATTACCTATTTTGCACAACATCGGATTCCCTCGGCCATCGCCAGCCTAACGTCAATACAGATTCTTAACCTTAAAATCGCGTTCCGACTCCCGGCGCATATCCTTTTTGGCGATATCCTGCCGTTTATCATAAAGCTTCTTCCCACGCGCCAGCGCAATCTCCACCTTCACCAGGCTGCCTTTGAAATACACCTGCAAGGGAACTACCGTATAGCCTTTCTCAGCCATCTTCCCAGCAATCTTATTAATCTCATATTTATGCATCAGAAGCTTACGCGGGCGTAACGGATCCTTGTTAAAGATATTCCCCTTTTCGTATGGGCTGATATGCATCCCGTAAATCATCACCTCCCCATGCTCGATCCGGATAAACGATTCTTTTACAGAACACTTCCCCATACGCAGGGATTTTACCTCCGTCCCCACCAGGCTGATACCAGCCTCATATTTATCTTCAATAAAATAATCATGGAATGCCTTTTTGTTATTGGCAATTAGTTTTACGCTTCCCTTGCCCATCCTGATTTCCTTTCTATTCCCTGAAACCACGCGCTAGACGGCCGTTATTCCGCCCGGTAACGCCCTACGTCCTCCGGCGGCACGTCCAGTCCAAAATCCGCTGCGCTTTCTGGCAGCACAAAATCTATGGTACGCGTCATCTTATCGGTATCCGCTACTACAACTTGTATTTTCTGCCCCAGCTTATACCGTTTCCCGGTCGCCTCCCCAGTTAATTCGTACGCTGCCTCATCGTAATGGTAATAATCGTCCCGCAGGTTCGTCACATGCACCATGCCTTCGACGGTATTTGGCAGTTCTACATACATGCCCCATGCCGTCACGCCGGAAATTACCCCTTCAAACATTTGCCCAATGCGTCCCGACATATATTCCACCTTCTTTAGCTTATCCGTTTCACGCTCGGCCTCCTCGGCACGCCGCTCCCGCTTGCTGGATTGCGCCGCAACCTCGGAAAGGATCCCTTCGTAATGGGCAAGCCGTTTCTCCGTCATCTTCCCCCGCAAGGTTTCTTTGATGATCCGGTGGATCTGCAGATCCGGGTATCTGCGGATGGGAGAGGTGAAATGGCAGTAATACTGCGTCGCCAGCCCAAAATGCCCGGTACATTCCGGAGCATACTTCGCCTGCTTCATCGAGCGCAGCGTCAGGCGGCTGATCAAAGGCTCTTCCGGCGTATCTTCGATCTTCTCAAGTAATTTCTGCAATTCTTTGGGATGGATCTCCTCTTGGCCAATCCGCATGGTATAGCCAAAATTATGGATAAACAAGCTAAGCTTGTGGATTTTCTCTGGATCGGGGACGTCATGCGTCCGGTATACAAACGGGATCTCCTGCCAGAAGAAATCCTGCGCCACGGTTTCATTCGCAATCAACATAAAGTCCTCGATAATTTTCGTTGCAACGTTCCGCTCGTATGGCTTGATTTCCAGCGGATGCCCTTCGCGATCCAGGATAATCTTCGTTTCTGGAAGATCAAAATCAATGGAACCGCGCTTCTTGCGCTTCTCCCGCAGGATCGACGCCAATTCTTCCATCCGTTCAAACATTGGCACCAGCGCCTCGTACTCTTTGCGTTCCGCCTCATCCTTATCTTTCAAAATCTTACGCACGCTGGTATAACTCATCCGCCGATCGACGCACACCACGGTTTCTGCTATTTTGTGGTCAATGACATTGCCCTTCGGATCGATGGTCATAATACAGCTCAATGCCAGGCGGTCTTCCCCCTGGTTCAAGGAACAGATGCCGTTGGACAGCACATGGGGCAGCATGGGAAGCACACGGTCTACCAGATATACGCTTGTCCCCCGTTCTAAGGCTTCTACATCCAGCGCGCTGTGCTCCTGCACATAATTTGTCACATCTGCAATATGCACGCCCAGGCAGAAATTCTCCCCTTCCTTTGTCAAGGTAATGGCGTCGTCCAAATCTTTGGCGTCTTCTCCGTCAATCGTTACCATCTGCCAATCGCGGATATCCATCCTTCCTGCCATATCCGCCGTACTGACTGGCTTTGCGACACGCTCCGCCTGGTTCAAGACCTTATCCGGAAATTCAACTGGCAAATCATACCCCTTTACAATCGACATAATATCTGTGCCAGGATCGTTGATATGGCCGATAATTTCAATTACCTTACCCTCCGGCTTCTTCCGAACACTGCCGTAATCCGTAATTTCTACGACGACCTTATGCCCGTCCACAGCGCCTTTCGAATGTTCTATTGGGATAAAAATATCTTGCCCTAGCTTCCCGTCATCTGGGATTACAAACCCAAAGTTCTTGCTCTTTTGGAATGTCCCTACTAACTGCGTCATCCCTCTTTGCAGGATCTTTACGATAGCGCCCTCCCGCCGTTTCCCGTCCTCTACCTTCCCAGGCGTCAGGGCAACCTGTACCGTATCCCCATGGATTGCCCCGTTTATCTGCGATTCCGGGATAAAAATATCCTCTTCCTCCCCTTCCACGGACACAAACCCGAAGCCCCTGGTATTGCCGATAAACGCACCTGTCAAAAATTTGCTCTCTGCCTTAGAATATTTCCCACGCTTTGAGCATTCAATCTTACCTTCCAATACAAGCGCGTCCAACACCTGCGCCAATGCCTCCCGTTCTTCCCGCGGGACGCTCATTATAATAGCAAGCTCTTTGATCTTCATAGGCACGTAAAGATCACTGCACATAAATTCGTAGATTACTTGCTTCCTTTTTTCCAATAAGCCTTTTTCCATAAGCTTCCTCCATTCCCTGCATGAGATGATAAGAATCCTGTAAAGCAGGATCCTGCGCCGCAAACGCATCGCTGCCTGGCCCGTAATCCTATAAGGTAAAAAGAGGACTGCCACCTTACGACAGTCCTCTTCCTTCCCACACCACGGCACATATACGATGCGGGGCATTTCATGCATCCCTGCCCGCACAAAACCTGGCGGGCCGCTTAAAAGCTTCCGATATTCAATACTGCTGCAATTACCAGGAACAGAAATACCAGCGCCCTTGTAAACTTTACAAGGATACCTTCCATGGAACGTCCCTTGTTCTTGCCCCAGTATGTATCTGCGGCGCCGCTGATCGCACCAAGGCCTGCGGATTTGCCTTCCTGCATTAAAACGATCACTGTCAAAGCAATGCTGATTAAAATAAATACTACAATCGTAATTGTCCTTAATACTGCCACTTCTTCCTTACCTCCTGTGAAAATCCTACTCACAACTTGTTTAAGTCTAACATAAAATCCAGGAATTATCAAGATATATTTTTAACAATCACAAAAGAATGCGCGGGATTTCCGCACAAAATGTGCGGAAACACCCCTTCTTACATCCCAGTGTCAAATCTTATTAAATGGGTTTTTATATTCTGCTACCACGCCCAACTGTTCCTCAATCCGCAGAAGCTGGTTGTATTTTGCCGTACGCTCTGCACGGCAAGGGGCTCCGGTCTTAATCTGGCCAGAGTTAACGGCTACCGCCAGGTCTGCAATAAAAGTATCCTCTGTTTCACCAGAGCGGTGGGAAATAACTGCACGGTATGCGTTCTTATGGGCAGTTTCTATGGCTTCCATTGCTTCGGTCAGAGTCCCAATCTGGTTCACCTTCACTAGGATGGCATTGGCTGTCTTAAGCTTAATCCCAGCGTCAAGGCGTTTCGTATTCGTGACGAACAAATCGTCGCCTACAAGCTGGATGCGTTCTCCTAGCTGCTCCGTCATGACCTGCCAGCCGTCCCAGTCTTCTTCGTCTAAGCCGTCTTCAATCGAAATAATCGGGAATTTCTCAATTAATTCCTGGTAGTAAGCAATCATTTCACTGGTATCGCGGACAACCTTGCCGCCCTTGATCTTAGACTCTCCTGGAAAATAATACTTCCCAGTCTTTTCATCGTAAAGCTCGCTTGCCGCAACGTCTAACGCAATCTTAAAGTCTTCCCCGGGCGTATAGCCAGACGCGCAGACCGCCTGGGAAATCAGCTCCAGGACGGCAATGGCGTCCGGCAGGTCAGGGGCAAAGCCTCCTTCGTCGCCAACGGCTGTGGAAAGCCCTTCTTTTTCACAGATCTTCTTCAGGTTGTGGTATACTTCCGCACACATACGGAGCGCGTCGTGGAACGATGGCGCGCCTACCGGCATAATCATAAATTCCTGGAAATCTACGGTATTATCTGCATGGCGCCCTCCATTCAGGATATTCATCATCGGGACGGGCAGCCGCCTTGCGTTCGTACCGCCCAAATACTGGTATAACGGCATTTCCATTGCTTTTGCGGCTGCGCGGGCAGTTGCCAGGGACACGCTTAACATGGCATTGGCGCCAAGGTTGATTTTGTCATCCGTCCCGTCTTCCGCAATCAACACGCGATCGATTTCCACCTGGTTCAGGGCATTTTTCCCAATTAAAGCTTTGGCGATTTTGTCATTGACATGCTTTACAGCTTGTAACACGCCAAGCCCAAAATACCTGGGTTCCCCATCCCGCAGCTCCACGGCTTCAAACTTCCCCGTAGACGCCCCGGAAGGGACTGCCGCACGGCCCGTCGTCTTTTTCCCAGTGCTGGTCGTTTCTACCGTCACATCCGCCTCTACGGTCGGATTCCCTCTAGAATCTAGGATTTCCCTTGCACAGACTTCTGTTATCTTTAAACATAGGCTCATATGGTTTCTCCTTTCAAACCTGTCTTTTTCTAAGATTTCTAAAAAAAGTATTTACAGATTTGAAAGGATTATACCAGATTCTTCTATACGTTGATTTCCGCCGTTATCCCCAGCATTCCTTTATGTGCTTCTAGCACAGGGTTTACAACCTCTTCTAGGAATTTTTCCACCTGGATGGGCGCGCGCCCTACGTACCTAGCCGGCTCCATTGAGCGTTTTAATTCCTCTAGGGTCAGGTTGAAGGCTGGATCGTCTGCGATAAGCTCTAACAAATTATTCTCTTTCCCTTCCACCTTGACATTTTTCCCTGCTTCCATGGAAAGCTGGCGGATCTTCTCATGCATTTCCTGTCGGTTGCCGCCTTTTTTCACGGATTCCATCATAATATTTTCCGTCGCCATAAACGGCAGCTCCGCCATCATATGCTTACGGATGACTTTCTCATAAACAACAAGCCCGTCTACGACATTCAAGCACAGATCTAAAATGCCGTCTACCGCCAAGAACCCTTCCGGGATGGACAGGCGCTTGTTGGCAGAGTCATCCAATGTCCGCTCAAACCACTGGGTTGCAGAAGTAATCGCCGGGTTCAAGGCATCCACCATCACATAACGGGCCAGGGAAGCAATCCGCTCGCTCCGCATCGGATTCCGCTTATACGCCATGGCGGAAGAACCGATCTGGTTCTTTTCAAACGGCTCTTCCACTTCCTTCAAATGCTGGAGCAGCCGGATGTCGTTGGACATCTTATGGGCGCTGGCTGCAATCCCTGCTAAGAGATTTGCAACCCTGGTATCTACTTTCCTGGAATACGTCTGGCCGGACACGGCATAGCATTCCGTAAATCCCATTTTCTTTGCGATCATCGGATCGATTTTATCTATGGTTTCCTGATCGCCTGCAAATAATTCCTGGAAGCTTGCCTGGGTCCCGGTCGTCCCCTTAGAGCCCAACAGCTTCAAGCTATGCTCCACATATTCCAAATCTTCCAAATCCATCAGAAATTCCTGCAGCCAAAGCGTCGCGCGCTTCCCTACGGTCGTAGGCTGCGCTGGCTGGAAGTGGGTAAAAGCCAAAGTCGGCAGTTCCTTGTAGGTATCTGCAAACCTCGCCAGCTCGGCAATGACATTGACCAGCTTTTTGCGCACAAGCCCCAAGGCTTCACGCATCACAATCATATCGGTGTTATCCCCCACGTAACAAGAGGTCGCGCCTAAATGGATAATGCCTGCCGCCTTCGGGCATTGCTGCCCATACGCATAGACATGGCTCATTACATCATGGCGCACCAGCTTTTCCCTCTCTTTGGCCACCTCATAATTGATATCATCCACATGGGCTTTCATTTCATCAATCTGTTCCTGGGTAATGACTGGCTTCCCATCCTCGCTTAACCCAAGCTCCATTTCTGTTTCTGCAAGCGCAATCCACAGCTTCCTCCAGGTCGAGAACTTCATATCTGGTGAAAAAATATACTGCATCTCCTTGCTTGCATAGCGTTCTGACAGAGGGCTGTTATATCGGTCTGTTGACATAGTATTCTCTCCTTTTCCTTCTATACGCTCCGTTACCCAATTTCCCCACGGATGTCTTCTGAGGGCGGCTCCATCGGATACTTCCCGTTGAAACACCCTTTGCAGATGGATCGCCCAGGGGCAAGCGCCTCTAAGCGTTCCAACGCCAGATATCCCAACGTGTCCGCCCCGATTAACTGGCAGATTTCTTCCAGGCTTCTGTTATATGCGATTAATTGCCTGCGTTCTGGGATATCCGTCCCAAAATAGCAAGGCCATAAAAAAGGCGGGGAAGAAACCCTCACATGCACTTCTTTTGCGCCTGCTTCCCGCAGCATACGTACAATCCGATCCGACGTAGTCCCACGCACAATGGAATCATCTATTATAATGATCCGCTTCCCACGGACAGCTTCTGACAATACGTTCAGCTTCACTTTCACACTGGACTCGCGGCTGCTCTGCTTCGGCTTGATAAAGGTCCTTCCAACATACGTATTTTTCACAAACGCCGCGCCATATGGGATCCCGGATTCCATAGCATACCCTAACGCCGCGGCATTCCCAGACTCCGGCACGCCTACGACCAGATCGGCGTCTGCCGGGGAATCCATAGCAAGGAACCGCCCCGCCTGTACCCGGGACGCATAGACGCTGATCCCATCTATATGGCTGTCCGGCCTTGCAAAGTAAATATACTCAAAGATACATCTTGCTTCCTGTTCTTTGGGCAAACATAAACTGGTGTCGGATTTGATCCCTTCTGGCGTAATCACCACGATTTCCCCAGGCTCTACATCACGTACAAATTCCGCGCCAATGGTGTCGAGCGCGCAGGTTTCCGAAGCCAGGATGTAAGCGTTTCCACGCTTCCCAATACACAAAGGCTTAAATCCAAAGGGATCCCGGGCGCCAATCAGCTTACGTGGGCTCATAACAACCAAAGAAAACGCCCCTTCTACCTTGCGGACTGCACGGCGCACGGCTTCTTCTACAGTCTCCGAATGGATCCGCTCCCTTGCAATGTGGTAGGCGATCACCTCAGAATCAATCGTCGTCTGGAAAATAGCTCCTGTGTATTCTAGGTCATGGCGCAGCTTCCTGGCATTGATCAAATTGCCGTTATGCGCCAATGCCAACGTCCCTTTGACATAATTCAACACCAGCGGCTGCGCGTTCTCACGGGTGGACGCCCCGGCAGTCGAATACCGCACATGCCCTACGCCGATATCGCCATGCAAGGCTCCTAATGATTGTTCGGTAAACACCTCGTTCACCAACCCCATCCCTTTCTGGGACGATACCTTGCCCTTCGGTCCTTTGGTGTCGCTGACCGCAATGCCGCAGCTCTCCTGCCCTCTGTGCTGTAGGGCAAATAAACCATAATAAATCGTGGACGCCACATCATTCCCATCAAAATCATACATCCCAAAAACCCCGCACTCTTCCTGCGGCTTATCAAACTCTATATGCATCCTTCTCTGATTGCCTCCCTTTATCCTAAAGCCGATCCTGCGCTGTTCTTGTACCGCCTGCCCTTCCTACTGAAATGTTTCCCCAGTCAAAAGCGCATACGCTTCCTTATACTTGTCCACTGTTTTTACCACGACTTCTTCTGGAAGCAGGTAGCCGCTGCCTGGGTTCTGTTTCAGCCAGTCGCGGACAAACTGCTTGTCAAACGACGGCTGCGCTTTCCCAGGCGTATAGCCTTCCCTCGGCCAGAACCTGGAACTGTCCGGCGTCAGCATCTCGTCGCCCAGCACGACATTCCCTTCTTCGTCTAAACCGAACTCAAATTTGGTGTCTGCAATAATAATGCCTTTTTCCCAGGCATATTCCGCACACTTCTTGTACAACTGGATGGTGCAATCCTTGATCTGCCGCGCATAATCCGCGCCTTTGCCTGGATAAAGCTTCTCTAACGCTTCCACCGTATCTTCAAATGTTATGTGCTCGTCATGCAGGCCCAGATCCGCCTTTGTCGTTGGGGTATAAATCGGTTCCGGAAGCTGCTGGGACTCTTGTAACCCTTCGGCAAGCTTTATGCCGCAGACAGTCCCGTCCTTCTGGTAACTCTCCCAGCCGCTCCCTGTAATATAGCCGCGCACAATGCATTCTACTGGGAACATCTCCAGTTTGCGGCATTTCATGCTGTTCCCTTCAAACTCCCCATTCCGGAAAAATTCCGGCATATCCGCGGTATCCGTAGAAACCATATGGTTTGGCACAATATCCTTTGTAAAATCAAACCAAAACTTGGACATTTTGGTCAAAATCGCGCCTTTCTCTGTAATCTTATTTTTTAAAATCACATCAAATGCCGAAATCCGATCGGTTGCAACGATGATCAGCGTATCTCCGTTGTCGTAGACTTCACGTACTTTTCCCTCTTTTACAGGTTTAAATTCCTGGTTATCCATAATTTTCCTCCATTCTTCTCAATCTGCGTTTACTACCGCAAACATATGCTTCTTACTTGCGCCCATTATATCATAAAGCATCAATAAGTCAATGTATCATTCCAATCTTCCCATGATCCCATTTTCTATTTCAATGGTACTGCAAACGCCGCCGTTTTCTATCTTCTTCGTTACAGTGATCTTTTTGTCTATCTGATCCTTTAGTTCCGCCACATGCGAAATAATGCCGACCAGACGATTGCCTTCGGTAAGCTGCGCCAAGGCTTTCATGGCCTGGCTTAAAGAATCGCCGTCCAAGGATCCAAACCCCTCGTCTACAAACATGGAATCCATCTGGATGCCCCCGGCGTTCGACTGGATTTCATCGGACAAGCCCAATGCAAGCGCAAGGGACGCCTGGAAGGACTCCCCGCCAGAAAGCGTTTTTACGCTTCGTTCCGTTGCGCTATAGTGGTCGATCACACACAGTTCAAGACCCGTTTTCTCCCGTTTGTTCGTACTCTCCTTTGCGTTTTTATCCGCGTTGTGTTTCGCCTCTTCCCGTTTCAACTCATACTGCCCGTTGCTCATGGTCAGCAGCCTAAGGTTTGCACGGCGGATCATACGGTCAAAATATGCCATCTGGATATATGTTTCAAATTCAATTTTTTGTTTGCCGTTCAGCCTCCCATTCGCGGTATCTGACAGAGATTTCAGCCAGATATACTTCTTTTCCGTCTCTGTAATCTCTTCTTGCTTGGCCAAGACATGCTGTAAAATCCTGCTGTTCGTCAGCCATGCATTGTTCTTCTCATCCCTTTGTACGTTTAAGCCCCTTTTTTCCTGCTGCCATTGCTCTTTCCGCGCAAGGACGTCTTCCTCTGGGAGTTCCCCTGCTTCTCCTGCTTTCGCAAGCTGTTTTTCCAACGTTTCAATGGACGACGCCAAACGCTTTGCAACATCCTCCTGCGCTATATAGTCTTCTTCCGCTGCTTTCAGCCCTTGTTCCAAACCGTCTTTTTGCTGGCAGAACAAGCGTATGTTCTGCTGTGCCTTCTCCTCGCTTTCCACGTTAAGCTGGCTAAACAGCTTGTCTATGCGTTCCTGCCGTCCCTTTCCCTGTTCTTCCTTCATAGCCAGGGAAACCTGGCTGTGCTGGATCTCTTTGTCCAATTCTTGGATTTGGCTCCTTCTTTGCGGGATGCGCGCTTCAAGCGTTGCCTTCTGTCCAAGCTTTTTACGGTTCTCTTCCAACGCGTCCTCTAGGGCAAGCTGCTGGCCTTCTAGTTCCTGCCCGTATTGGGCGGCGTATGCCGCAAGCCCTTCTGCCGCTTCAAAAGCGCGTTCTGGACAAATTCCTTGCTGCGCCAGAAATGCGTGCCTGTCCGATGGGATGTATCCCATCAGCCTGTTTGCCTTCTCCTTCTTTTTGCCAATAACGCCTTCTAATTGCTTTTCAAGGTTATGGATCGATCCCTGCTTCTGTTCCCATTGGCCTTCGTACTCCTTTTTCTCCTGATCCATCCTTGCGCGCTGCTGGATTTGCGCCTGGATCTTGGAAACATAACCATCCAGCTTTTTGCTATAATGCTCTGCTGTTTGCAATATATTGGAAGGATTCTCTTGTGTCTCTGACATCATCTGCGCTTCCTCTTCATCCATGGAAGGAAGAATCATCCTTACTTGTTCCAATATGCCGTTTGCTTTTTCCATATCCGCCGCCATCTGGCTTTGCCTGATTTTGGCCTGCCCGTCCAAAGCTGCCAGCCTGTTTTTCATTTCCGCAGATTTTTGTTCTAGCTGCTGCCTCCGTTCCTCTTTTGCATCCAATTCTACGTTTAACTGCTGCCGGCGTGCATTCTCCTTCTTTGCAACGCTAAGCTCGCCAGACGCCTTGCCCAAACGTTCTTTTAGCTGCGCTTCCATCTGCTCCATGCTGGCGTCGCCCGAAAGCTGTACGGCGCTTAGGAACGTCTCCCACTGACGCGCTTGCTCTTTCTGCCTGCCGCTTACTGCCGCAAATTCCTGGGACGCCTTATGATAGCGCTGCTGGGCTTCCTCCCACTTGTTTTTCTCCTCTAAGATCTGCCCATCTAACGCCTTCTTCCTGCCATCCCTCTGCTGCGCCATCTTTACCGCTTGTACCGCGTCCGCTTCCTTTTCCTTTATAATCCGCCGCCTAGCTTCCATTTCTTCTTGCAGCTTCTGGCTGTCCTGTTCAAACCTGCCAAACAAACGCCGCGTTTCTTCTTCTATCTCCTGTTCCTGCTCTCTTTGCTGTTCTTGATAGCCCCCAGCCTTCTCGCTTAAGCGTTCTACTATTGCCTGCGCCTGCTCCAAGCGTTCTTTTTCCCGCTCCAATTCCTCTTTCTTCGGCACAGTCTTTGGGATTTCTGCAAGCTTTGGATGATGCGCAGAGCCGCAGACTGGGCAGACGTCCCCTTCTTGCAGGTTTTGCGCCAAAAAACCTGCCTGGGCGTCTAAAAACTGACGTTCCATCCCACGGTACGTTTCCCCTATCCGTTCCTTTGCCGCCAAAGCCTCCTGATATTCCTTTTGTGCAACAGACAATTTCTCCTGAAGATTGGCCAATTTCTCCCGTTTGCCAAAAAGACTTTCCAGCCTTTCCCTATCTTCGGATAATTTCTGCATATCCTGCTCAGATTTGCGGATGCAAGAACTCGTATCCCCAAGCTCCTCCCACTCGTCTTGTAAAAGCTGTACGGAAGCTTCCAGTTCCTTTTGCTGGTTCCAAAGCTTGTCCAATCCCTCTTTTTTCTGGGACGCCTCTTGGGACGTATCTTCTAGAAGCTTTGCCTGTGCGTAGAACGAGGCAAGCGCATCCTCGGCCTCCTTTGCTGCCTGGCAACATCTGATTTCTGCTTCCGCCGCTCCTTGCAGCCGCCCAAACTCCGCCCGCTGCTCCATCTCGCTTTCCCTTTGGCGGCATTCTTCCTGCATCAGGCCGCGAAGCGCTTCTGCCACCTCTGCCTGCGTCCTTTCTAGTTCCTTTTGCCCTGACACCGCTTCCTTAAGGGCGGCTTTTTGCTCCACTAGACGTTCCTGCACGTTTTTTGCCGTAACAAGCACATTGTCCCAATCTCCCAAGGCTTCTATGAGTTCCTGGCGCTTTTGGATTTCTTTGGCTAGTTCCTTAAGATCCCCTTGCTCCTTACGGATCTGTTTCTCATATGCCTGCTGCGCCTTTGCTTCCTCTTCTACCCCTTCCCTTTGCTGCTTTAAATCCAGCCTGTCCTTTTGGATACGCCCTACTTCATACTCCAGCCTCCCTTTCTCAGCCTCCGCCGAAGCAAGGGCTTTTAACGCCTGCTCCTCTGCCTCTAGAAGCTGCTCTAGGCTCTGTCTTTGCTCCTCCTTTCTTTGCTTTCCACTCCTCTCTTTCTCCAACTCCTTTGCGCCTTCTTGCCGTGCCTGCTTCTCTGCTTCTAACTCCCGAATCAAACCGATATTCTTTTCCTGCTCCGCAATCTGCCGTTCCAACTGGCTGCAGCCCTTGGCACGTTCTGTGGCCTGCTCTAAGCACGCTCTAGCGGCTGACAGCTTTGGTAAATGGCTTTTTAGCTGCTCCTGCTTGTCTTTTAAGTCTTCTTTCTGGCTATTCACCGTGCGTATATTCCCAATCAACTGATCTTCCTCTTGGATTTTCCGATCCAGTTCCTTAATTTCCCTATCCAACTCCTGCAAGCGCCCTTCATCCTCTTGGCACAGCGTTTCCAAAAATTGCAGGCCTTCCACAATCCTTCCGTCAAACCCTGCGCCGCCCAATTCTTTTAATGTTATGGACGCCATGCTTTCCCCTGTGCTGACAATGCCGTCTAACTCCTGGCGGATGCTCCGCTTCAATTCCTCATACACATCCTTCTGGAGGCTTGCCTGCTTCTTCAGGCGTTCTTGCATATCCTGGTATTGTTCGGTATGGAAAATCTGCCGGAACATACGGCTGCGCTCCTCTGTCCCTGCGAAAAGCAGCTTTTGGAAGTCCCCTTGCGCAATCATGGCAATCTGCCCAAACTGCCTGCGGTCCAGCCCAATAAGCTGCGTAACCGCCTCCGTCACATGCCTTGCATTTGTAATAGGCTGCCTGTCATCTGGAAATTCCAAAACGGCGTCCGCCTTTTGCGTGGTATAGCCTGTGCCGCGTTCTTTTGGACGCTGGTATTCCGGGTTGCGCCTCACCTTATACCGCTTGCCCTGGTAATCAAACGTATATTCCACATACGTTGGGACGTCCTTTTTGGCGTATTTGCTGCGGAACATATCCGCTTTCCTCACATCGCCGCTCGCCTCCCCGTACAAGGCGTATGCAATCGCATCAAAAATCGTCGTCTTCCCCGCCCCGGTATCCCCGGCCACAAGGTAAAGCCCCTGTCCTCCCAGGCGCCTGAAATCAATCAGCGTTTCCTTGGCATACGGTCCAAAGGCGCTAATCATAAGTGTTACTGGTTTCATCCTGTCCCCTCCATCCTACTGCGCCTACGTTTCTTCCAACAACTGCCGGATATATGCCGCCTGCTCCGCATTCATTGGCCGGTTATTTTGGAACTCATAAAATTCCTCAAACAATTCCAAATCTGATTTCTGTTCGAGCTCCTCTGCCGCCGCAATGCCCCTGTCCTGTTTTGTCCGGCTGTTGTCATATTCCAACTGCATCAAGTTCGGATAAAAAATCCTCAGCTTCTGCATCGCGTCCAGCACATCCTCTTCATCGGTCAACGTGATTTTAAGATAATCCTTTGTGTCCGTCCCCTGGTAGGATTCCTTTGCCGTTATTTCCTCATAAGTCCCCCGGATGGTACGCATATCATGACGTGCTACCAGAGGAACGGTATCAATCCGTACCTTTCCTTTTTGTTTGATCTCTACCACGGTAATCGATTTTTGCTGTTTTTCTTCCGAAAAGGAATATTTCAGCGGCGTCCCGCAATACCGCACCGTCTCGCGGCGGATGGACTGCGGGCTGTGGATATGCCCCAACGCTACGTAATCAAAACCGTCAAACAGTTCTGCATCCACGTTGTCAATACCGCCTACCATAATATCTTCTGATCCACATATCCCGGCGCCCGTCACAAATTGATGCGCCACAAGGACGTTCCGGCTACTTTTGTCCACTTCCATCCGGCTTATTACAAGCTGCACCGCTTGCTGGTATGTATCCGGCAAATCCACGTCTGGTTCATCTGTTAGTGCATGGCGTACCACCGCTGGCTTTATAAATGGCATCAGATGCACAAAAATTTCCCCGTATGCATCCTCCATCTTGATTTTCATTACCGTACCATCATACGCCGGGGACAGATATACCCCCCGCCCGCGCATAAGCTGCGCCCCGAACGCTATCCGTTCAGCGGAATCATGGTTGCCGCTGATGGCAAATACTTTTATTTCCTTGTCTGCCAGCGCAGTCAGGAATTGATCAAATACCTGGACTGCTTCCGCAGAAGGGATCGGCTTATCGTAGATATCCCCTGCAATGATGACTGCTTCTGCCTGTTTGGAATCCGCCGCAGCAAGGATCTGGCCTAAAATATATTTCTGTTCCTCCATCATAGGGAACTCATTGACGCGTTTCCCTAGGTGGAGATCTGAGATGTGAAGGAATTTCATAATTACAGAACCCTTTCTATAAGTAAGCCTTACGCTATTTCTATATCGCAGGACATATGTTCCCCATAAAATACCACAGCCCAGCTCGTTTGTTACACTATCTTTTTTCGTTCAAATCTTGCGTTTTTATTCAATGCATGGTAAACTTTAAAACAACACAACTTTATAGCTTTACAATTGCCAAATCACCATATAGGGAATTGCGAAACGTTTTCTGCAACAGACGCGGTTATTCCTAGATTTGAGTTTCGCAAACGCCTAAATCACCATATAGGCGATTGCAAAACTCCCTTTCTAGAAACAGCGGATGTACAATCTGTAC
>CAOKNO010000075.1 GCA_948470065.1 uncultured Eubacterium sp. | reverse complement strand
TACAGATTGTACATCCGCTGTTTCTAGAAAGGGAGTTTTGCAATCGCCTATTCCATTTCCATAAATAATTGTATGATAGGAATAGGGCAATTCTACTCTTTTCTACGGAAACTGTCAAGCGTCAGAGCGCATGATTACGGAATGGTATATCCAACGTTCCGTACCGTCTTGATCAGGGCGCCGCAGCCGCCTAGCTTCTGGCGCAGCGTTTTGATATGCATATCCACGGTACGGCTTTCGCCTTCGTAATCAAAGCCCCAGACCTTGTCCATGATTTTATCCCGGCTTAAGACAATGCCCTGGTTCAGAATAAGGGTCTTTAGCAGTTCAAATTCTTTGTAAGTCAGTTCGCAGGGCTTCCCGTCGGCGGTGACGCGGCGCTTTTTCGTATCTACAACAAGAGCTTGGCAAGACAGCACGGAAGGCTCTGACAAGGTCTGTGTACGCCGGAGCAATGCCCGCACCCTGGAAATCAGTTCCATAACCCCAAATGGCTTCGTCATATAATCATCTGCCCCAAGGTCTAGCCCTTTGACCTTATCCAACTCAGACGATTTGGCAGTTACCATGATAATCGGGATGTCTTTGGTAGCCCGGGAGCTTCGAAGCTTGGAAAGGATTTGAAGCCCGTCCTCCTGGGGCAGCATGATATCCAGCAGGATAAGATCAGGCAGCTTCTGTTCGATTGCCTGTCCCAGATCCTTTGAGCAGTCAAATTCCTGCACTTCAAATCCGCTGTTTTTTAAAGCGTAACGCTGGATTTCACGGATATTTACATCGTCTTCTATGATATAAATCAGCGGCATTGGAGCCCCTCCTTTTCTCTGTGAAAGGAAACAGCCGCATCTTACTGGCGTATGGCGGATGCAGTTAGCTTCTCTTTCTTAGCGGTAAATTGGTATTGTTCCCGGTATGTTTGCAGCATTTGTTCGAAACGTGCCTGTACTTCTGTGGAAAGGTTTCCCATATAGCCGTGCGCCTCTATGGAGCTGTCCTCCATTTGGATGATATAGACAGCCAGGTTGGAACAGTGATCGGCTACCCGCTCATAATTAACGGCAAGTTCTGTTAGCGGGATCCCAAGCTCGATGGTACACTTTCCTTTTTGCAAGCGTTTGATATGGCGTTTTTTGATTTCTTTGTTTAAGTCGTCTATCACTTCTTCCAAAGGCTCCACCGTCAGCGCAAGTTCCGGATCGTTTGTTAGGAATGCCTGGATGGAGCGGTTTAAAATGTCTTTTACGGCGCAGCCGAATACCTCTAGTTCCTGGCGGGGCTTTTTGGAAAAAGCCAGATGTTTCTTTTCCATGGTTTCTATGATTTCCACAATATTCAGCGCATGATCCCCAATCCGTTCAAAGTCGTTGATGCTGTGCATTAAGGTTGAAACGCCCTGCCCTTCCTGGGCGGTCAGATCCTGGCTGTTAAGCTGCGTTAAGTATGCGCTTAATTTATCCTCGTACTGATCTAAGAGTTCTTCCTGCTGTTTGACCAAATGGGCTTGTTCGGCCGAATAACTCCCCAATAGGCTCATGGATTGCTCCATCGTATCCTTGGAAAGCAGCGCCATTTTCTTAGCGAGCGACATGCATTGCTCCAAGGCAAATCCCGGCGTGGACAGAAAACGTGGATCCAGGATCTGAAATCCATCTTCTGTGCCGGAAGCCTTCTGTTCTTCCTCCGACAGCGGGATGGTAAGGTATGCCAGCTTTTCTAACCCTTTTGTAAACGGCAGCAGGACAAGCGTGGCAAAAATATTAAAGATACTGTGGATTGCGGCAATCCCGGCGGCGCCGACCGTTTCTTCGGTAAAGGGGAAATGGAAGGCGGCGTTTAAAAGTGAGTAAACCGTTAAGAACACAACGGAGCCTATCATATTAAAATATAGATGTACAAATGCCGTCCTTCTCGCGCCCTTGTTCGCGCCTACGGCGGAAATCATAGCGGTGACGCAGGTTCCAATGTTCTGGCCCATAATAATGGGAAGCACGGAACCATAAGTAAACGCCCCAGTTACGGATAACGCCTGGAGGATACCGACCGACGCGGAGGAGCTTTGGATGACTGCGGTCAGCAGCGCGCCGACAAAAATGCCCAGCAGCGGGTTGCTGAATTTTGTTAAGATCCCGGTAAATTCCGGGACGTCAGCCAGAGGCTTTACGGCGCTGCTCATTGTTTCCATTCCAAACATAAGTACGGCAAAGCCCAGCAGGATTTCTGCAATATCTTTTTTCTTGCTGCTTTTTGCGCTAAGCAGGAATATAATCCCAAGCAAGGCCAGGATAGGGGAAAATGAGGAAGGCTTTAACATACGGATAAAGAAATTCCCGCCCTCAATCCCTGTCAGGCTTAGCAGCCAAGAGGTGATGGTCGTGCCGATATTTGCCCCCATAATAATACCAATCGCCTGGGACAGCTTCATAATCCCAGAGTTGACAAAGCCCACCAGCATAACGGTTGTAGCGGAAGACGATTGTATTACAGCCGTTACGCCAGCGCCCAGCAGCACAGCCTTTATGGGGTTTGACGTCAGTTTTTCCAAAATACGTTCGAGCCTGCCGCCCGACAGCTTCTCTAGCCCAGCGCCCATCACATGCATTCCATACAGAAAAAGCGACAGTCCGCCAATTAATGACAGAAAACCAAAAATATCCATAACATAATCCTCCTGTGTAAGCCGCCGCTGTATGAGCCGCCAGCGGGTTATTTATGGATATTCTATACGGTTTATGTAAATGGAATACATAATCTGTGTAAAATTTGTGTAAAGTGGGAAAACTGCCGCCTGAGGTTCCCGTTATTCGATTAGTGTAACAAAGCTTGGCACAAGCTGCAAGCCTATGATCCGCTTATGTTTGCTTGACAGGTCCTGACGCAACAGATATGATAAATAGGAAATGTGCCATGCGTGTGATAGCGATTGGCAGATACATGTTTCAGTTACGCTTTCAGGATGTGTATGGAGAGGATATTTGGATTGATGCAAGAAATATATCTGATACGCCATGGAAAAACGCAAGGGAATCTGGAGCAGCGTTACGTAGGACGGACAGAGGAACCTATTTTGGAGCCGGAATGGGAACGGCTGGCGCAGCTTGGGCAGTCCTTGCCGCAAATGCATGGTATTTTCGTAAGCCCGTCCCTGCGCTGTATGCAAAGCGCGAAGGCGTTATTTCCTGAGTTCTGGGAAGAAGGTCAGGCGGGCATGGGCAGACAGGGCATAATATTAGATAAAGGAGCGGGAGAAGTAATTGCAGATTTCCGGGAAATGGATTTTGGGGAATTTGAATATAAGAATTACCAGGAATTAAACGGCAATCCAGATTACCAGAAATTTATTGACAGCAACGGGGCGGCAGGGTTCCCAGGCGGGGAACATCCAGAACGGTTTAAGGCGCGGTGCAGGTTGGGGTTTGCCGCTTGCCTAAAGAAAATGGAAACCGAAGGATGGGAGAGGGCTGCCTTTGTCGTACACGGTGGGACAATTATGGCGGTTATGGAACACTTCTGTTATCCCCGGAAAGGATTTTATGATTACCAGACAGGCAACGGGGGCGGTTACGTGTTGGAATTGGAAACGGTGGATTCCTTGGCGGCAGGGCATGGCGCGCTTCATGGGAAGAAGGTGCAGTCCAGATGGGAAGAATGCGGTAGAGAGAAGGGCTCCATAGAAAAAGGAATCCAAACAAGTGGATGGATCAAGAAGGATGGCATAAGAAAGGAATGTTCAGGATATGAAAATCGTATTTTTAGATGCAAAGACCATTGGGGACGACATTGATTTATCAGGATATGAGGCACTTGGGACAGTCGTGAAGTATGATTTTTCCACACAAGAGGAAGCGTTGGAGCGTACAAAGGATGCAGATGTGCTTGTGTTGAATAAAGTCCCTGTCAATGCGCAAAGCATTGGCGCAGCAAAGAATTTGAAGCTGGTATGCGTGACGGCGACCGGGACGAACAATCTGGACAAGGCGTATCTCGATCAGCAGGGGATTGCATGGCGCAATGTAGCGGGGTATTCTACGGAAACAGTGGCGCAGCATACGTTTGCAATGCTGTTTTATCTGCTGGAGCATCTGCCTTATTACGATGATTATGTCAAGTCGGGGCGGTATGTGGAGGATCGGATCTTTACACATTTCGAGCAACGTTTTTTGGAATTACATGGGAAGACCTGGGGCATTATCGGGATGGGTGCAATCGGAAGGCGCGTAGCGGAACTGGCGCGTCTGTTCGGCTGCCATGTCGTGTATTATTCTACGACTGGGAAGAATCACCAGCCAGATTACCCGCGCGTCGGGCTGGAGAAATTGTTGGAACAGTCGGATATTGTATCGGTCCATGCGCCGCTGACAGCGGAGACAGAGAACCTGATGGATCGGGAAGCATTTGCAAGGATGAAGCGTTCCGCTATCTTTTTAAACCTTGGCAGAGGGCAGATTGTATCGGAGCAGGATTTGGCCGACGCGCTGCAGGAAGGAAGCATCCAGGCGGCAGGGCTGGACGTACTGTGCGAAGAGCCGATGAGCATATCCAACCCCTTAAGGGAAATCAAGGACAGCGGGAAGCTTTTGATTACCCCGCATATTGCCTGGGCAAGCGTGGAAGCCCGTACGCGCCTGATGGAGATTATCTTAGGGCAGATCCGGGAGTTCTTTGGCCTGTAGCGAGGGTCAGCTTGGGATCCCAGCGTCTAGGCCGCTGTGGTAGGATAAGTTCCCCAGCGTGTCTAAAAGAGCGTTTTGCGTTTCCCGGTATGGGAACAGCTTGGCCATAATGTGGGTATATTGCTCCTGTGCCTGTTCCATCAAATCTAAGAAAGACGCTTTCGAAACAAGAGCCGTGTCCCAAGGGTTCTTCCATTGCCTGTGTTTGAGGTTTAACGGATCCTCGAGGAGAACCTCCGTATCGCTTGGGATTAATGTGGACAGCAGCGGAAAGCCGAAGAGCCGCTTTTCCAGATTGCTGATGATCTTTTTCTTCTTCCCGGAAGGATCGTGCACGAACCTTGTCCCAATCTGGATCGAACGGATCGCAGCGCGCATCGTAATGGGAAGGACGCCAAGCTCTGGATAGCATTTTTGGTAAACATGGTGCAGGATGGTACAGATTGTATCCATCTGCAGCTTGTTTAACCGGATCGTCGCGTCCTGGCGGAAGGCAGAAGGACGGCATTGCCTGCCATATTCTAGAAGAAGCTGGTCGATTTCCGTTTCCAGGCTCATATGTTTACTGTAATAGCGGTTGCTCTTTTTCTGGAAATTTGTCTTCCAATAAATATACGGGTGGCAGTTGGTATCTAGGATATAATGGCCGATAAAGCCGGCGGTATAGGCTTCTGCGGCTTGCCGCTGTTTCGGATCTTGGAACAATTCGCGGCTGTTTATCAGATGGCTGAAAAAGGCGTTCGTATCTTTGATATGGGCGATAGAGCCGATATTATGTCTGCGGATTGTATAAGAAGGAAGGAAATAGAAGAAAACATCAGGACCTTGCAGCCCAAGGCTGAATGCAGCGTGGTTCTGCCGTATCATTTGTTTCAAAGGGCTGGGCGTAAGCATATGGTAAGTGTCCAGCCCGAATAAATAATGTGTGGTAAATCCAGGCATTGTTTGCTCCTTTCTGAGATAACAATATTTTAGGCGATTGCAAAACTCCCTTGTCTATGGTTTTGGCATATCACATACATTTTAACGAATCAGCGGTGGAATATCAAGCTATAAAAGTAGGAGGTAGCCTTATGGCGCTTTATGCAATTGGGGATCTTCATCTATCCTTATCAGTAAATAAGCCAATGGATCGGTTTGGGGAAGTGTGGAAAAACCACATGAAAAAAATACAGAGGCATTGGAAGCGCCGGATCCAGGAGGAGGATACGGTTGTAATTACGGGCGACCACTCCTGGGGCAGGAAGCTTACCGAATGCCGCCTGGATTTGGAGTGGATTGCATCCCTGCCTGGGAAAAAGATCCTGCTCCGCGGCAACCATGATATGTTCTGGGAAGCGAAAAAGACGTGGCGGCTGAATGAGGAGTTTGCAGGCAGGCTTTCATTTTTGCAGGATAATTTCTATACATACCAGGACTATGCGTTAGTCGGCACGAAAGGGTACTGTTACGAAGGGCGCGATACGGAAGAGCATTTCCTGAAAATACGCGAGCGGGAGATGGCAAGGCTGTGGGATTCCTTCGATCAGGCGAGGGCGGCGGGGTATCAGAAGTATCTTATGTTCCTCCATTACCCGCCAACCTCGATTGGGGAAATGGAAAGCCCTTTTACCTTGATGGCGGAAGGATATGGCGTAGAGCAGGTGGTGTATTCGCATTGCCATGGGACGGAACGGTTTTATGACAGCTTCCAGGGGGAAGTGAATGGGATTTTGTACCGCCTGGTGTCGAGCGATTTCCTCAAATTTAAACCAGAACGGATCTTACCGTAATCCTTATAAGCATCTTAGCAAAAATTGCTGGAGTGCTTTTTATGTAGGAGTGTCGAATTGATGCTACAGACATAGACGGATGCATAGACATTCCCCTGGCAAGTATGTTATAATGCCCTAACAAGCTTGCAATTGCAGCGAATTTAAAAAGGGGCCGTATATGATATGATTGATGAAAAAACAGTAAGCAGGTTGTGTGGAAGCGACAGCGTGTACAGCAGAGGTTGGGAAATATGGCAGGCAGGGCAGATCAAGGCGATGCAGACTGGGCCGAAGGTGAAGCATGGGGTCAGGACGGTAGGGCTTCATGCGAATGTCAAGGGCAGCGGAATCAACAAGTATCTGATCTCAGGGAGTATTAAGGAGGAGGATTCTGAGGTAGAGGACATTGCCTGCACCTGTCCTGCGTTCTCCTCCTATCCTGGGATCTGCAAGCATTGCGTTGCGGTTTTGTTGAATTATATCCAGTACCGGGATAAAGCCGCGATGCCAGTAGCTTCTTCTGCGGCTAGAAGCGCATTGCCTGCTAAAAAAAGCAGCTATGGCTTGTCGCAGCTTATCAGCCTATATAAGAAATCTGGGCAGACTGCTTACCGCCAGATGGCTTTGAATGGAAGCGTTGCATTGATCCCATATTTGTCCATTTCATATGGGGAACTATACGTTGAATTTAAAATCGGCAAAGAGAAAAAGTACGTATTAAAAAATATTCCGACGTTTGCAGAGGCAGTAAAAAACGGCGATTTTGTAAGGTATGGGAAAGACTTAGAGTTTTACCATACCTTAGATGCGTTTACCGAGGAAAGCAGGGCATTGGTGGAATTTCTGATGGTAGAAGCGGAGAATAAGGAGTATGAGCCAAATTCCTGGTATTACAGGCAGAAACGGGGCGGACGTTACATCCATTTAAAGGCTAGGAACGTGGATGCTTTTTTCCAGGCTGCCGGGAAGCTGCAAGGCATGGTAATGGAATTAGAATATGCAGAAAGCAGCCTTTGGCAGGTAGCGAAGGAAGCCTGCCGCCCTACGCTTACGATTATCGGGCAGGAAGACGGCGCAGCCTTACTGGTGGAGGAGATATTCTGGATACAAGGGGTGAACGATACCTACTTGTGGCAGGATGGTATTATTTATCAGATCCCGACGGGGCAGGTCTGGGAAATTATGCCGTTTTGGCAGTATCTTGAGCGGTTCCGGGGGGAAGAGCGCTTTGTTGCAAAGACGGAACTGCCTGCGTTCTGCCAGGAAATGCTCCCCGTGCTGGAACGCCATTACAAGATAGAAAAACGGCAGTTTGAGGCGGAAACGTACCTTCCGCCTAAGCCATCATATGAGATCTACCTGGATGCGCCTGACAAACAGACCGTGACCTGCAAGGTATATGCCGTATACGGCGATTTGAAGTACAATGTCCTAGAGAAGCCGCTGGCAACGGAGAACAGGGATGATCTCGATGAATTAAAACAGAAGGAACAGGTAAGGCGCTGGTTCTTAGAGGTGGATCCCAAGAAGAAGCAGATGTACCTGACAAAAGACGATGATAAGATGTACGCATTGTTGACGGACGGCATGGAAGCCTTGCCGCAGCTAGGCACGGTGTTTGTCAGCGACGCCTTGAAATCTGTCCAGGTAAACCCGGCGCCCAAGGTGTCCGTAGGGGTGTCGTTGAAAGGGGAATTGCTGGAATTAAGCTTAAACAGTGAGAAGATGCCGTTGTCAGAATTGGCGGAGATCCTTTCGTCCTATCAGAAAAAGCGGAAATACTACCGCTTAAAGAACGGGGATTTCCTAAATATGGACGAAGACGGGCTTGCTGTGCTATCGAACATCCAGGAGAACCTCTCTATCCCTGCAAAGGAATGGAAGACAGGCGTCATCCGGCTTCCCAAATTCCGCGCCCTTTACCTAGATGGGGAATTGAAAGAGCAGAACGGCTTTTATGCACATAAGAACCGCGAATTTAAGGCGTTGGTACGGAATATGAAGACCGTGGAAGACAATGATTTTGAAATCCCAAAGTCGTTAGATCTTGTGCTGCGGGAGTACCAAAAGCAAGGGTTCCTATGGCTGAAGACCTTGCATGCCAATGGATTCGGCGGGATTCTGGCGGATGATATGGGGCTTGGCAAGACGCTGCAGATCATTGCATTCCTGCTGTCGGAATGGGAACTGGAGGAACCCGGCGAGGGAGCAGGGGATGGCGGCGACGCTGGCACAGAGGATGGGGAATCCCACAAATTTGCATTGATTGTCTGCCCGGCTTCCCTGGTATACAATTGGAAGAGTGAGATCGAACGGTTCGCGCCGCAGCTAAGCGCGGTTGCCGTAGCCGGCACGGCGGCGGAACGTGAAAAGGCGATCCGTGCGCCAGGAACTGGCAGGATCCTGGTCACATCGTACGATTTGCTTAAACGCGATTTGGATTTCTATAAGGAGTGCAGTTTCCGTTATGAAATTATTGATGAAGCACAGTATATCAAAAACCATAACACGAAGGCTGCAAAGGCTGTGAAGGAAATCGCCGCTTCATTCCGCGTTGCACTGACGGGGACGCCGATTGAGAACAGGCTCAGCGAACTGTGGAGTATCTTCGATTATCTGATGCCGGGGTTTTTGTTTGGGTATACACGGTTCCGGGAAGAACTAGAAATCCCGATTGTATCAGACCAAGAAGAGGGCGCGTCCAGGCGGCTGCAAGCAATGATACGGCCGTTTGTCCTGCGGCGCCTAAAGAAGGATGTGTTAAGGGATCTGCCAGAGAAGATGGAGAAGGCAATGCTTGCCCAGATGGAGGACGAACAGGGTAAGCTGTACGCCGCGCACGTACAGCGTATGAAGATGATGCTGGATAACCAAACCGAAGAAGAATTTGCTTCCCAGAAGCTGCAGATCCTTTCGGAACTGACCCGGCTCCGCCAGCTATGCTGCGATCCTGGCCTTGTATATGAAGAATTTAAGGGCGCGTCCGCAAAGCTTTTGATGTGTATGGATTTGGTGAAGCAGGCAATTGACGGCGGGCATAGGATTCTATTGTTTTCCCAGTTTACGACGATGCTGGAACGTTTACAGGAGCAGATGGACAAGGAAGGGATCCCGTTTTTGTGCCTGACCGGGGCGACGCCCAAGGAACGTCGCGCAGCCTTGGTGGAACAGTTCCAGCAAGGGCAGGCTCCAGTGTTTTGTATCTCCCTAAAGGCCGGGGGCACGGGGCTGAACCTGACGGCGGCTGATATTGTCATCCATTACGATCCCTGGTGGAACGTCGCGGTACAGAACCAGGCGACCGACCGCGCCCACCGGATTGGGCAGAAACATCCAGTTACCGTATATAAGCTGATTGCAAAAGATACCATCGAAGAAAATATCCTGAAGCTACAGGAGAAAAAAAGCGAACTGGCAGAACAGCTTTTAGGGAACTGCGGGTTAGAAGGCGTGAAGATCACAAGAGAAGAAATGCTGAAATTGTTGGGGATGTAACAGGTGGCAGGGATTGTTTTCACCCCATAGCGTTGGAAATACTTCAAATTCTTGAAAGCCAACGCTATGGTAGAAGAAATCAAAATTTCTGTGCATCCATGTGTAAATTATTTTTTTGTGCTTCCTTTTTTTGAATATGCTATGAGTCTTTGCATCCTTATTTTTTCTATTGCATTCTCCCACGGTTCTGTTTGGATATATGTTGAGGAAGGCAGAGAAATCAAATTCACATAAAATTTTAGGGAAGGTTCTACTTTGGAACTGGCGTTATGGAGACGCATGGAAATCTGCCAACCCTCGTCGCATACCACTTCAATGGTGTTATTAGAACCGGGTTTGAAGCCTATATGGTAAAATTGAGTAGGCATTTTTAGGGGTGGAAGTTTGGTAAATGATTTTAGATCTTCGGCAGAAGCGTTTAGAGTATTTCGGATATTTACCGCTTCAACACGTGTTGTCATGTTTTTATCATCTGTAATAATTTTATAAAAATCATGCTTCCCTAATAGATAATGCACCAATAATGCGGGGACTTGTCCAGGATGCTTTTTATCAATATGCTTTAATTCGTCCATAAATGCCGATAACACAGGGATGTAATACCGTTCGGCTTTCTCTGTGATAACGTTCCATAGAAGAGGCTTTCCTTCTTCTTTGCTTTTATCCCGTAGGAACCTTAATTCTGAAAACAGGGGAACCACCTTGCTGAAATAATCATTGGAACAAGGGATATTTAACCATTCTTTCCCGAAATCAATCGTATCAGAAAGCCTGCTATGTTTTACAGCATGGTGGTTATGTTTGCAAGAAAGCCCGATTTCCCATCCATCTTGTTTTCGGATAAGGACATCTCTGACATCCCCTTTTGTCCCCGCAGCATCAGCTTGGAGCGATAGAAAAAGAGGGGTGGTTTCAGATACATTCCATAATTGTGGCTCTAGACGTTCAATGATATGAATGGCTGTTTGGGCAGCATAATCCATAAAACGCCGGTTTTGGCATGAAAGCCCGTTGTAATAATTGATTGCAGTATCCAGTTGGGGAGATTTTTCAATTATAATTTGTGCATAATGATATCTGTCTCGCAGCGCTATGATACATGCAAATTCAAAGGCTTTTCCATTTGAGGTTTGGATTCCTGAAGCCATATCTTTTCCACTTCCTTTTTCATAAGTACTTCTTTTAATTGTAATGCAACATATTCAGCTAATTTTACAGGTACTGCGTTTCCAATTTGTTTATATTTACTGGTTAAATTACCTATAAATTCCAAATCCTCTGGAAATGTCTGGATTGCAGCGGCTTCTCTCCAACTTAGCCTTCTTGTTTCCCCATGGCTGCCAAAGCGCCATAAATCATTACCTAATTTTACCATGTCTGGTGAGCCTGGATATAATGTTACTTGTTTTGCCATGGCGGGGATTGTATAGGAAACTTGTTCCCATCCACGTTTTCGGTTTCTTGACATATAGCGTGAGGAATACGGCGCGTCACAGATGTCTTCTTTTTTGGCTTTGGGCAAGCTTTTTAATGCTTGGTATAATGTAACGATAGGAATATCTGGTTTTGTTATTTCAAATTTATGTATCTTTAGATCTTTCCGAAAGCCAGAGATAATTACCCGTTCCCTATCCTGCGGTACGCCAAAATCTTTTGCATTGAGCAGTTGATAGAAAACATGGTAACCGCAGGATGAAAATTCATCTATAATTGCTTCCATAATTTCCCCATTTCCCATTGTCAGCAACCCTTTTACGTTTTCCCCAACAAAAATTAAAGGCTGTTTTTTTGCTACGATTTTTACATAATGTTTATATAAGGTATTTCTGGAATCGTCTATTTTGCGTGGACCGCTTAAGCTGAAACCCTGGCAAGGGAAACCGCCTAAGATAAGATCGGAATTTGGGATTGTAGCAAGATCAATTTTTGAAATATTACCACAGACTACTTCGGCATTGCTCCAGTTCTGATGGGTTTTACAAGCGTCTGCGTCGAAGTCATTTGCCCAGATGGTATGGAAACCAGCATTTTCAAATCCAAGATCCAGCCCTCCAGCGCCGCAGAAAAGGCTGACTGCTGTAAATTTACTCATTTTTTCCTCTCCTTTGCTTACTTATTTGAGCGCCATTACATAGATTTGGCATGGATTGTTTTCACCCCATAGCGTTGGAAATACTTCAAATTCTTGAAAGCCAACGCTATGGTAGAATAAATTGGTTTTATCATAGTCTTCATAACACCCCATTTGGACCGTTTTCACTTGAAGGAAGGAATATCCATTTTTTATAGCGGTATCTTTCGCCGCTGCAAGCAATTGCGTTCCAATCCCGCGCCGATGGTATTCCTTTTGGACGCCCATGACAGCGACCTCTACAGTGTCCTTTCCGGTTTCTTTCAGGCATAGGAACCCTACCGTTTTTCCTTCTTCCGTGGCTGCAAGAACGATTTGCTCCTCTGATTCTTCTATATATTGTTCCCGCGATTCTTCTATTCCAAACCATTCCGTCAGCGCTTCTAAAATCGAACGCGAGATCTGTCTTTTTACGTGCTTATCTGTAATTAACTCAATCATTTTTCCTCTCCTTTTTGACTTTGTATGATATAGGTAATTTACGAAACCCAAATCTAGAATTTCGCAATTACTTATTTTCTTACGATTATAACAGAAATTAGTTTGAAATTCCATGGCTAAATTTCGAACTAATTTCTGTATATTCCGTAGGTATGCCGTGTTTCCATGCAAAGCTTTTGGTTACGTGGCGTACAGCACGGCAACAAACGTAGCCCCTCCGCCAGGCGTGTCTTCCACCCACAGCTTCCCCTTGTGCATATGGACGATTTCCTTGGCGATACAAAGCCCAAGGCCGAAGTGCGTCTTGTCTTTGTGGGATTTTTCGCAGCGGTAGAAACGGTCGAAAATCGCCTTTTTTTCAGAATCTGGGACGCCAATCCCATTGTCTGCAATACGTATAGTGAATTTTTTGGGGGTTGCTGACAGGGAAAGGCAGATAACGCCGCCCTTTGGCGTATAGCACAAGGCATTGTCCAAAAGAATGGATAACACTTGTTCGATCCGCTCCTTGTCGCAGGTACAGTGGGGCAGCAGGCCGTCTGGCAGGGATAGCCGGAGAGAAATCTGCTTTGTATGCGCCTGCGGTTCAAATTTTTCATAGACAGACAGCAGCAGGGTATCCAACTCTACGTCTGTCTTTTGGATTGTGAAATGGGAACTGTCCGTGGCGGTAAGCGTGAGCATGTCTTCAATCAATCGTCCCATGCGTTTCCCCTCTAAGGCAATGTTTTGGGCAAATTGTTCCGCTTCTGGAGGAGAAGCATGTTTCATGGCAAAAAGGCAGGAGAGCATAACGGTTAACGGGGAACGCAGTTCATGCGACGCTGCCGCGATAAATTCCGTCTGTTTCCTGCGGCTGTCGATTAAGGGCTGTATCATACGCCAGGTAAAGAACCAGAAGAAGACAGACAGCAGAAGCACGCCCAAAAGATCTGCCCAGGCAAACAACAGCCGTGTTGTACGCAGGCTTTGTTCTAGATCGTCTAGGGGATGGAGCACCGCGATATTCAATACGCCGTTGGATTTGGGGATTAGGGCTACAGCGGCATAGTATCCTTCTTTGCCTTGTGATAGTTCAAACTCCGCATGTGCAGAAAGCTTAGAACCCTGGCGGATGGTTTCTTCAAAGATCATATGCTCCTCGCGTGCTTTTTCCCGTGCTGCAGCAAACAGCCCTTCATCCAAAGAAAGAGGAGATAACTCCTCGAACATCAGCTTGGAGCCATTATCACGGATGTCTATTTCAAATTGGGTGTCTGCATTGGCTTGGGCAAGCCAGTTGTAGGAAATAACGGTCTGGGTTTCCAAATGGTTTAAAAGCATATTGACGTTGATTTGGAAATCAGAAAAATGCCGTTCCGTGGTTTCTGTTTCTGAGAAAAAAAGGCAGATAAAAGACATCAGCACTAAGATCGTGCCGCAGACAAGCGTACAGAACACAGTTAGGCGGATGTGGAGCTTCCTAAACATGGGGCGCCTCCAATTGGTATCCGACGCCTCGTACAGTCTTTAGCTGTATCTGGCTTTTTACGCTTCTCAGCCTGCGGCGCAGGAAATAAATGTAATTATCCAGGTTGCCGTCTTCTACGGCGGCGTCCGTTCCCCAGACCCTTGCCAACAGGGAACCGCGTGGGATGATCTGGCCTGGGTTGCGTAAAAAGATCTCAAATAAATCTCCTTCCCTGGCGGAGAGGGAGCAAGAAAGATTGTGGCAGCAGAGACGTTTCTGTTGTGTATCATAAGAAATATCGCCAACCGTTAGCGGCTTGCTTCCTTCCCATTTAGAAGGGCGGCGCAGGATACAGCGGATCCTTGCAAGGAGTTCTTCAAAATCAAACGGTTTTACCAGATAGTCGTCCGCGCCGCAGTCTAGGCCAGTGACCTTGTCATTCAAAGAACCAAGGGCGGTCAGGAAGATAACCGGGGTAGAAATGTTCCGTTCCCGGGTAATCCTTAAGACAGAAATGCCATCCAGGGACGGGAGCATACGGTCTAATAGAATTAAGTCATAAGACTGCTGTTCAATAAAATAGAGCGCTTCGGCGCCGTCATGGCAGATGTCGGTTTCAAAATTGATATGTTCTAATTGGAAACGCAAGGTTTCCGCGAGGGATTTATCGTCTTCTATAATAAGTATACGCATGATAAGGTTCCTTTCTGGTATAGAGATTTTTAGGTAATTGCGAAACCCTCTCTGGGACAGACGCGTCTGTCCAATCCATAC
>CAOKNO010000074.1 GCA_948470065.1 uncultured Eubacterium sp. | reverse complement strand
TGTATGGATTGTACAGACGCGTCTGTCCCAGAGAGGGTTTCGCAATTACCTATATTTTATAATAAGCAATTACGCTATGTTCTCTATTCCTGATAATCCCCCCGCTCAGAAACTAGCTGGTATCCTATGCGTTCCATGCTCTGTTCCAGGCTTTCCCAGCATTCGGCGGCTTCATCCCCAGTGCATATCTTATTGTCATATAACGCATATTTCTTCCGCACGGAAAGCGGGGATAAATTTGGCATGACTACGTTCGCCCCGGCCTGTATGCCTTTCTCACGGCCTTGGGGGTCTATCGTCCCTAAGGCTGTAGTCGCTGGGATTAGAAGCTTTGGCATCATCACGCGCAAAAGGCCGATCAGATATAAGGTGAGCTCCAGCGTCCCTTGCGGCTCCTTGGCAAACGGGGTATCATGATGCGGTACAAATGGGCCAATGCCTACCATATGGGGCTTCAGCCTGTGGATGAAAAGCATGTCTTCCGCCAAATGCGCGGCTGTCTGCCCTGGGCTCCCCACTAGAAAGCCTGTTCCTGTCTGGAACCCGGTTTCTTTCAGGTAGTACAAACATTGCTTCCGGCGGCTCGGAGATAATTCCGAAGGATGTAGCATCCGGTAATGGGATTCTTCCGCCGTTTCATGGCGTAGCAGATACCGATCCGCCCCTGCGTCGTACAGACGCTGGTAGCTTTCCTTTGAACGCTCCCCAACAGAAAGCGTAAGCGCGCAGTCGGGATACCCCTGTTTTATCTTCCTTATAATCTCTTCTAGCCTGTCTTGCGTAAACCAGCCGTCTTCCCCGCCTTGGAGCACAAACGTCCGAAAACCCAGACGGTAGCCCTCTTTGCAGCACGCTAAAATTTCATCCAGGGACAGGCGGTAACGGCAGGCCGTCTTACTGCTCCTTCGGATCCCGCAGTAATAACAGTCGTTTTTGCAGTAATTCGTAAACTCAATCAAACCCCGCGTATAGACCTTATTCCCGAAATAAACATGCTGCCATTTCCTGGCTCTTTCAAACAAATATTCCGCAAGCCCCGGGCTTCGTTCCTGAAACAGCGTTATCCATTCCTCTTTGGTAAGCTGGGCTTCTGTCTCCAATTTGTCAATCAGCCGATAACATAATTCCATAATCCCTCCTATGATCCCTAGGAAGGAAAGCCGCTAAAAAACCCCTATGCCAAAAGGCATAGGGGCAGCATCTAAGTTCCGTCCCAGGCTAAAGCGCCCAGGGACGGGCTTCCATCTACTTCTTCTGCTCCCTTTCCTTCAGGCTCTCCTTCTGGTCAGGTATGTTGTCCAATCTCTGTGGTTTGCAGTCAGATCCTCTTCCTGCGTACCGCATATATCGTCACAGCTTCGCAATCGCATCCTGGCATACGGTGTGGATTCCGTTTTTTTTCAGGATTTCTACTGCCTTTTCATTATTCTCCACGCGCAGTACCATGTAAGCTGTCGATTCTTTCTTCGTCAGGAATGCATACATATAGTCCAAATTTACGCCGCCATCCCCTAACATCCGCAACACCTGGAACAGGCTTCCCGGCTTATCTGGCATTTCTACCGCCAGCACAGGCGTAATCGAAGATACGTATCCTGCTTCTTTCAAGACGCATGAGGTTTTATAAGCATCGTCTACAATCATACGCACAATGCCGAAGTCCTCGCTTTCCGCAATGGACAGCGCCCGCATATCAATTTCATGCTGTTGTAAATAATCTGTCAGTTCCGCCAGCTTCCCTGCCTTATTTTCCACAAATACTGAAATCTGTTTTACTGTCATAATCCCTCTCCTATCTGGATAATGCGTTTTACTCCGCTATCCCTGATACAAATTCCTCTGGTCAATTACACGGACAGCCTTCCCTTCGCTCCGGGCAATTGTCTTTGGGTTTGCCAACGTTACCTTGACATAAATGCCAAGCATCGCTTTCAATGCTTCAACCAGCTTCTTCTCCCGCCTTGCAACGACGCCGGCGTTGTCAGAGAACATTTCCGGCGTCATTTCTACCTGGACTTCAATCGTATCGCTGTTGTGCTCGCGGCCTACGATAATCTGGTAATTTGCCGGATATCCCTGGTTCAGAAGGACAGTTTCAATCTGGGACGGGAATACGTTTACGCCCTTGACAATCAGCATATCGTCGCTCCGGCCCAATGGCTTCGTCATCTTAACGTGCGTACGGCCGCAGGAGCATTTTTCCCGGGTAAGGATACAGATATCCCTAGTACGGTAACGGATCAGGGGGAATGCTTCTTTCGTAATGCTGGTAAATACCAATTCCCCTTTCTCTCCATCTGGCAAGGTTTCTCCTGTTTCTGGGTTAATAACCTCGGCAATAAAGTGATCCTCGTTGATATGCATACCAGTCTGCGCGCTACATTCATAGGAGACCCCTGGCCCAGAAATCTCAGTCAGCCCATAAATATCAAACGCCTGAATCCCAAGCTTCTCTTGGATGTCGCGGCGCATCTCTTCCGTCCAGGCTTCCGCCCCGAAAATCCCTGCTTTGAGTTTTATCTGGCCTTGCAGCCCTCTTTCCCAGATGGATTCCGCCAGATATGCCGCATAAGACGGCGTGCAGCACAAGATCGTGGAGCCTAAGTCACACATAAACTGGATCTGGCGTTCTGTATTCCCGGAAGACATTGGCAGCGTCAAAGAACCCAGCTTATGCGAGCCGCCGTTCAATCCAGGTCCGCCGGTAAACAGACCATAGCCATAGCAGACATGCACGACGTCTTCCTTAGTCCCGCCTGCCGCAGCAATTGCCCTTGCACAGCAATCTTCCCACAAATCAATATCATGCTGGGTATAAAAAGCCACTACCCTGCGCCCCGTCGTGCCGCTGGTGGACTGGATGCGGACGCAGTCAGACAGTGGAGCCGCCAAAAGCCCATATGGGTACGCTTCACGTAAATCATCCTTCGTCAGGAACGGAAGCTTGTAAAGATCATCCACAGACTGGATATCCTCCGGCTTTACCCCCTTCTCGTCCATTTTCTTCCGGTAGAACTCCACGTTCCCATACACCCGCTTTACGGTATTGACCAGCCTTTCGTCCTGCCAGGCCCTGATTTGCTCCTGAGAGGCGCATTCAATCTCCGGTTGATAATAATGTTCCATACTTGTACCGTCCCTTTCTTCTTCCTGTACCAGGATTTTTATGTTGTATCCCGCTTGCTATATCCTTGCAGGATAAGATGAATGATAGCATATGTCCGCCAAAAAAGGAATCCATTACGGTTATATGCTGATTTTCTGGATCTCCGGATAGGACTCCGCGAATCCGGCCAACTGGAACAATGCCCGTCCATTTGCAGTCCGTACCAAAATGTAAATCTGGATGGTATCGCCTTTTCTTTTGGTGCGGAATTTCAAGATACTGCAACGGTACGTTTGTTCCAGTTCTATTTTAAGCTGTTCTACCAGCCTGCTCTCCTGGTGATACCTGTATTCAATTTCTATTTCGTATACATCCTTTATAATATGGGATACCTTGCCCTGGCGCCCTAAGAAGACTTCTACCAAGACTACAATCGCCGTAGTGCAGATCCCAACGACATACATACCTGCGCCAACGGCCAGGCCAACCCCAAGCGTCGCCCAGATTCCCGCAGAAGTTGTGACGCCGCTTACGTTCTTATTCCGGAAGAATATAATCCCGGAACCAAGGAACCCTATGGCGGCTACCGTCCCTGCGGCAATACGGGAAGGATCTACCCGGACATATTGGCCGAGCACATCCTGGAACCCGTATTTTGAAAGCACAATCATAAGGGCTGCGGACACCGCGACAATGACATGGGTGCGCAGGCCCGCGGATTTTTTGCGGCTTTCCCGTTCATAGCCAATAAAACCGCCGCAAATGCCAGCAATGGCAATTCGAAGCATCCATACAAGCTGTTGGAGAATCCCTGTTGCGTCCAAATAATCTGCCATAACCCTTCTTTCTTAACGCTTTACTTTTTGGTTCTTGCCTGTAATCCCCCTCTTGTTTAACAAGGCTTTGTAAGATTTCAGTTTCTTTGCCGGAACCTTCACAACTGCCTTACTGTTGATTCCCTGGAATACTTTGGAGCCTGTATTCTTAGACGTCAGCTTCGTTGTCTTTATAACAACTGCTTTTAATTTCGGGCAGGATGCAAAGGCTTTGCTGCCTATGGATTTGACAGAGGCTGGAATAACAGCCTTCGTCAATTTCTTACAGCCATAAAACGTCTGCTTCTCAATTTTTGCCACTTTTCCAGGAATGGCCACGCTTCCTAATGCAGTACATTGATAAAACGCCTTATCGCCAATAGATGTTACATCCTTACCAATGGAAACCTTTTTCAGCTTGCTGCACCCACGGAACGTGCCGCCCTTAATGGTTTTCACATTGCTTCCTATGGAAATCCGTTCTAATTTCTTATTCCCCTGGAACGCTTTGGCTGAAATACTCGTAACCTTATACTTGATAGTATCGATCGTAACTGTGGCGGGAACCGATATGGAAGACGCCTTGCTAGCCTTGTTCTTTACATATTCTACCGTACCGTTCTTACTCCCAGACTTCGTTACTTTGTATTGCGCCTTCCCTTTTTGATCCGTCAAGATTTTCCCAACCGCTGGCGGCTTCGGAGCAACCGGCATAACTGGATCTGGCATTGGATCTACAGGCTTTTCCGGAACATCTGGATCTACGGGCTTGTCAGGATCATCTGGATCTATGGGCTTATCTGGATCGTCTGGGTCGACTGGTTTGTCTGGATCATCTGGATCTACGGGCTTATCTGGATCGTCTGGGTCGACTGGCTTGTCGGGATCATCCGGATCCACAGGTTTATCTGGATCATCCGGATCCACGGGCTTGTCAGGATCATCTGGATCGACTGGTTTATCTGGATCGTCTGGATCCACAGGTTTATCTGGATCATCTGGATCGACTGGCTTATCCGGATCGTCTGGGTCGACTGGCTTGTCGGGATCGTCTGGATCGACTGGTTTATCTGGATCATCCGGATCGACTGGTTTATCCGGCTTTTCTGCATAAAATACTTCATAGTCCGTCACTTTTTTACCAAACGACTGGATAACGCTGCCATCTGCCTTTACCCCAAATACCTGGACGGTATTATAAGACTCCTCATCCATTAGTAAATCTGTGGGTATCTCAACGGTTGCTTTCCCATCTGACACTTGCTTCGTCCCTATATTCTTACCGTTAACCAGAAATTCCACCGACTGTACGGTTTGATTGGTCACATTTGCAGTAACGGTAGTTGTTCCAGATTCTTGTGCGACAATATCTTCTGGCTGCACAGAAATCCCTCCTGCGGACTGGTATCCCAATGAGGACGCCAAGGCCTGCGGGGATTGGAATTGCCGATCTAGCCATTGGATCCGGTTGTTTAAATACGTCTTTAAAACATCAGACTGCTTGCTAAATCCTTTGTTCATATCCCAGCTATACCACTTCTCTGCATTGGCGTTTGCCGATTCCAAAAGCAGGTTATTGTAGCTGTCTATCTTCCCGCCGTTGGCAACAATACTGCCTAGTTCCTCCCGCATCTTTGTATACAGCCCATAGGCCTGCACCGCAAAATAGGGATCCTTAATGATCGGTTTGTACCACTGGCTTGCCTGGGCTTCGGCGGAGTATTTCACTGTCTGCCATGCATCATATGTCCCGGAACCCTCGCCCTGGCTTACCAGGCTATTCGAAGACCAGTCCATATCCCAGATTGGCCCCATATGGAACAGGCCGTCAACGCCTTTGTACATATAAGTACTTTTTTTCATAGCGTCCACATTCATAAACAATTCATTTACCAGCCAGAACTGCAACAGGGAATCCATATCGAACAACTGGCTGTACGTCTTGTCCTCTCCATTGTAATTGGTGGTAAAATCGTCTGCAAACGCCGCTGTTTCGAACGCGTTGATATAATCCTTGACATAATTCATGGACGTTGGATCCGTCGCGATAAACTCTGGGTTTTTAAACTGGATTGGCTGGTTCTTACCGCTCTTAAATTTGGAGTATTCATCGAAATAAGCGTCAAGTTCCACCAGAAACCCTCCGGTCGCCTCTGGCATATCAGAAAGGTAATCCTCGATGTTGTATTCCTTGCCCTTATAGTTAAATTTTTTCGTCCGCATCCAGCTTAGGTCTTTCTCTGCAAGCTGATCTTCTATGCCGTCCTGATCGTCCTTCGTCAGCCCATTTTCCTGCTCCGCCTTATAAACGGCTTTGGCTACGTCTCCGGCGTAATCCTCCCAATCATGGATATCCACGCGGTCTCCAGCGATCTTCACCTGCTCGCAGAATTGATATGTGCCGCGGTACGTCCCATTCATTACAAGATCCACATGCACCGACTGCATATAAGGCATTCCCATCTCCCCCGACAGGTTATAAGAAATGATGTTCCTCATATGCGACTCGTCTGTATAATTTGCCAACAATACCCAATGCTTATTTTTGCCAAACCCAAACAGATCTGTCTTTTCATCAAGCTTGACCTTATAAGGCTTTTTGGGGTTCTGCCAGGTAGAATTGCCGCGCCCCCTGATTTGGATCGCCCCGTCGTACAAGGTCGTATTTGTGCTGTTATATTCCGCATTCCCCTGAATCCGAAAATCACCCTGGATATAAGTTTCCTTACTGGTGATTTCCTGCCTGCCCTCCGTTTCTACATACAGGACCGGAAGCTTGCTAAGATACATGCTTGCCTGGTACGTCCCCGCCCCTGCGCCGGATACGGTTGCCGTTACGGTAAGAAGCTTCTCTAGGTCCGCCTGTACGGGCACATAAGAAGCGCCTGTTCCAGACTTTATGGAACCCCCTACCTTCCATTGGTACGTACACTCAGCGTCTGGCCTAAGCCCTTCTAGCGTTACGGTAAGCGGCTCCCCTACCGTTGCATACTCTTGGTTAAACTTCAGAGAAAGCGCCGTGGCTTCTCCCTCGGCATAGACGGTAAGATCCTTGCCCCAATACCCGACGCTGCTTGTAAAGACAATGGCAAACGCCATGCACAAGCTTAACATAGAAAACGCCTGTTTCCTCCATCTTTTCCGTTTTTTCATTTTCTCCTCCAATCATACGTTGCAACAAATATGGCTCCCTCTCTGTTGCGATACCTTACATCCGTCCCACTTAGTCCCTACTATCCACTATACTTTAGATCCTACGTATTTTCAAGAGGAAAGTAACTATTACAATATAATTCCTTACCGCCGCAGTGCGATCCCCTCGGAGCGTTTTTATTTCGTAGGACGCACTTTCTTATAGATTGAAAAATAGGGCCTGTGAAAGCCGGAGTTTTTCAACTCCTATCCTTTCACAGCCCCATTATTTGGACAACTCCCTGTCCTTATAGCCATCTGTCTTTGGTTTATTCTTGCCCGACCAGTTCTTCTACTTCATCCAAAACGTCTTCCATAAACTCATCTTCCACTTCATCTGTTTCTAAGGATTCCTCCCCGGACGCATAATTGTAATCCAGGATCTCTTCCCCAAAGGATATCTCCTCCGTCTCATCGACATCCGTAGAAAGCTTAATATCATGGTAACGCTTCATACCGGTCCCGGCAGGAATCAGCTTCCCAATCAGTACGTTCTCTTTCAAGCCAATCAATGGGTCAATCTTACCCTTGATGGCTGCTTCCGTCAGCACCTTTGTCGTTTCCTGGAAGGATGCGGCGGACAAGAAGGAATTGGTTGCAAGAGAAGCTTTTGTAATCCCAAGCATAACCTGTTTCCCTTCTGCTGGTTCCTTGCCCTCTTCTTCTAACTGGTCGTTCGTATCCTCATAATCCAGGATATCTACTAAGGTCCCTGGCAGGAAGCTGGAATCGCCGTTATTCTCAATGCGGATTTTCTTCAGCATCTGGCGCACGATGACTTCTATGTGCTTATCATTGATTTCCACGCCTTGCAGGCGGTACACGCGCTGCACTTCCTGGAGCATATAATCCTGTACGGCGCGTACGCCCTTAATTTTCAGGATATCATGCGGGTTGACGCTTCCTTCGGTCAGTTCATCCCCAGCCTCTAATATCGCGCCGTCTACAATCTTAATCCTAGAGCCATACGGGATCAGATACGCCTTCGTTTCCCCGGATTCTTCATTTGTCACAATAATCTCACGCTTCTTCTTCGTGTCCTTAATCGTAGCGACGCCTGCAAATTCCGTGATAATCGCAAGCCCCTTCGGTTTCCGTGCCTCGAACAACTCCTCGACACGGGGAAGACCTTGGGTGATATCGTTCCCGGCAACGCCGCCCGTATGGAACGTACGCATCGTAAGCTGCGTCCCAGGCTCGCCAATGGACTGCGCCGCGATAATACCAACAGATTCCCCTACCTGGACTGCCTGGCCAGTCGCCATATTCGCCCCATAGCACTTTGCACAGATCCCGTTGTGGGAACGGCAGGTCAGAACGGTACGGATTTTCACCTTGTCGAGCGGCTCCCCGTTTTGATCCACGCCCTTGCTCATAACAACTGCAGCACGTTTCGGCGTAATCATATGGTTTGCCTTCACCAGCACATTCCCTTCAGCGTCGCAGATATCCTCACAAGAAAACCGCCCGGTAATACGATCCTGCAGGTTCTCAATCTCTTCTCTGCCGTCCATAAACGCCTTGACATACATGCCTGGCGCTTCCTTGCCTTCGCAGCAGTCAATATCACGGATAATCAACTCCTGGGACACGTCTACCAGACGCCTCGTCAGGTATCCGGAGTCCGCCGTACGCAGCGCGGTATCGGAAAGCCCTTTCCTTGCGCCGTGCGCCGACATAAAGTATTCCAATACGTCCAGCCCTTCACGGAAATTCGACTTAATCGGCAGCTCAATGGTACGCCCCGTCGTATCTGCCATCAGCCCACGCATCCCTGCAAGCTGCTTGATCTGCTTATCGGAACCACGGGCGCCGGAATCGGCCATCATATAAATATTATTGTAGTGGTCCAACCCGTCTAGCAGCTCCTTCGTTAGGATATCGTCCGTTTCCTTCCAGGTTTCTACTACTTCCTTATAACGTTCCTCTTCTGTAATCAGCCCTCGCTTGTAATTCTTCGTAATCTTATCCACCGTATCCTGCGCTTTCTTAATCAAGGCAGGCTTTTTCTCTGGTACGGTCATATCGGAAATGGAAACCGTCATTGCCGCCCGTGTGGAATATTTATACCCCATAGCCTTGATATCATCCAGCACTTCCGCCGTCCTAGTCGCGCCATGGATATTGATGACCTTCTCCAAAATCTGCTTTAGGCCTTTTTTGCCAACGTGGAAATCAATTTCCAGCTTCAAGGCATTCTCCGGCTGGCTCCGGTCAACAAAGCCAAGATCCTGCGGCAGGATTTCATTAAAGATAAACCGTCCTAACGTAGATTCCACAATCCCAGTGGCTTCGCCGCCGTCAGGCGTCTTATTCGCCATACGCACGGTAATCCTAGAATGCAATGTCAACGCATCGTTCTCATACGCGAGGATTGCTTCGTTCACATTCTTAAAGAACTTCCCTTCGCCCTTCGCCCCTGGACGTTCCTGGGTCAGATAGTAAATCCCAAGCACCATATCCTGGGATGGGACTGCCACAGGGCCCCCATCCGAAGGCTTCAGCAGGTTGTTCGGGGAGAGCAAGAGGAACCGGCATTCGGACTGGGCTTCCACCGAAAGCGGCAGGTGCACAGCCATCTGGTCGCCGTCAAAATCCGCGTTAAACGCCGTACATACCAAAGGATGCAGCTTAATCGCCTTACCTTCTACCAGGATTGGCTCAAATGCCTGGATCCCAAGCCTGTGCAGCGTAGGCGCACGGTTCAGCATAACCGGATGCTCTTTGATGACCTCCTCTAAGACGTCCCATACCTCAGACTGCAGCCGCTCTACCATTTTCTTTGCGCTCTTAATGTTGTGCGCCGTGCCGTTGCACACCAATTCCTTCATAACAAACGGCTTAAATAATTCAATCGCCATTTCCTTTGGCAGGCCGCACTGGTAAATCTTTAGTTCAGGCCCTACCACGATAACGGAACGCCCGGAATAATCCACACGTTTCCCAAGAAGGTTCTGGCGGAAACGGCCAGATTTCCCTTTTAACATATCCGACAAGGACTTCAACGCCCGGTTGCCAGGCCCTGTAACCGGACGGCCCCTGCGCCCATTGTCAATCAAAGCGTCTACGGCCTCTTGCAGCATACGCTTCTCGTTCCTTACAATAATATCCGGCGCGCCCAGTTCTAACAGCCTGCGCAGGCGGTTGTTCCGGTTAATGATCCGGCGGTACAGATCGTTCAGATCCGAGGTCGCAAACCGTCCGCCGTCTAACTGTACCATCGGCCGCAGATCCGGCGGGATCACAGGTATAACGTCCATGATCATCCACTCTGGGCGGTTCCCCGATTCGCGGAACGCCTCTACCACCTCCAGATGCTTGATGATCTTGGCGCGCCGCTGCCCGCTTGCGCCTTTGAGTTCTTCTTTTAAGGATGCCGCGTCCTCTTCCAGATTGATGGCTTCGAGCAATTCCTTAATCGCTTCCGCACCCATCCCTACCCGGAAGTTACTGCCAAATGCATCCCTCTTTTCCTGGTATTCCACTTCGGACAGCACTTGCTTATATTTTAAATCACTGGTCCCTGGATCCAGCACGATATAGTATGCAAAATACAGTACTTTCTCCAGAACCCTTGGCGACAGTTCCAGGATCAGCCCCATCCTGCTGGGGATCCCTTTAAAATACCAAATATGGGAAACGGGAGCTGCAAGTTCGATATGCCCCATCCGCTCCCTGCGGACGCTTGCCTTTGTAATCTCCACGCCGCATCGGTCACAGACCACGCCCTTATAGCGGATTTTCTTGTATTTCCCGCAATGGCATTCCCAATCCTTGCTGGGCCCGAAAATCTTCTCACAGAACAAGCCATCCTTTTCCGGCTTCAACGTCCTGTAGTTAATGGTTTCCGGCTTTTTCACTTCGCCCTTGGACCATTCCCTGATTTTTTCAGGAGACGCCAAGCCAATCTTAATAGCGTCAAACGTAATCGGCTGGTATTTCTCTTTATTCGTAGCTTCTGGCATGTGTGACACTCCCTTCCGTGTTATTCGTTATCAAGAACATCGTCAAAATCAGCATATTCATCTATAATATCTAATTCTTCTTCCTCTTCTTCTTCAATATCCACCAGTTCTTCGTTCTCTTCATCAAATTCCTGCTTGCTAAAGCCCATGCTTCCGAAGGATTCTTCCTCTTCAAACGCATAATTCCTGTCGCCTGCAATAATGGAATTTAAATCGGTATTTCCATATTCGCTGGTTTCCATCAATTCTACTTCTTCCCTGTTCTCGTCGAGTACCTTTACATCCAGCCCCAAGGACTGCAGCTCTTTCAGCAGCACCTTGAAGGATTCCGGGATTCCCGGTTCGGGGATGTTGTCACCTTTAATAATCGCTTCGTAAGTCTTCACACGCCCAATCACATCGTCTGACTTCACCGTCAGGATTTCCTGCAACGTATAGGAAGCGCCGTATGCCTCTAACGCCCATACCTCCATTTCCCCGAAACGCTGCCCGCCGAACTGGGCCTTCCCGCCCAAAGGCTGCTGCGTTACCAAAGAATACGGTCCGGTAGAACGCGCATGGATCTTATCATCTACCAAATGGTGCAGCTTCAGGTAATGCATATGGCCGATGGTAACCGGGCTGTCAAAATATTCCCCAGTCCTGCCGTCGCGGAGCCTTACCTTCCCATCCCTAGAAAGCGGAACGCCTTTCCACACTTCCCTGTGATCCCGGTTCTGATAGAGATAATCCATCACTTCCGGGAGCATTTCCTCTTTGTACTTGGCTTCAAATTCTTCCCAAGTCAAGTTCACATAGTCATTTGCCAGATCCAAGGTATCCATAATATCATCTTCCCTTGCGCCGTCGAAAACCGGGGTTGCAATATTAAACCCAAGCGCTTTCGCCGCAAGGCTTAAATGGATTTCCAACACCTGCCCGATATTCATACGCGACGGCACGCCCAAAGGATTCAGCACGATATCCAGCGGACGGCCGTTCGGCAGAAACGGCATATCCTCCACCGGAAGCACACGGGATACCACACCCTTGTTCCCATGGCGCCCCGCCATCTTATCGCCTACGGAGATCTTACGCTTCTGGGCGATATAGATACGCACCGCCTGGTTCACGCCAGGGGACAGTTCATCTCCATTCTCCCTGGTAAATACCTTTGCGTCTACGACAATGCCGTATTCCCCATGCGGGACCTTCAAAGAAGTATCGCGGACTTCCCTTGCCTTTTCCCCGAAAATCGCCCGCAGAAGGCGTTCTTCTGCCGTCAGCTCGGTTTCCCCCTTCGGCGTTACCTTGCCTACTAAGATATCCCCGGCACGTACTTCCGCGCCGATACGGATAATCCCTCTTTCATCTAAGTCTTTTAACGCTTCGTCGCCGACGCCTGGCACGTCCCTGGTAATCTCTTCCGGCCCTAGCTTGGTGTCGCGCGCTTCCGCTTCGTACTCTTCAATATGCACAGAAGTATAGACGTCCTCCTGCACCAGCCGTTCGCTCAAAAGGACGGCGTCTTCATAATTATAACCTTCCCAAGTCATAAACCCAATCAAGGGGTTCTTCCCAAGCGCAAGCTCGCCATTCGACGTAGACGGGCCGTCTGCAATAACCTGGCCTGCCTCTACCTTCTCCCCTTTGAACACAATCGGCCGCTGGTTATAACAGTTCGACTGGTTGCTGCGGGAAAATTTCGTCAATTTATAGACGTCACGCTTGCCTTCCTCTGTCTTTATCGTAATCTCGTTCGATACTGAACGTTCCACAACGCCGGCGCGCCTTGCCAGCACGCATACGCCAGAGTCCACGGCTGCTTTCGGCTCCATACCGGTCCCGACTGCCGGGGATTCCGTCGTAAGGAGCGGTACTGCCTGACGCTGCATGTTAGAACCCATCAACGCACGGTTCGCATCGTCGTTTTCCAAAAACGGGATCAGCGCCGTAGCAACTGAGAACACCATCTTCGGGGAAACGTCCATATAATCGAACATGCTCTTTTCATATTCCTGTGTTTCTTCCCGGTAACGGCCGGATACGGAATTTCTTACGAAATGCCCTTCCTCGTCCAACGCCTCGTTCGCCTGCGCCACATGGTAGTTATCTTCTTCGTCCGCAGTCATATAGATAACCTCATCCGTAACCCTGGGGTTCTTCGGATCGGATTTGTCAATCTTGCGGTACGGAGCTTCCACAAAGCCATACTCATTAATCCTTGCATACGTCGCAAGGGAGTTGATCAAGCCGATATTCGGACCTTCCGGCGTCTCAATCGGACACATCCTGCCATAGTGGGAATAATGCACGTCGCGGACCTCAAACCCGGCGCGGTCCCTAGACAGGCCGCCAGGCCCCAAAGCCGACAGACGGCGCTTGTGGGTCAGTTCTCCCAACGGGTTGTTCTGATCCATAAACTGGGACAACTGGGAAGATCCGAAAAATTCCTTAACCGCAGACGTCACCGGCTTGATGTTAATCAAGGTCTGCGGGGAAATCCCCTCCAGATCCTGGGTCGTCATACGTTCACGCACGACGCGCTCCATCCTCGAAAGGCCGATCCGGTACTGGTTCTGAAGCAGTTCCCCGACCGCGCGGATCCTACGGTTGCCCAAATGGTCGATATCGTCATCATTCCCAAGGCCATATTCCAAATGCATATTATAGTTAATAGAAGCCAGGATATCTTCCCTTGTGATATGCTTCGGGATCAAATCCGCCGCATTCCTACGCAGCGCGTCCTTGATTTCCTCCAAGCTTCCATGTTCTTCCAGTATTTTTTCTAAGACGGGGTAGTATACTGACTCTGTAATACCAAGCTGCTTCGCCTCTTTATCATCAATGTCAACATAATGCTTGACGTCCACCATCAGGTTGGACAGCACCTTGATATTGCGTTCCTCCCCCTGCACCCATACAAATGGGATCGCCGCATCCTGGATCCGCCCTGCAAGCTCGCGGGTAATGGCAGCGCCCCGCTCTGCAAGGATTTCCCCTGTAGAAGCGTCCACCACATCTTCTGCAAGGACCTGTCCGCTTATGCGGTTCTTCAAATGCAGCTTCTTATTAAACTTATACCTTCCGACCTTCGCCAGGTCATAACGCCTGGGATCAAAAAACATCGCGTTGATTAAACTCTCAGCGCTTTCCACAGTCAGAGGTTCGCCTGGGCGAATCTTCTTATATAATTCTAGCAAGCCTTCCTGGTAATTCGTCGCTACGTCTTTCCCGAAGCTTGCGATAATCTTTGGTTCTTCACCGAATAAATCTATAATCTCCTGGTTCGTCCCAAGGCCAAGCGCGCGGATCAGCACTGTAACCGGGACTTTCCTTGTCCTATCTACACGTACATAGAATACATCGTTGGAATCCGTTTCGTACTCCAGCCATGCGCCACGGTTCGGGATCACGGTGCAGGAATACAGTGTCTTCCCGACTTTGTCGTGTGCTATTCCATAATAGATACCGGGAGAACGGACCAACTGGCTGACGATAACACGTTCCGCACCGTTGATCACAAAGGTTCCCGTTGCTGTCATAAGTGGTAAATCGCCCATGAAGATCTCATAGTCTTTGACTTTCTCAAGCGCTTCTTTGTTATAGAACCTTACGGTTACTTTTAAAGGGGCAGCATAAGTCGTATCACGTTCCTTGCATTCTGCAATTGAGTACTTCACTTCATTCTCACATAACGTAAAATCAACAAATTCCAGGCTCAATTGCCCGCTGTAATCTGCGATTGGGGAAATATCCCGGAATACTTCTTTCAATCCCTCCTTGATAAACCAGTTGTAAGAGTTCTTCTGAACCTCAATGAGATTCGGCATTTCCAATACTTCCTTTTGTCGCGAGTAACTCAT